>CAYYXP010000058.1:0-27411 GCA_964475685.1 uncultured Gemmatimonadaceae bacterium | reverse complement strand
CCGGAGCGGTATGCCGAGCAGCTCAAGCCGGGGCAGCAGGTGACCTTCCGGGTCGCCGCGCTGCCGGGGAAGGAGTTCACCGGCCGGGTCGATTTCGTCGACCCCGTGGTCCAGCTCCCGGGCCGTACCATTCTGGTGAAGGCGGTGGTGCCCAACCCGAAGCGGGAGCTGCAGGCCGGCATGTTCATCGAAGCGCGGCTGGCCACGGCGGTGCGGCCGAGCGCTGTCGTGGTGCCGGAGGACGCCGTGATCCCGCTGCAGGGGGCCACCTATGTGTGGGTAGTTGCCGACGGCAAGGCGACACGCCGCCAGGTGGAGTTGGGGGTGCGGACGCCCGGGTACGTCGAGGTGAAGAGCGGGGTCGCGGCGGATGAACAGGTGGTGGTGGGAGGCCAGGAGCGCCTCGGAGAAGGCGCGCCGGTGGCCGCGAAGACCGTGGACCGGACGCCCTCCAGGGCCACGGAACAGGGACCTCCGTGAACCCGGGTGACGCCGCTCCCGAGTTCACGCTTCCCGACGCGCGGGGAAGGGACGTCTCGCTGTCCGACTTCCGCGGTCACGACGTCATCCTCTTCTTCTATCCCAAGGACGACACGCCGGGGTGCACCAAGGAGGCCTGCGGGTTTCGCGACGCGTGGACCGACATCCATGCGCTCGGCGCCGTCGTCCTTGGCGTCTCGGCGGACAATGCCGCCTCGCATGATCGTTTCGCCACCAAGTATCGCCTCCCCTTCACTCTTCTGTCGGATGCCGACCACCGCGTCATGCGGGAGTACGGGGCCTACGGAGAGAAGACGATGTACGGCAGGAAGACCATGGGTGTCATCCGGTCCACGGTGTGGATCGGCCCCGACGGCAGGGTGCGGCGGCACTGGAGTCGCATCTCCGACGCGGGCGAGCACCCCTCCCAGGTCCTCAGCGCCCTCGGCTCCAAGACCTGACGCGCCGACCCTGTTTATACTTCTCCGCCGGACCCATCAACGGATCTCCGCATGACCGCACGCACCGCCGGTCCCTCCCGCTCGTTCCTGGTGTGGGTGTGGGACTGGACCAAGTCCATCGTCGTTGCTCTCGTCGTCTGGTTCTTCCTGCGGACCTTCCTGGTCGAGGCGTTCCGGATCCCTTCGGGCAGCATGGAGAACACCCTGCTGATCGGCGATTTCCTGTTCGTCAACAAGGCGCTGTACGGCGCCGAGGTTCCGCTCATCCATGCCAGACTTCCCGCGGTTCGGGAGCCGGCTCGAGACGACATTCTCGTCTTCGACTCCGTGGAGGAAGAGGGCCTGAAGGTCGTCAAGCGGCTGATCGGCATGCCGGGAGACACGCTCTCGATGGAAGGCGGGCAGCTCTACCGGAATGGGCAGAGGGCGGATGAGCCCTACGCCGTCCACGCGGATCCCTCCAGGACGGAAGACCCGGGGCAGCGAGCCAAGATGCGGTTGTGGCAGGTGCCCCATCTCGCCGGCCACGACACCACTTCCTACTATCCGGATCTGCAGGACTGGGGCCCGATCGTGGTGCCGGCCGGCTCGTACTTCATGATGGGGGACAATCGGGACAGCTCCTACGACGGCCGCTACTGGGGATTCCTGCCCCGAGCAAACGTCCGGGGCCGGCCCCTGGTCGTCTACTTCAGCTACGATCCGGGCAGTTGGAGGGCGATGCCGTTCATGACCGCGGTACGGTGGGGCCGGATCTTTTCCTCACCGAAGTAAGACCCGGTGTCAGCTGTGATGCCTGGGTGCTTCCGGCAGAGAGTCGGGGTTGAGCACGCGAGGGATATAGGTGGCGGTGCGACTGCAGGCGGAGCAATGCAGGGTGACCCGGCCGCCGGGTGCGTCGTCGGCGGTTGCGCGCTCGGGAACTCGTTCGACGGCGGGGGAGTTGCAGGAGGGGCACACCAACGGTTTCTGGTCCCGATCCGACGCGATCAGAATCAGCGCTTCCGGTGCGCGATACTCCTTGATGCCCCGGCGTCCCACGGTCGGCCCTTCCGGCAGGGCTGGCACTGTGAGGCACAGGCCCCGCCTCCCGCTAATGTACGGGCCCACATCCGCCGACGCAAAGGCACACGAATGAAGCGACCCTCGATCGCCGCCGCCCTCGGGTTTCTCCTGATCTGTCTGCCAGGCTCTGCCACGGCGCAAGCGACACATCTCGTCAAGTTTCACGCTGATACCGCCAGGGGCGAATACAGATTCGAACCGACGGTGGTCGCCGCGCATGCCGGGGACGTGCTCGTGTTCAAGGTGGTGAATGGGGCCCCTCACAACCTGACGTTCGAGGGAGCCGGTCTCTCTCCCCAGGCGCGCGCCGCGCTGAACGCCGCATTGCCTCGCCGGTCGGCCGATCTCACGAGTCCGTTGCTGACTGAGCCAGGGGCCGCGTACAAGGTGGTTGTGCCGGCCCTCCCGGCCGGCCGGTATCCGTTCTTCTGCCTCCCCCATACCGCATATGACGAACGGGGGACTCTCCGAGTGGAGTAGTACTCACAACTACTAGCGCCAAGCTCCGGACGGTGCGAGAATTCCGCCTCGTGGACGCCCTCAGGGGGTCCCAGGTTGGAGTCTCAGCACAGGAGGCGGTGTGGTTTCGGAGCTTGGCGGTTCACAGATCTCGACCCTGCTGGAAACCTTGCCGGGGATTGCGAACGTTCTCCGCAGCCCCGTCGCCGACGCTCTCGGCAACGTAATCAGGGCCGCTGCCCGCCTCGCCGACTTCAGCGTGGCCGATGCCGACGAGCTCATCAAGTACGCCACCCGTCGCAGCCTGCTGGGTCAGGACGAAGGTGACCGGTTGCTGGCCGAGGTGCACGCGGCGGAGCAGCGGCGGGCCGACAAGGCGGTCGAGCGGGAACGAGCGCTCCGGGCCAAGGCGAGGGCCAAGGGGAAGACGGTGCACCGGGTGAAGTCGGTGCGCCGGGTGAAAGCGGTCAAGAAGGTAAGGAAGGCGGCCAAGGGGCGGCGCCGCTAGCATCCGTCAGGTCTTGAATTCCTGCATCAAGGTGGTCAGGCGGTTCGCCGCCTGCAGCAGCTCGCCCGCCGACGAAGCCATCTCTCCCGTACTCGCGCTCTGCTCCTCGGCAGCGGCGGTGACCTCCTCGCTTGCCGAGGCGTGTTCCGTCGCGGCCTGACTCGCCTCCTGGGTCCTGAGGCCCAGCTGCTCCACGATCTCCCGGTTAGCCGCTGCCTCTTGCGCCACTTCGGCCGCCGCGAGGTGTATCTCCCGGATGGCGTCGGAGATCTCCTCCAGGGCGCGCGCCGCAGCGGTAGCCACCGTCTCGATTCCCTGCACCCTCGCCGATCCCGCTTCCATCGTCTGGGAAACGTCACGCACCTGCTTGCGGATGAACTGCACCGTTTTCGCGACGTCCTCGGCGGCGGCGGCGCTGGAGTCCGCCAGTCGCCGCACCTCCTCCGCCACCACCGCAAAGCCTCGCCCATGCTCTCCGGCGCGGGCCGCTTCGATGGCGGCGTTCAGGGCGAGCAGGTTCGTCTGCGAGGAGATCTGGCGGATCAGATCGATGAACGCGGTGATTGGTTCGGACAGCCGGGCGAGTTCCTGCACCTGTGCCGCGGAGGTGCCCACCACCTCGCGGATGCCCAGCAGGGTCTTCCCGGCATCGGCCACGTCGGCGCGATGGTCGGCGGCGAGTCCGCGGATTCTGTCGCCGAGAGTGACCACCCGGGCCGAGGCCTGGGCATTGGCCTCCGCGATCTTCCGCAGGCTGAACAGGAGGGCGTCGGCCTTTTCCATGCCTTGCACCTGCTGTTCGGCGCTGGCGGCGATGCGCACCATGGCGCTGGAAATCTCCCCGCTGCTCGCCGCCAGCTCCTCGCTGACCGCCGAGAAATCGCTGGCGTTGTTGCCCATCTGCGCAGCCTCTCCGTTCACCGCCTGCACGACGCCGCGGAGCCGCGAGCCCATGTCGTCCATGGCACGGGCGAGCCGCTCGATCTCGGTCGGCATGGCGGCGCCGAGATGGATCGGTCGGAGGTCGCCACCACCGAATTTTTCCGCCGCGCCGATGAGCAGGCCCAGCGGGCGATCCACCGAGCGCACGGTCCAGAACACGGTGAGCACGCCGATGAGGAGCGACACCGCGAAGAGCCCCCAGAGGGCCTGCCGGCGGGCCTCCGCCTGGCGCCGGAGCGCATCGGCTCTCGCCATGGAGCGGTCGGTCTGGGCGAGGCCGAGGGCGCGCACGTCGCCGAGGAGGGTATCGGCCGGTTGACGCGCCTTGTCGGCGACGCGGCGTGCGTCGTCGAGCCGGCCGAGGTCGGTCAACGCATGGGCGAGGCCGTACGACACCTCGATCGCAGCCTGGTTGGCGGCGATCTTGTTCACGATGTAGCGATCGCCGGTCGTGAGCGCGCCGAGGGCGCGGTACCGCCGCTGGTAGGCGAACGCCGAGTCTCCCTCCTCGATCACCTGCCGGCGTGTCTCGGGAGAGGGACGGAGGAGGTACTGTTCCGCCGAGCGGACTTCGGAGGCGATGGACGACACGAGGCTGTTGCCCAGGTCGGCGCTCGCCAGGACGAGGTTCACCTCCTGGTTGACCGAGCGGTCGAGGGCGCGAATCGAGTTCACCCCGAGCAGTGCGATGATGAAGACGAGCCCCATCAGGAGCGTCATCCCGGCGATCACCCGGCCCCGAACGCTGCGAAACGAGCTCAGCGCGCTCATCGCGCCCCCATCGATTCCTGCGATCCCTGCACTTCCACCGCCCCCCGCCGCACCAGGCCGATGTATACGTTCTGGGTAGACACATCGCCCGAGGCGTCGAACCCGATGGTTCCGCTCACTCCCTCGAACGGAGGCATAGCGGCGCCCACGTCGGCCAGCGCGCGCCGCACCGCGTCGCGATCGGTCCCCGCCCGCGCGATGATCTCGCGCAGCAGGTAGATGGCATCGTAGGTGCCGGCGGCGGGCTGGTTGGGCGCTCCCGCTTCCGGGTACTTTCTCCGGAAGGCCGCGACGAAGCGCCGGTTGGCCGACGTCGGAATCGTCGGGAAGTAGGGTGACGAGAGATAGACGCCTTCGGCGAGTGCCCCGGCCTCCTGGATACCCTCCAGGCCGTCGCCGCCAAGAACCGGCATGTCCAGGCCGCGCTTTCTGGCTTGACGGAGGATCTCCTCGGCTTCGCCCCGGTTGCCGGCGACGACGAGAAATTCGGGGTGCTCGCCCCGGGCGAGCCGGTCGAGATAGGGCCCCACCTCCGGGCGGTCCCCGATGTACGGGTCAATGGCCATGAGGGCGCCGCCGAGCTTGAGGTACTCGTCCACGAAAGTCTGCCGGATCCCCCGGCCGTATTCGTCGTTGAGATACAGCAGAGCCCCGTGGGTCAGGTGAAGCCGGTCGCGCACCCAGTGGGCCAGGGCGGCACCGTGCGCCAGGTCGCTGGGGCAGACGCGGAATGTGTAGTCGCCGGCGCTGGTGAGCTCGGGCGAGGACGACGATGGGGAGATCGCGGCGACCGGGTTGTCACCGCCGTTGTAGACCGGCGAGGCGGCCAGGGTCTCGCCGGAAAAGAGGTGGCCGACCACGGCGGACACATCCGAGTCGTACAGGTCACCGGCGATGAAGACCGCCGAGTCGGGATCGGCGTAGTCGTCTCGCATCACCAGCTCGAGGCGGCGGCCGTTGATGCCGCCGCCGGCGTTGATCTCCTCGGCGGCCAGCTCGGCGGCCTGTTTCATGGGCAAGCCGATCGGGTCGCTGAACGACCCGGTGACCCCGATGCGGACGACGTCGGGGGAAGTACCACGGCATGATCCGGTGCCGATGGCGGCGAGAATCATCATTCCCGCCCGCGGCGCAATACGCATCAAACGTCGGGACAATGCCAAGTGTTCGATCCTCAGCGCATCATTTCCGGTCGCGAAGGGCGGTGCGCTACGCCCTCCCGCCGCCGCCGTCGGGCGGCCGGCAACATGAGTTACAACCATCTGGAATGAAATGAGTTGGGTCGTCCGACGACTTCGGCTGATTCAGGGGCCGAAGGCCGACCAGGACGGGATGCGGGAGGGGAAAGTGCAAGTTACGTACTCATCTCCGGGCACAAAGGGGGCAAGGCCAATGCGGGACTGGACGGATCGGCCTCCCGATGCCACCTACGATCTTCATGGGCAGACGGTGGCCGAGGCGGTGGGAAACGCCGAGCGGTTTCTCAAGGTGCAGGCCAGGGTCAGGCAGGGTGGGGCGGTTCGCCTGATCACAGGACGAGGCCGGGCCGGCGGGGGTGCGCCGATCCGGACCCGAGTGCGGACGCTGCTCAAGAATCTGCGGGAGCGCGGAGACGTGGTGCGCGACTACATGCTCGAGGATTCGGAGGGAAGCTTCCTGGTCCGCCTCCGCTAGGAACTGTACGAGATCAAGATCCCCCGCCGGGAGACGGGGGGATCTGGACGAGCCTGCTGGTGACCGGAGGAATGTGGCGCCGGGCGCCGGTCTCAGACCTTGCGGACGTTGGAGGCCTGGAGCCCCTTGGGCCCCTCGACGACCTCGAACTCCACGTTGTCCCCTTCGGACAGTGACCTGAAACCTTCGGCAGTGATAGCGGTATGATGGACGAACACGTCTTTCCCACCGTCCTGCGCGATGAAGCCGAAGCCCTTCGCGTCATTGAACCACTTTACCGTGCCCTTCGCCATTGCTGCAACCTCTTGAAAAGGGAGCCCGCAGGCCCCGGGGAAACCCCCGGCCCTCGTGGCCGGGTGAGAAGACCCCTCAGAAAGCAAAAAGGCCGCCCGGGCTGTCAGCCCGGCCGGCCAGCGAAGACTCAGTAGAGCAAGAGATTCACAGCGCGAAGCATGGATTAAGGTTGTGCCCGCCTCGAAAAATGTCAATAAGCCGGTCAGCTAAGGACAACCCCCGCCGCGCGCAGTTCATGGTTGAGCAGCCACCGCTTCTTGGCCAGCCCACCGCCGTAACCGACGAGGCTCCCATCCTTCCCCACAACCCGATGACAGGGGATGAGGATTGCGAGGTGATTCGCGGAGACCAGCCAGCCGATCTGTCTCGGATGGAGGCCGGTGGCCCGGGCGACGTCGTCATAGGAGCGGGTTTCGCCCAGCGGGATCTTGCGAAGTGCCTTGAAGACAGCCACTTGGGCCGGCGAGAGATCGAACCAGCGCTTGAGGTGTTCGGGATAGGGGAAGGCCTTGCCGGAGCCCGCGAAGTAGCCGTCGAGCCACTGGGAGGTGGCCCGGCAGTCGCCTTGAGCGATGTGAAGCTCCGGCACCGCCGCCCGCAGGCGGACGGCCCATTTGACCGTGGTGGCCCGGTGGGGATACTCGACCACCAGCGGCCCCGCCTCGCATTCCACGATGGTCAGAGCGCCAACCGGCGAGCTGTAGGACGTCCACTCCACGTGCATGGGATCTCCGGAGACGACGACTGCCTCGCGGATAACTTATCCCCCGTACGCCGCCCCTGCCATGTCGACTTTCACCCGATGGCTGATGGCCGATGGCCGATCGCCGACTTACATTCCCCCCATGCTCACTCCGCAAACACTCGTCGTCCGCACCTTCACCGATCGCGCCGAAGGCCTGTCGCATTTCGTGTTGCGCGCGGGCGAGGCACCGCGGCTTCTGGCGTTCGATGACGCTCTCGGCTGTCCGGTCGAGACGGCTTTGGCCGCCCTCGAGTGGACCGGAGCGGTGGGGATTCTGCTCGATGACGACATGGTACACGCGGCGCGGCTGACCAGCGAGACGGCCGCGGCAGTCATCGAGCGCAAGGGGCAGTCCGGACGCACCTACGTCTACCTCGGCCCTCGGCTCGATGCTCCCCCGATGGATGTGTTCGAAGGCGCCATCCTGTTCGATGAGCCAGGCGTGAAGGCGGTGGAATTCAACCAGCGGTCCCATGCCCTCGCTCATTTTCTGCGCGCCACCTCGGGCGCGGGCGCACTCCTCGCGTTGCTTGGCCGGCGCGCACCCGAGATCCGGCACCTGCGCCGCTGGCTCGGCTCGATCATGCAGGAACTCGACCTGCCGCGCCCGCTGGTGGCGGGATGGTTTGCGTCGAGCGCCGCGGGGTGCCTGTTCAGCTCGCCCGATGTGGAGCAGATCTATCGCTATATCGAGGTCGGCCTCGAGTCGTGATCGGAACGCACATCGGCGCGGGCTTGTGGATACACATCTCCACATCGTGTGGACGGAGGCGGTAGGCCAAAGAATAGAACGTGCTTAGGTATCAACATCCTTCCCACCTTGACGCAGCGTAACCCGAATAAAATGAGGCACTTGCGGGATTTTCGCGGGTGCCTATCTTAGTGCTCACGCGCCTCGCTGCATACGTGCTGGGACCCCGTGTCACAGCGGCGGGCGGCAGGCGGGTTCGAGCGGGATATCGGGGGAGAGTGCCGACGCAACCAAGGGCTCAGGCACTCGCTGATCCCGGTGATCACCCCGGCTCGAACAGATGAAGCCAGTCGCGTGTTTCATCCACCCCGATCCAGCGCCTCGGGGTGCAGTGCGAAGGGTCGGTCCGCGACTCGATCCGAATCGCAGCGCTCGCATGGACGAACCAGGTGGGATGGCCATCCGGCCTGGGGATCGAAGCCAAGGCTCCACCGCGCCCTACCGAGCGGCGTATCAGCCAACCGGTGGCAGGTGGAAGAAGAACGGCGGCAGAAATGCCACGACCTTGGGTAGTCCATGCGCGGGACGGCCGTCTAGCCACGACTAGGCGGCCGTTCCGTTTTTCCCCCCCAATCGCTCTTCCCCCGGTAGGCCCGGCGGCGGTCGAGCTGCCACAACGATTTCGCGCTCACCAGCGCCTCCCCCGCGAAGTTGTCCCCATCGGCGACGGCGTCCGCCATGCTCGCCGTCTTGGCGCTCGCGTTGTCCGCGAAGTGGAGCACCTCGGCCTCGAGCGTCATCGGCAGCACCGTCGCCCCGAACTCGAGGCGGCCGTGGTGCGAAGCGATGAGGTGGTGGAGGAGAACGATCTCTCGCTCCGTGCACGGCGCGGGGTCCTGGTCGCCGAGCCTCCGATCGAGCATGAGCAGGCCGAGCGCCACGTGGCCGAGGAGGGAGCCGCGCTCGGTGTGCTCGAAGGCCCCATTCCAGGAATACGCGTCGAGCTTGCCGATGTCATGGAGAAGCGCACCGGCAACCACCAGCTCGACATCGGCGCGGCACGCCTTTCCGATGGCCCGGCCGATCGCCGCGACCTCGCAGGTGTGCTGGAGGAGCCCTCCAAGGCAGGCGTGATGCCCCTGCACGCTGGCGGGACACTCCTGGTATCGGCGCCGAAAGTCGGGATCGTCGTAGAAGAGATTGATGGCGGACGCGAGCCGGGGCCGCAGGAAGCCGGCACGCCAGCGGTCGATCGCGTCCCAACAGGGACGCACGTCGGGGACGGACGGCATGAGCAGGCGCCAGTCCACCGAGTCCCTGGGCAGAACCCGGATGGATCCCACCCTGATCTGCCGTTTCCCGTTGTACTGGCCGATCTCGCCGACGACCCACGCCACATCGCCGCGGGTGAGGCCGTGGATGCGGGGTTGATCTTCGGCCCAGAAGGGGGCGCTGGGGAGGCTCCCGCTGGCGTTTCCGAGAACGAGGGTGGTAAAGCCGCCGGTGCCCGTGTCGCGATGCTCTATCTCGAGCACCAGGAGCGAATCCTGGATGCGATTGCCGGGGACGAGTTGACGCAGATCGGGCGGTGGCGCCATGCCGGCTCGGGGCAGTACAGCGGAGAACAGGTTCGGTGATGGAACGATTACCTTGCAGATCATGACCCCCCTTCACTTGCTCGTCCTGGAGCGGGATCCGACCCGGCGCGAGGAGCTCGTGGGGTTACTGCGCGGCGCCGGCCACCAGGCGGCAGCGGCGCCGGATGCCCCTGCGGCGGCGCTCGCAATCGGGGTGCCCGGGTTCGACACCCTCGTGCTCGACCTTGCGTTTCCCGACCTGGACCTCGGCCTGCTCCGCCAGGCGGTGGCCCCGGAAGACCCCGCGGAGCCGGGGTCACTCGAGGCCGCCGAGCGGCGGCATATCGCCCTGACTTTGCGCCACACCGGGGGCAACCGCCGCCGCGCGGCCATGCTGCTCGGAATTTCCCGCTCGACGCTGCTCAACAAGGTGCGCAAGTACGGACTGATAGTGGCGCTCGCCCTGCTGGCCCCGCCGATGGTGGCGGCGGCACCGCAGTCGGAGCCCATCCCCGCCGGCCAGGTGCGGACCGGGACTCTCAGTTTCGACGGGCATGCCACGGCCGGGGACTTCGTGGGAACGACCTCGGATGTGACCGGCGAGATGACGGGGGCCGACAGCCTGGGTGGTGTGCGTGGCTGGGTGGAGGCTCCGGTGAGGGGCTTGAAGACGGGCAACGACCGGCGCGACCGCGACCTGAACAAGTCCATGGAATCGGACAAGTATCCGACGCTCAGGTTTGCGTTGACCGGAGTGACGGTGACATCGGGTCTTGCGGACAGCGCCGGCGTCGTGCTCCTCGGCACAATGGAAATTCATGGCGTATCCCGGGACGTGTCGCTGCCGGCGGCCGTGCGTACTTTGCCGGGTGAGGTGCACCTCCGGAGCGACTTTCCGCTCAATCTCAAGGACTACCGGATTGGCGGGCTCACGAAGATGCTGGGCATGCTGAGGATGGAGGAGCGGATCGAGGTCCACGTGGACCTGACCTTCGCCGCCAGGTAGCGGACCATCCGCCGATTTCCCCCCGGTGGCTTCCGTCACTGGATGCGGAGCCGGCCGAGCCGTGAGACCACGACCGTGCGGCTGGCGGCCCCGCGGGTGAGCCGAAAGGTGGCGTTGGACACGCCGGTGGTGATGCCGACGGGCGAGAAGGTGATTTTCCGGGTGCCGCCGGACAGCATGACGCCGTGCGCCGCGGGTCCGGCTTCGACCCACCGCACTCCCGAATCGGGCTCCGCGGCCAGGGTGAGGGAATCCGGGCTGATGGTGAGGACGACAGGGCGGCTCTGGAGAATGGCGGTGATGCGGGCGCGGCGGTGAGCGGCGGCGATTCGTCCGGCCTCGACGCCCACCGCGAGTTGGTCCCTCATGGCTCCGAACCTCGGGAGGACGATGCCGAGGAGGAGGGACAGGACGACGAGGGAAAGCAGGGTCTCCACCAGGGTAGTGCCGCGTCGCATGGGGCCACGATAGCGGTCCATGCCGAGCCTGCCCCAACCATTCGCGCGCGAACCCGGTCAAGAAATCGCCCTTGCCTGCCTGCTGCCGGCGGGCGATACTAGCTTGTTCCCCAAACTCCAGCCAGAAGGACCCGACGCTGTTTACGGCTGAGCAGCTCTTCGGCGAGTTCGACCAGGGCGCGAATGTGCTGACCTTCGGCGCCTTCCTCGACCGCGCGTGCCTCGAGCGGAAGCGCGAGCGCGATGCGACGGCGCGGCTCGCGCTCGGCGGTTATCTCGCCTGCCGCCTCCTGGAGAGCATGTTCACCCGAGACGGGTCTCCCGAATCCCACGAAGCCTTCACCTGGCAATTGGATGCCGTCCGCCGTCATTTGCGCTCGCTGCCGCCGGACACCCCCGAGTCCGCCCACCTGTGCGGCATCGCCCAGGAAGTCACGACGTCGCCGCCCACCTCCCCGGGTCTCCGCCTCAGTCTGACCGCGTATGCCTACTTCCTGGAGCACGAGGGCCGTCTGGAGGAGGCACTCGAGGTGCTGGCGCTGGCCACTCGCACCCATGGCGAGGCGATTCTCGACGCCGACTTCGCCTCGGCAGCCCTTTTCGCGGCCCGGCTCAACCGGCTACTCGCCCGCTGGCCGGTCGCGACGACCTGCTATCTCGCCGCGGAAACGTCCGCGAACCAGGCCGGGGACCGCACGATGGAGCTCCGCGCCCGGCTCGGCCAGGGCGCGGTATTCCGCGGCATGGGTAACCTGCCGATGGCCCGGGCCATCGCGGAGGAGGTCGTGCACGCCGCGTCGAAGGAGAACCTCCCCGAGATGCAGTCGTTCGCCTATACCGATCTCGGGGCGGTATACCTGGTGGAGGGGAAGAAGGAGGAGGCGGTCAGGGCCAACTACCAGGCCTTCCGGCTCACCGAGGATCCGCTCCATCGGATGCGCATACTCGGCGACATCGGCGTCGGCATGGTCGAGCTTGGCGATCATGCCAGCGCCCGTGTGGCATTCGAGATCGTTCTCGCCTCAGGGACGAGTTTCCTCGTCCGCACCAACGCCATGCTGGAATTGATGGGGGTGGAGTCGTGCGTGGGGAGCCGGATCGCGTTCGAGCGCTATCGTGGCGAGGCCGACGGCCTCCGTGAGCGGATGCCGCCAAGCATGCTGGCGGACTTCCATTTCAAGGCCGGGGTCGGCCTGGCGCGTTTCGGCCAGACCGGACGGGCGCGCGCGCTCCTCGCTGCCGGACTCCAGCTCAGCGAGACTCAACGGCTCAATGCCTGGTACTTCAGATTCGAGACGGTGCTCGCGCAACTTGGCGCGGGCGAACTTCGCGAGCCCGAGCAGGCCACCGATCCGGAATGGAGCTCGTCTCCGGCGCTGAAGGAAGTGGCGGTCGGGCTCCGCGAGTACGCTTCGTTGTCGAGCTAGCCGCTTACGGACGAGGGCCGTTGTTGGCGCCTTGACCCTCGAACGAAGGAGCAATCTGGTCGGACGGCCCGGTCGCGTCGGTGCGGGTGCACGCGGTCGAGGTGAGGGCGGCGACCGTCAGGGTAGCCAATGCGATCCACTTGGCGGTGGGAAGGGGCATGGGGCGACCTCTCGAGTTGGTGGTCTGGTTGCAGGGGACCAACCAATCTGAGGATGGTTTGCGGCGGGTTTTAGGACCTTTTTGCGACAAATAGGGGCCGTTTTGCGACATCTGCTTCTTGCCGCAGTCCCATCGGAGCGATTGTTCCGGTTGCGCACCGTGGATCCGGAGCGTTTCGGCTGGGCCGCGGTAAGCTCCTGGCCGGAGGCGGTGGAGGTGATTCGGTCAAGGCCGGTGGATATGGCCGTCGTCGATCCGTTGCTCGAAGGGGGCAGCCCCCGGGCGCATGGCATCGAACGCCTGAGGCAGTTCTTCCCGTCTCTGCCGCTGCTGGTGTACACCGAGCTGGCACCGGCGACGGCGGGCGTGCTCCTGGAGCTGGGCCGGGCCGGCATCCGCCGGGTGGTTGTTCACCGATTCGAGGATGCTCCCGCGGCGCTGCGGCAGGCGCTCCTCGAGGAGCTGGAGCAGAGTGCTTCCCAGCAGGTCTTTCAGGCTCTCATGGAGAAGCTGCGCGAGCTTCCCGCGGAGTTACGACAGGCGCTCGAGGCCATGCTGCACGCATCGGGCGACGGGCCCAGCGTCACCGCGTTGGCGGAGCAGGCCCAGTTGACCCGCCGCACCTGCGAGCGGTGTTTCACTAAGGCCGGACTGCCGTCCCCCCGGGTCGTGATGGTGCTGACCAGGCTGCTCTACGCGCACCGCTTGTTGCTCGATCCCGGTTACACCGTCGAGGATGTCGCCTTGAAGCTCGGTTACAGCAAGACAAAAACGCTGCAGATGCATCTGCGAGCGGTGTACGGCCTGACCGCCGGCGAGCTCCGGGTCACACTCTCCACTCAGGAGGCGCTGGCCGCCGTCATGAGCCGGTATTTCACCTCTCTCGACCAGGAGGCCTCGTGAGCGCCCGTATCTTGGTCATCGACGACGAGGCGCCGATCCGGCGGACTCTCGGGCGGGCGCTCCGGAGCCTCGGCTACGAGGTCGTTTCCGCGGGCGATCCGCATCTCGCGTACGCGATGCTCGACGAGATGAATGTCGATCTCGTGCTGCTCGACCTCCATCTCCAACAGATCTCGGGGGATGTGCTCTTCCTCGCGCTGGTGCGCTGCTGGCCCCGGCTTCGCGGTCGCGTCATCCTCATGACCGGCGACACCTTCGCCGAGAAGGACCATTGGCCTCAGGAGCTCGTCAGTTGTCCGATACTGCTCAAGCCGTTCACGCTGGAGACGTTGGGGAAAGTGGTCCGGGCGGCACTCGCGGGGATGGACGGGGAGGGGGAGAAGCGGGCGAACGGTCACGCATGACCGCGGTCGCCGCCCCCGCCGCCCAGGCGGACCCGCTCACCACGCTCCGCGAATACCGCGCGCTCGCTCCATGGGGGCTGCGTGATCTCGCGTCCCTGGCCGCCGGCATCCTGGATGCTTCGGGAGTCGTTCCGGTCAACGCCGCCGCCCGGGCGCATCCCAGCGAGCGCACCATCCGGTTCTACGTCGCGCGCGGTCTCGTGAGTCCGCCCGAAGGACGGGGGACGGCGGCCGTCTATTCCTACCGGCACCTCCTCCAGGTTCTCGCAATCAAGCTGCGCCAGATGGAAGGCGCGACCCTGGAGACGATGACCCGCGAGTTCGCCCAGCTCACCGGCGACCTCATCGAGCGGCGCGCGGCCGCGGCCCTCGGCCCGGCCCTCCCGCGTCCCGAGCGACTGCGCCTCCTGCAGGCGCCGGGAACCGGCCGCGGCCGGGTGGGACGCGCGGTGCTCGGGTGGCTCTCTCCGGTCGAAGGCGCCGGCGAGAGCGCCGTCTGCCGCCGGCTGGTCGTCTCTCCCGGAATCGAAGTGATCATCGACGAGCAGCATCCCGTCATCCGCCTCAACGGCGACACCGCGGCGATCGCCGAGGCGCTCCGCCAGGCCATTGCCGGACTCGTCGCCCCCTGACTTCTGCCCCATCCCTTCCTGACCCGCCACGCATCGTATCGTTCCCCAAGCCGCCCGTCAGTGTGACCTGACGCGGCGCGCCACGGCGAGCTCGAGGGCGCTGCCGACGCGATGGCGGATCGAGGGGGAGGGATCGGTCCGCGCGACTTCGCGCGCCACTTGGTCGTCGAGCATTGCGAGGGCGAAGCCGGCGGCAAGTCGCTGGTCTCCGTCGGACGCGGTGCGGGCAATCTGGTGCAGCGCCGCGAGGTCGGCGCTTTCCCGAAGGGACGCCGCGACCTCGCCGAAAGCGATGCCGGGGGGAGGGGGGAGGGGTGTTCCCTGAACCAGCCGTGCCGCGTACGCCGCCGCGCGTACCGGCATCGCGTTGTCGCCGGCGAGCTCTTCCAGGATCGCGTCGGCCTCGGCGGTCCGATCCCGGGCAACGCCGACGGCCAGGGCGGTCTCGCGCCGCACCGAGGAATCGGGATCAATCGCCAGGCGCGCAAGGAGACTCCACGACCGAATTGCGCCCGCGGCGCGCGCGGCCGCCCGGCGGACACCTGCCGAGGGGTCGAGAACCAGCGTGGCGACCGATTCGGCGTCGGCCGTCTCCGGGCGTTCCCGCCACAGCGCGGCGACTTCCTCGCGAACCTCCGGCGACCGGCTGTGCGAAAGGAGGGGGAGAAGACGAGGCAGATCGGGATGGCGCAATGTCCGGGCGATTTGCAGCGCCACCATCGCCTCGGCTCCGTCGTCGGGCATCCGGAGGGCGAGATCGGCGAACACCCGGAAGCTCCTCGCGGCGAGGTCGGCGACCGCCGCGAACACCGCGGGATCATCGCCCGGCTTGAGTGAACGGATGAGGACGGGCAGTCCCAACTCCGGCGGGACCCGGGAGAACAGGGTCACCGCGGCCCGGCGCACGAGAAGGCTGGGGTCGGCCAGGGCACGGCGGGCCACGCTCAGCAGAGCGTCGTCGTGGAGGAGCCCGCCAAGCGCCGCGAGGGACGCCGTCCTCGCCTCGGGGCTCGGGTCGCGGCGAGCGGCCTCGGTGAGCGCCTCGCGGCTCTCCTCACCCTGGAGCGCGCCCAGTCCGCCGATGAGCCGGATCCGGCCGCCGGGGTCGAGCGTCTCGTCCATCCCGCGCGCCAGCACTGCCCCGGCCGCCTCGACGGTGTGAGTGGCTATCGCCCGTAGCTCCGGCCTCGTCGCGGCCGGCAGACGGCGGCGCAGGAGGCGGAACCACGGATCACGGTGCAAGCGGTCCCGGAGCGACTCCTGCACCGCCGTGGCATCCGGCATGCCGGCCAGCCGGGCGACCAGGCTCTCCTGGTCGAACATCCCGGTCGCGAGCAAGGTGGCCGCGTGCACGGCGGAAGGCTCGGGTCGGAGGTGGGCGGCCACGAGGGCCGCCTCTCCACCGGGCACCGCCAGCAGGCCGACGGCGACGGCCGCCCTCTCGCGCACGAGCGGAGAGGGATCGTGGCTCAGGAGGTCGAGCAGCCGGGCGCCGACCCCCTGCAGCGACAGCCGGGCGCAGGCATCTGTGGCGGCGGCCCGAGCCGCGGCGGGGGCGCCGGGGTCCGCCAGGGCTGCCAGGACGATCTCGGTGGCGAGGTCGGGTCGTCCCGCGCGCCGGAGTGCGCGAAGCATCGGCCCCCGCACCGCGGAATCGCCGTGACCCATGAGGATGCCGGTAATGTGGGGCGCCAGCCACGGCTCGGCGCTCTCGAGCGCCTTGGTGAGCGGCGCGATGGCGCGCGGGTCGGCGATCCGCCCGAGGGCGCGGAGCGCGATGTCACGGAGGCCGGCGTCCTCGGTGCGGGTGGCCCGGGCCGCGTCCAGGAGCGCGGGCACCGCCTTCGCGTTGCCGATGCGGCCGAGAAGCTCGGCGGCGAGAGCGCGCGCGCTCCATCGCTGGGCGCTGCCGAGACGCTGGACGTACTTGTCGATCAGTCCCGTGCGGTCAAAGGCATCGAGCAGCCACGACGGCCGCTCGGCGGTGCGCCGGTCCTGCCCCTCGAGCGCCGCCTCGAGGGCGCCGAGATCCTTCAGCACCTCGGGGCGATGGAGCTCGCCGTCGAGCCCCTCGAGTCCGCCGGAGGCGAATTCCCCGACCAGCTCGCGATACATTCCCTTCTTCTGCCCGGGCCGCCGCTCGACCCAGTTCAGATACGCCGTGTAGAGGGGCCACGCGAGGATGGCGACGCCGGCAACTCCGGCCAGCGCACCGGCGATTATGAGGGTGAGGGTCGGCGTCAACATGGCTCAGGCCTGCGTGTCATCGAGGAAGACGAGGGCCTGGCGGCGGGTGACGACGGCGTCGAGCGCGCCGTGGATCGAGGGGTCGATCGCGGTCCCGACGAGTTCGCGCATCCGTTTGACGGCCGCCTCGGGGGAGACCTTCTCCTGGTAGGGCCGGGCGGTCGTGAGCGCGTCGAAGATCTCGACCGCTCCGATGATCCTGGCGCCGAGCGGAATCGCGTCGCCGGCGAGCCGGTCGGGGTAGCCGAAGCCATCCCACCGCTCGTGATGGTTGCGGACGCAGGCGATCACGTTGCGGAGGTGGACCAGCGGGGCGAGGATCTGCGAGCCCACGAGGGCGTGCTGCTTGATGTGCTCGTACTCCTGGTCGGTCAGCGGGCCCTGCTTGCTCAGGACGTCCTCGCGGATCCCGACTTGGCCGATATCGTGCAGCCGGCCGGCGGTGCGGATGGTCTCCACTTCCTCATCGGGGCACCCGAGCTGGGCGGCGACCATTGCCGAGAGGTCCGCCACCCTGGCCGAATGACCGCGGAGGCAGGGGTCCCGGGCCTCGAGCGCGTTGACCAGCGCCTCGAGCGTCGCGACCGAGATCCGCTCCTGGTCCACCTGCTCCGCCCCCTCCCGCGGCCCCTGGTTGACCTGTCGGATTGCGATAAGGCGCTGCCTCCGCTGGAGCGCGGCGCTCACGGCGCGCCCGAGGTCGGCCAGGGGAACCGGTTTGATGAGGTAGTCCAGCGCGCCGCGCTGCATGCACAGCGCCGCCGTGGTGGCGTCGTCGACGCCCGTGAGCATGAGGAGCGCGATGGAGGGCTCGATCCCGATGATCCGGGGGACGAGGTCGATGCCGCTGATGTCCGGCAGGTTCACGTCCAGGATCATGACCATGATCTTCTGGCGGCGGAGTATGCCGAGCGCTTCCTCCCCGGTGGCCGCCAGCGTCACTTCATACCCTTGTTGAACGAGATATCGGCGGACGGCGTTGCGGATCGGTTCGTCGTCGTCCACTACGAGGAGGGTAACCGGTCCATCCTTGTGGGACACGCGGGCTCCTGCTGCGGTGGGAAGTCCGTCCTCGCTCGGTGATTCGAGAAGGTAGGAGCCGCCCGGGGGGCGGTCAATCACCCGAGGAAATCGACCACCACCCGTGCGGGAATCAGCCCGGCGCCGTGGCCGCGGTCGAGCAGTTCCTGAACGGCCGCGCGGCCCCGCGGGCCGTAGTCCACGGTCCAGTGATTGACGTACATGCCGACGAAGGTGTCGGTCCGCTCGTCGCCTATCCCGCGATTGTACCGGCTGGCATGCGCGAGCGCCGGAGCCCGGTGCTCCAGCGCGTACACGATGCTCGCCCGGAGGTCTCGCCCGATCTGCTCGATGACCGGCCCGCCGAGGTCCCGCCGGACGGCGTTGCCCCCGAGCGGGAGGGGGAGTCCGGTGTCCCCCAGCCACCAGGCGCCGAGGTCGGCCCAGAGGTGGAGCCCGGCGTCGGCGTAGGTGAGCTGGCCTTCGTGGATGAGGAGGCCGACATCCACCTCGCCGTCGCGGACCGCGTCTTCGATCCGGTCGAAGGGCATGACGACCTCGGTGACATCGGGCTGGAAGAGCCTGAGGGCCAGATAGGCGGTTGTGAGAAGTCCGGGCACCGCGACGCGGCGGCCCCGGAGGGCGGTGCGCGGATCCTCGGGGCGCGGAAGAGTCGACACCAGGCGCGGCCCGTACCCGTCACCCATCGACGAGCCCGATCCGAGCAGGGCGTAGTCCCGCCAGATGTAGGCGTAGGCGTGGATCGACACCGCCGTGACCTCGAGCTCGGCCCGGCGCGCCCGCTGATTCAGGGATTCGATGTCGGACAGCTCATGCACGTAACGGAGATCGCCGGTGTCGATCTTGCCCTCGGCGAGCGCGTAGAACATGAATGCGTCATCGGAGTCGGGGCTGTGGGCGACGCGGATGGTGCGGGTCATGTCGATCCCTACGATTGCGTGATGGCGACCGCGGACTCCCTGAACTCCTCGATCGCCGGCCGGTGGTCGGAATACTCCGGCCGGTTGGCCTTCATCTCCGCCTCGTAATGAGCCACGAAGTCGCGCATCGCCTGGGTGCCTGTGGCCTTGTCGCCGGCCAGCGCCGCCGCTTCGGCTCTCACCATATAGCCGAGGAGATGGGTGGGGACCGCCGCCAGGATCGTGTCCGCCAGCGCGAGCGCGCCCGGGAGATCGCCGCCCCTGAGATGCAACACCGCCGCATGGTAGCGCGCGTCGGCGTCGGGCGTGTCGAGCTGGCTGTAGGCTCCGAGCGCCATGGGGAGGAAACTCTCGATCTGCGCGGCGTCCCCCTGTTCGGCCGCCTGCATGATGCGATTGAAGAGCCGGTCGAATCGTTCCCGCGGGGTCATCCGGCTGATGTCGGGCGCCGGACGCGACGGGGCCGCCCCTCCCGCGCCGGGGTTGGCCATGTCGGGCGTGGCGGCCGCGGAGATGCCGCCCGTCACCTTGTAGATGATGGTGCCGAGCAGCAGGACGCAGAGCCCGCCGGCGACCAGCCAGGCGGTCCGCTCCCGCCCCTCCGAGTGGGGAGGTAAGGCTGGCGGCGAGAGCGGGGCGGCGTTGCCGCAGCGGTGGCAGAAGCACGCCCGGGGGGAGAGGCGCGCCTGGCATGCCGGGCAGGAGCGGGCGGCCAGCGAGGCGCCGCAGCCGCTGCAGAAATTGCCCGAGACAGGGGCGGCGCAGGCCGGGCAGAGCGTGGTCGGAGCGGTCATGTGGGCAGAAGGGTAAACCGGAGGGAGCGAGCGGGAAAAGGAGGTGCCGTTCCCCCTTCCCCTTTCCTTCCTCTCCCCTCACCCTTCACCGTTCCCCGGATTTCCCCACGTCGCGAGAGGACTGGTCAGAATGGCCCAGCCCAAGCAGCGGTCCAGCGGCTCCGCGGAGCGGCCGAGCCTGGCGGGCTTTCCCACGGACCTGAAGGGCGCCGGCAAGGAGGGCATTCTCGATCTTACCCGGCGGTTCGGGGTGGACTTCATGCGGCTGCAGTTCACCGACATTCTCGGCATCAACAAGAACGTCGAGGTGCCGCGGGGCCAGTTCGAGAAGGCGCTCGATGGCGAGATCATGTTCGACGGCTCGTCGATCGAGGGTTTCGTGCGCATCGAGGAGTCGGACATGCTGCTCAAGCCCGACCTCGAGACGTTCCGCATCCTGCCCTACGACGACGAGGGTGGGCGGGTCGCGCGGTTTCTCTGCGACATCCACACCCCCGACGGGGCGCCGTTCGCCGGCTGCCCGCGGACCACGCTCAAGCGGCAGGTCGCCCGGGCCCGGAAGCTCGGGTTCTCGATGATGGCGGGGTGCGAAGCGGAGTTCTTTCTCTTCGAGAAGGCCAGCGACGGCGCGCCGATAACCACGACACATGATTCCGCCGCCTACTTCGATCTCGGGCCGCTGGACAAGGGTGAGGAGATACGGCGAGTGATCGTCGAGCAGCTCATGGAGATGGGATTCGAGGTGGAAGCGGCGCACCACGAGGTGGCCCCCGGCCAGCACGAGATCGATTTCAAGTACGCCGACGCCCTGACCACGGCCGACAACCTCACCACCTTCAAGTTCATTGTCCGCAACGTCGCCAACCGGTACGGCTTTCTCGCCTCGTTCATGCCCAAGCCGATCGAGGGGATGAACGGCAGCGGCATGCACACCCACCAGTCGCTCTTCCGTGGCAAGGACAACGCCTTCTACGAGGCGAAGTCCGAGTTCCAGCTCTCGAAGGTGGCGCTCAGTTACATCGAGGGACTGCTGCAGCACGCGCGGGGCTTCTGCGCGATCACCAATCCCCTCATCAACAGCTACAAGCGGCTGGTGCCGGGCTACGAGGCGCCGGTCAACGTGGCCTGGTCGATGCGGAACCGGTCCCCGCTGGTCCGCATTCCCGACCGCCGCGGACTCGGCACCCGGTGCGAGCTCCGCATGCCCGACCCCTCGTGCAATCCCTACCTCGCGCTCACGGTGCAGCTGGCGGCCGGCCTCGACGGCATCGAGCGCAAGCTGCAGGCGAGGGAGCCGGTGAACCGGAACATCTTCACGATGAGCTTTCGCGACCGCCGGAAGTACCGGATCGACGAGCTTCCCCGGGACCTGCACGAGGCGCTCGAGATGTTCGAGAAGGATGACGTCGTCACCGGGGCGCTGGGCGAGCATCTCACCGAGCGGTTCCTCGAGGCGAAGCGCGACGAGATCCTGCAGTACAACCTGCAGGTGAGCCGCTGGGAGATCGACAACTACCTGGGCAGGTACTAGGCTCCGCCGGTGAGCTCGAGGGTGACGCTGCCGTACGGGAGAGGAAGGTCGAGTTGCACCGGCAGCCGTCTCGCGTCATCGGTGAAGCGTACGCCCACCGTCGTGCCCCGCGACGTCACCTCGACCACGAGTACCGGGACGCTCGCGCCGCTCGGCAGGCGGGCGGTGTCGCGGGCGACGACCTGGACCTGGATCGGATTGTAGCCGGTCTTGAAGTAGCGCGAGAGCCGATAGGCTCCGCCCACCTTCATCGGCATGGTGCGGAGGTAGTAGAGAAAGGCGAGCTCGTCGAGCGGGTTCTCCGGCGCCGTCCAGTTCTGCGGCTTCCCTTCGACCCGGTAGCGGCTCGAATCAGGGATGATCTGGTAGCGCTCCTCCACCACCTTGCCGCCCTGCTCAAGGCGGCGGTTGAAGCGGAGCGAGTTGAAGGGACCGGTGCCCACCCACGACGTCAGCTCGTACCTGGCCCCTATGCCGGGCGGCCCCCCCTGGCCGGTGGCGCTGAAGACGAACGCCTCCTTTCCCCGCTCGCGGGCCATCCGGTGGACGGTGATGGTGGCCGAGCCGATGGGAAAGGCGGCGAGCTTCGCCTCGTAGTGCAGCGTCTCGCCAACGGCGAAGGGGTAGGGCGCCGCGAGGCGTGCCAGCAGGGTGGCGTGAGCGAGGAGTGTGCAGACCGGCATGGGCAGCCCGTGGAAGGATCGGAAGCAATTGTCGATCGTGAATATATCCTGATGGCCGCTCCCGGCGGGTACCTCCTCGACCTCGACGGCACCCTGTACGAGAGCGGGGCCGCTCTCCCGGGCGCCGTCGGCACGCTCGGGGAACTGCGGAGGCGTGGCACGCCGTTTCGGCTGGTCACCAACACAACCACACGGTCAAGGGTCATGCTGGTCGAGAGGCTGGCCGCCTACGGATTTGAGGTGGGAGCCGAGGAGATCTTCACCGCGACGCTCGCCGGCGTCGGGGTCCTCGAGGCCGGCGGCTACCAGAGGATCGCCCCCTTTGTCCCCCCTGGAGCGCTGGAGGACATGGCAGGCCTTCCCCTCGCCGGCGGAACATCGGGCTCGGCCCCCGCCGGGCCCGCCGATGCCGTCGTTATCGGCGATCTTGGCGAGGGGTGGACCTTCGCGCTCCTCCAGGAGGCCTTCGAGCACCTGCTCGGGGGCGCGGCGCTGGTGGCCCTGTCCCGTGACCGTTTCTGGCAGCAGGGACACCGGCTTACCCTGGATGCCGGGCCCTTCGTGGCGGCGCTGGAGTTCGCCGGCGGCAGGGCCGCGCTGGTGGCCGGAAAGCCGAGCGGAGCGTTCTTTGGCGCGGCCGTGGCCGGTCTCGGCGTGCCGGCATCATCGGTCGCCATGGTGGGCGACGACATCTGGTCCGACGTCGAAGGCGCCCAGCGCGCGGGGCTTCGGGGATGGCTGGTCCGCACCGGCAAGTTCCGGGAGGAGCACCTCCGCCAGGCTACCGTCACGCCCGACCGGGTCCTCGCCAGCGTGGCCGAGCTGCTCTGATCGCGATGGACTCCCCACATCCACGAGAAGCCGGCGCGCGCGTCCGGCGCTTCCTCCCGTTCTTCTGCTTCCTTGCCTCCGCCGTCTCGCTCTCCGCCCAGGCACCGGCAGATTCCGCGATGGCCGGCGATACGGCCGCGCTTGTGATCCGCGCGGTCGAGCTGGAGCGCCACGACATCTTCGATCCCGACGAAAAGGGCTGGTTCGCCGGGCTCGCGAACGCGCTCCACATCCAGACCCGCCCGGCGGCAATCCGGCGGGAGCTGCGTTTCGCGCCGGGCGAGATCCTCGACTCCGCCAAGGCGGCGGAATCGGAACGCAATCTCAGGGCGCTCGGCATCTTCCGGCGGGTCAGGATCGACACCGTCCGCACCGATTCCGGGTTGGTTGCCCGGGTGCTCACCAAGGACGGGTGGAGCACGCAGGTGGACTACCGGTTCCGGAGCGCGGGGGGCCAGATCGAGTTCACCATCGGTCTCGTCGAGAAAAACCTCCTGGGCACCGCGTCGACTGCGGCGGTCCGGTACCGCAAGGCGACCGACCGGTCCACCGTCGCGCTGGCCTTCCGGCGCCCACGGCTCTTCGCGGGGCGCATCGGAATTGCCGCCCAGTACGAGGACCGGTCCGACGGACGGCTCGCCGCCTTTCTGATCGAGCAGCCCTTCTTCGCGCTCACTTCGCCGTGGGCCTTCGGGCTCTCCGGAGAGGACCGTGACGAGCGAGTGCTCCGCTTCTACGACGGGCAGTCCGTGGCCAGGGACACCCTCAGCCGCAAGTTCACGATTGCCCGCGGAGCCGCGGCGTGGGCGCTGAGCGCATCGGAGCGCGGCTTTGTCCGGCTCGGGGTGCAGGCCCAAGTCCGCCGCGACGACTTCGTCGTCGAGGGGGCGCCGGGGCCGTTTCCCCGGACGGTGACCGGGGCGGTGGGCCCCTACGTGGTGTGGAACCGGGCGAACTTCCTCGTGGCGACGGGATATGCCGGATTCGCGAGGGAGGAAGACGTCGATCTTGGCGCCACAGTCCGGTTCGGCCTCATGGCCGCGCCCCGCGCGTTCGGCTATGAGCGGGACGGGATCGCGCCGCTGCTCACCGCCCGATACGGCGCCCGCATCCCGCTCGGCTTCGGGTATCTCGAGGGCCTCGCGGGCGGGCTCTTCGATTCCTCAGGGCTCGATTCGGGCTCGGTCCAGTTGGCCGCCACCGCCGTGCTCCAGCCGACGAGGCACCAGGTCGGCATCGTGCACGTCGAGGGAGGATGGATCGAGAATCCGCTCCCGGGATCGGAGTTCGACCTCGGCCTGGGGCATGGCCCCCGCGCCTTCCGGAGCCACGCCTTCACCGGCGACCGGTCGTTCTTCGCCACCGCGGAGTACAGGGTGACCGTGGTGGAGGACTTTCTCGGGATGGTGGGGCTCGGGGTGGCCGGGTTCGTGGACCACGGTGGGGCCTGGTATGCCGGCTCGCCCCGGCGCACCGGGTGGGACGCCGGTGTGGGCATCCGGCTGGGCGCGAGCCGCTCCACCGACACCGAGGCGCTGCGCTTCGACCTGGCCCGGCGGTTCGCCAACGACGCACAACCCGCGGGCTGGGTGCTGACGGTCGGCAAGGGGTTCGTCTTCTCGCCACTCGGCAGACGGTCGTTATAATTAGGCACTTCCACCCGGAGTCCTATGACCGCCCCGTCGCCCCGTCCTCGCCGCCGCCTCTGGCCCATCGCTCTCGCGGTGGTGGTGATACCGTTCGTGCTCTTCAGCCTGTACGTGGGATTCATGCTCTCCTGGAATTATTCGGAAGGAGAGCGGGCGGGGGTGCTCCAGAAGTTTTCGCACAAGGGATGGGTCTGCAAGACCGACGAAGGCGAGCTCGCCATGTCGACCGTGCCGGGAGTCGCCCCGGTCATCTGGGAATTCAGCGCACGCGACAAGAACGTCGTCCCGCAGCTCCGGGCCGCGATAGGCAAGCGGGTCGTCGTCCATTACACCGAGCACCTCGGGGTACCCACCACCTGCTTCGGCCAGACCGCCTATTTCGTGGACAGCGTGGCAGTGCAGGAGTAGGGCGTCCGAGCGACGTGGGCCGCCGGGCGAGCTGAGGTTCAGCTGTCGGCCAGGCGGGTTCTCATGTCGATCCAGGAGCCGACGCGCTTCTGGCCCCCACGAAACTCGAAGTGCCCTTCCGCCATCAGACGGTCCCCCTGCGGGGTCGCCGGTGCCGTCAGGTGCCAGAGCAGCAGTTGCTGGCCGATGGCCGAGGCGGGCATCCACACCCCGGGCTGGACGCCGGGATAGAAGGATGCGTATTCGGGCTTGAGCCGGGCCTCGCGGATCATGACGTGCACGCTGCTCCTCCCATGGGGTGGTGAACCAGGCCCGGATAGCTTACCGCCGGCCGGTCGGTCCGGCCAGTAGTGGCCCCTCCCCTTGATGAAGGCACTTTCATCGCGTCTTCCATCTCCCTGAGGGCTCCCCCTCCTATCGTGGGCCTAACCGATTGGCGGAAGGTCGCATAGGCACAGCCACCCCGTCTCCGATCACTCTCGTGCATGATAGACAGGCAGTCCCTCCCGAGATCCAGGCACTGCTCGACTCCTCGCCGGACGCCGTGCTCATCGTCGATCGGGCGGGGAGGATAGTCGCGCTGAATCGGCGGGTGGAGGCACTGTTTGCCACCACCGCACGGCTGCTGGGCGAGCCGGTCGAAATGCTGGTTCCTGTGCGGGCCCGAGAGGCGCATGCGTCGGCCCGCGCCGGCTACACCGCCTCGCCGACCGTGCGGGCCATGAGCGCCCGGAGCGGGCTCATGGGGATGCGTGCGGACGGCGCCGAGTTCCCTGTCGAGGTTTCCCTCACCCCCATCGTTGGATCAACCGCGGGGCTGGTCATGGCGGTCGTGCATGAGGTGGCCGCCAGGGCCGGGCTCGGGGCGGCGATCACCGGCACGGACCGGGCGGTGATCGCGCTCGACGCCATTCCGGATGCCATCCTCACGACAGACGCAGACGGCAACATTGATTTCCTCAACCGCTCCGCCGAGGGACTCACCGGGCTGACCCGGGACTCGGCGCGCGGCCGCCCGCTGAGCGCCGTCCTGCCGCTCGTCGCCGATGGGACCGGCGAGCCACTGGCGAGCCCAGTCACAGCGTGCCTCCAGGGGGTTCCCGGTGCGTCGTGGGAGGCCGTGCTTCCTCCGCACTCCGGGCAGGAGAGCCGCGCGCTGGACCTGTCCGCGACGCCCATCCGTGACTCGTCGGGAGCGATCACCGGGGTCACGGTGGTCGCGAGAGACGTCACCCACGCACGCCTGATCGCACGGCAGTTGTCGCATCAGGCGACGCACGATGCCCTCACCGGCCTCGTGAACCGGACCGAGTTCGAGCGGCGACTCGCCCGCGTGCTGGCCGGTGCCGGGAAGGAGCACCGCGAGGACGTCGTCTGCTTTCTCGATCTGGATGGCTTCAAGCGGATCAACGATGCCTGTGGCCACCTGGCCGGCGACGAGGTTCTCCGGGGGCTGAGCGACATCATGCGGGATCGGATGCGCACCCGCGATACGCTGGCGCGCCTGGGGGGCGACGAGTACGCAATGCTGCTGGAGCACTGCCGGCTGCCGCGGGCCGAGCGGATCGCGGAGGAGATCCGCAAGGCGATCGGCGACCATCGGTTCACCTTCGGCGCGGAGACCTATGCGGTGAAGGCGAGCATCGGGATCGTGCCCATCCGGGCAGGTCTCCGGCGGCCGACGGATGTGTTCAGGGCGGCGGACGCAGCCTGTTATCTCGCCAAGCGCCGAGGGGGCAACCGAGTCCAGGTGGCGACTGCCAATCGCCCTGCGCCCGGAGTGTCACGTGGCCACGAATGGTCCCGGCACATCGTCCGCGCAGTCAGGGAGAACCGTTTCCTGCTCTACGCGCAGGCGGTGTTGCCTCTCGATCATGGCGACGCCCGCCCGCCGCGCTTCGAGCTTCTGCTCCGTCTGGACGAAGGGCCCCGCCAGCCGCTCTCCCCGCACGCCTTCTTTCCCGCGGCGAGGCGGCTTGGGCTCATGCCGGCGGTTGATGGTTGGGTGGTTTGCGAGGCGATTCGGCGGCTATCCGACTGGCAGCGGGCGCATCCCGGCGTGGGGCCTGCGACCGCCGCGATCAATCTCGATGACGAGTCGGTCGCCGCGGGGAAGGTGCTCGCTCTGGTGCAGGCGGAGCTGGCCCAAAGCAGCGTCCCGCCAGCCGCGCTGTGCTTCGAGGTCACCGAAGCGGCAGCGGTGGCCCATACCGCGGCGACCGCCAGGCTCCTTCGCGGGCTTCGCGCGGCCGGCTGCCAGACCGCGCTGGAGCATTGCGGCACCGGGATGGCGGCGTTCACGCTGCTCAAACGGCTCCAGCCCGATTACCTCAAGATTGCCGGCCACATCGTCCGGGGTCTTGCCCGTGACCCGGTGCATCGCGCGCTGGCCACCGCCCTCAACGACGTCGGCCACGTCCTGGGCGTCAAGACGATCGGGGTCCACGCGGAGGGCCCGGAGGTGCTCGAGTGGCTGCGTCGAATCGGCGTGGATTACGCCCAGGGATACGGTATCGGGCGGCCGGAAAGGCTCGAGGACGCCCTTGCGCGGCTCAACTGAGGCCAGGGCACCCGAGCCGGTAGTGACTGCCGTTTTCTCATGCAGCATTCACGTGCCGTTCATGGCCTCGGCGCTATCTTGTCCAAGCCG
>CAYYXP010000057.1:0-27944 GCA_964475685.1 uncultured Gemmatimonadaceae bacterium | reverse complement strand
GTAGCGTTCCATCGAGCCGCTGATGTCGCACACGAGGACGATCGGCCTCGGGCGTACGGTGCGACGGAGCCGGCGCCATCGCAGCGCCTCGCCGCCGGTTGACAGCGAGCGCCGCAACATGGCGCGCATCGCCGGGCGGTGGCCGCGCGGGCCGGCGATGGGTCTCCGGCTCCTCCGCATCGGAAGGCGGGGCCGCAGCGCCTCCAGCATGGCCTCCGCGTCGCGTGATTCCGCCGGCGTGAGCAGCGCGAAATCAGTGCGCCGTAATATCTCCCGATCGCTGCTCGCCTGCGGGAGCACGGTGGGAACCACCTCGCCGCCTGCACTCGTCGAGCCGGAAGCGTCCCCGGGGTCTGCCGGATACTCCTGGCCGCGGTTCTGGCTGATGCTGGGGAGCCGCCCGCTCAGATCGGAAACCGGCCCGCGCCTTCGCCAGAACAGGTCAAAGGCCGCGTCGTAGAGCCGCCGGTCGTCGCCGCGGCGTATGAAGATTGCCCGGCCGGCGGCGCGCACATCCGATCGCCGGTCGAAGCCGAGCAGGGCCATCGCTCGCAGGAACGTCGCTGTCTGGGTACCGTCCACGCCGAGTCCGGCGCCGCGGAGCAGGCGGGCGAACTCGAGCACGTTGGCGGTCAGAATACCGCCGTCGGTCGGGTCTAACGGAACCGACATCCCGACATCATCTTAGGCGCCATGAAACGCTGGGAATGCTCCGCAGTCATCTTCGATCTCGACGGTGTCCTGGTGGACTCCACGGCGTTTGTGGAGACACAATGGCGCCGGTGGGCAGCCGCCCGAGGCCTCCGGGCGGAGCCGTTTCTGCGCGTCTGCCACGGGCGGCGCGCGGTCGAGACCATCCGGTTCGCCGCGCCTCATCTCGATGCCGAGGCCGAGGTCCGCGCCTTCCTCCCCCACGACGGCGACGTGCCGCCCGGCCCTTATGAAGGCGCCGTGCGCCTTCTGCGCTCGCTGCCCGACCGGAGCTGGGGAGTGGCCACCTCCAGCCTCAGGGAGTCGGCCGTCGGGCGGCTCCGGGGAGCCGGCCTCCCCGTCCCGCGGGTGCTCGTCTGCGCCGAGGACGTCACGCGGGGCAAGCCGAGTCCCGATGTCTATCTCGCCGCATCGGCGGCGCTCAGGGTGCCGGCGCGTGACTGCCTCGTGATCGAGGACGCCCCCGTCGGTATCGAGGCCGCCCGAGCGGCAGCAATGGCCGTCATCGGTCTCACCACGACCCACCGGCCCGATCAGCTCTCCGCCGATCTCCGTGCCGCTTCGCTCGCGGACGTCCACCTCGGACGGTTCGAGCGCGATGCGGTGGGGCGGTGGAGGCTGGAGGTGTTGATCGTCGAGTAGTGGACCCGAGCGCTCCTTACCGCTGCACCGTCTCGCTCAGCATCGTTCTTGCTCCTCCTCCCCGCAGCGCCCCGATGTCTTCCTGGTACTTGAGGAGGACGCCCAGGGTCTGCTCTACCTGCTCGGGCTCGAGGCGCTTGGCGCCCAGCGCGACGAGGGCCGCCGCCCAATCGAGCGTCTCGGCGATGCCGGGCGTCTTGGTGAGATCCGCCGTGCGCAATCGCTGCACGAAGGCCACCACCTCCCGGGCCAGCGCGTCCGGCACGTCCGGGAGTCGGGCACGCAGGATCGCCAGCTCGCGCTCCGCCGTCGGGTAGTCGATCCAGTGGTACAGGCAGCGCCGCTTGAGCGCGTCGTGGACTTCTCGCGTCCGGTTGCTCGTCAGGATCACGCGGGGCGGTCGCTTGGCGCGGATCGTCCCGATCTCGGGAATGCTCACGGCAAAGTCGCTGAGTGTCTCCAGCAGGAAGGCTTCGAACTCCTCGTCGGCGCGGTCCACTTCATCTATCAGGAGCACCGGCGGTTCGGCGGCCTGGCTCTGGAGCGCCTGGAGGAGCGGTCTCCGGATGAGGAAGTCTTCGCTGAAGATGTTGCGCGTCGCGGCCGTCTTTGCCTCGCCGCGGGCCTCGAGCAGCCGGATCTCCAGCATCTGCCTCGGGTAGTCCCACTCGTACACCGCGGTGTTCACGTCCAGGCCCTCATAGCATTGCAGCCGGATCAGCTCTGCCCCGAGCACCGCCGCGAGTGTGCGCGCGACCTCGGTCTTGCCCACGCCGGCCTCGCCCTCGAGGAGGAGCGGACGTCCCAGGGCGAGGGAAAGGAAGACGGACGTGGCGAGGTCGCGGTCGGCCACGTATCCCTCCGCGGCGAACGCGGCCAGCACCGCGTCGATGTCGGCTGGCTGGGTCATTGGGCCGAGACGCGCCGGGCGAAGTCGGTCCAGAAGTCTTGGGTCAGCTTGCGCGCGGTCCCCTCGAGCAGTCGGGCTCCGACGCTCGCCACAGTGCCGCTCACCTCGCTCGTCGCCGACCAGTCAAGCCGGACAGTTCCCGGTGCGGCGTCGGCAATCCGGAGCGCGGAGACGACATCCACCGCCGAGCCCGGCGCCTTCCCCCGGGCCCGCATCTTCAGCGACTCGTTGTCCACGATGTCGAAGAGCTCGACGTCGAGCTTGAACCGGAGCTTCACCGATCCCACGCCGAGCCCCGAGATGACCTTGAAGTGCGTCGGGTCAATCGCCTCCACCGTTTCCACTCCGGGCGCCGAGGCGGCCACGAAGTTGGGATCGGTAAGGCGCGACCAGACGTGCTCGCGTGTGGCGCTAATCTCGGGCGAGCCGGAAAACTCCAGTTTCATGGGTGGGGATCCTTCAGCGCGAGAAGATCGGCGGGCGTGTTCACGTCGGGGTTGTCTCCCGGCACGTCCAGCAGCATCACGTCGGGCGCGTCCGGGGCGCACAGACTGCCGAACCCCGAATCGCCCTCGAGCCCTGCGGCCAGCGGCCAGAGGCGCCGCGCAATGAGCACGGGATGTCCCGGCGCGTCCGGTGCGGAGGCGTAGCGGGGGCGCACAACGCTGAGTTCGCCCTGCCGCCAGGCGTTCACCAGCGCCTCCATCACCCCCGGCCGAACGAGCGGCTGGTCGCCGAGCAGGACGAGTACGGCGTCGAGGTCGGGTGGAAGTGCCGCCAGCCCGAGCTTGAGCGAACTGGAGAGGCCGCGGCCGGGCTCGGGGTTCGTCACGACTGCCGCGCCTGCGCTCGCGGCCAGCTTCGCGATCGCCGCGTCGCCCTCGGCCACCACTGCGTGCACGCTCGCAAGGAGACCGCGGTCCCGGGCGGCGGCCGCAGCCTCGAGAACGTGAGAGACCAGAGGGCGGCCGCGAAAAGTCACGAGGAGCTTGGTGCCCCCGAAGCGGCGCCCCAGACCGGCGGCCAGCACGAGGCCGCCGACTCGGGCGGGCCGCTCAGACAATGGTGGCGGGCCTACCTGGCCCGCTCGAGCGCCTTTTCGATCGCCCGGCGGACCACCACGGTGGCCAGGTGGCGCCGGTATGGCGCGGGCGCGTGAATGTCGCCGTTTACCTCGATGCCCTCGACCGAAGCCGCCGCGACCCGTCCCACCACCTCGGGTTCGCCCTTCGAGCCGAGCAGCTGGTCGGTGGGAATGAGCCGGGACATGTCGCTGACGCCGGTGAATGCGACGCTGGCATGACTCACCGTCTTCCGGCTGCGCGCAATGACCGCCGCCGCCCCGGCGAGGGCGTAGCCGGAGGCCGCCTGGTCGAGACTGCAATAAGAGCTTCCGGCGCCCCTCGGCATCGCGGGCAGGGTGATGTCGATCAGCAGCTCGTCTTCGGCCAGCGCGGTGACGAACGGCCCCTGGAAGAACTCTTTCACCGCCACCGACCGGCGGCCCCGCTTGGACCGCAGGTTGAAGGTGGCGTTGAGCACCAGCATCACTGCGGGCATGTCGGAGTTGGGGTCGGCGTGGGCGAGGCTACCGCCGATGGTCCCGCGGTTGCGCACCTGGCGGTCGCCTATGTTCTCGGTGCACTCGCCGATGATGGGAAAGCGCTCGCGGAGGAGATCCGACGCGAGAAGGTCGCGGTAGGTGGTGGTCGCGCCGATCCGGGCGCCGCGTCGGTGCTCACTCACGCCGCGCAGCTCCTCGATGCCGCCGACGTCCACCAGGCGTCCCGGCTGGGCCAGCCGGAACTTCATCATGGGGAGGAGGCTGTGGCCTCCCGCGATCACCTTGGCCCCGTCGCCGGCGGCGAGCACGGTGAGCGCGTCGCGCAGCGAGGCGGCGCGCACGTAGTCGAAGCTGGCCGGGATCATCGGGTGGCTCCCTTCGCCTGCTGAATGGCCGCCCAGACCCGCGCGGGCGTCAGCGGCTTGTCGATGTGCACGATGCCGAGCGGCGAGAGCGCATCGCAGACGGCGTTCACCAGGCAGGCGGCCGATGCGATCGTCCCCGCCTCGCCGCAGCCCTTGACGCCGAGCGGATTGACCGGCGACGGCGTGACCGTGTGATCGAGCTCGAGGTGCGGCATCTGGCTGGCTTTGGGCACGGCGTAGTCCATCATGGTGCCGGTGATGAGCTGGCCGTCGTCATCGTAAACCGCGATCTCCTGCAGCCCCTCGCCGAGCCCCTGGACGATGCCGCCGTGGATCTGCCCCTGCACGATCATCGGGTTGATGTGCGGCCCGCAGTCGTCCACCGCGATGTACCTGAGGATCTTCACTTCGCCGGTGTCGGTGTCCACCTCGACGGTGCACACATGGCTGCCGAAGGGATACACGAAGTCCGACGGGTCGAAGAACGCCGTGGCCTCGAGTCCCGGCTCCACGCCGGGCGGCATGTTCCAGGCGAGGTTGGCCATGAGCGCGACGTCCGCGAACGACTTCGTCTGGTCGGGCGAGCCGCGCACGGTGAACTTGTCGTTCTTCCACTCGATGTCCTGCTCGTTCGCCTCCATCAGATGGGCGGCGATCTTCTTCGCCTTTTCCTTTACCCGTTGGGCGGCGACCTTCACGGCGGAGCCGCAGACGACGGTTGTGCGGCTGCCGTAGGTGCCCCACCCCTGCGGCGTCGTTTCGGTATCGCCGTGGACGATCTCGACGTTCTCCACCGGATAGCCGAACTCCTCCGCCACGATCTGCGCGAAGGTCGTTTCCTCGCCCTGGCCGTGCGGGCTCGCCCCGATGTAGACCCGGACCATGCCGGTGGGGTAGACCCGGACGATGGCGGAGTCGTAGCCTCCGGCGCCGAAGCCCACCGCCCCCGCCACCTGTGACGGGCCCACCCCGCACATCTCGATGTAGGAGACGACGCCCACGCCGAGACTGCGGCCCTGCGCCCGGGCCTCGGCCTGCTGCTTCCTGAACGCCGGGTAATCGAGGATCTTGAGCGCCTTGTCGAGAGCCGGGGCGTAGTTGCCCGAGTCGTAGGTGACGCCGGTGGCCACGGTGTAGGGGAACTTGTCGGCCGGGATGAAGTTCTTCCGCCGCAGGTCCACCGGGTCCATCCCGATCTTGCGGGCGTAGATGTCGACCAACCGCTCGATCAGATACGCCGCCTCGGGGCGGCCGGCGCCGCGGTAGGCGTCCACCGGTGCGCCGGTGGTGTACACCCCGCGGACGGTGCCGTGGATGTTGGGAATGGTGTAGGCGCCGGAATAGACCAGCCCGTGGAGGATCGTCGGAATGCCGGGCCCCGCGGTCGAGGCGTAGGCGCCGAGTCCGGCGTACACCTTGGTGCGAAGCCCGGTGATCTTTCCGTCACGGGTGCCGCACATCTCGACGTACTCGACGTGATCACGCCCGTGGATGGTGACCTTGTAGTTCTCCGAGCGGTCCTCCGTCCACTTGACCGGCCGGCCGAGGTGGATCGCGGCATAGCACACGAGCGCCTCGTCGGGATACGCCGGGATCTTGCTGCCGAATCCTCCGCCCACCTCGGGAGCGATCACCCGGATGCGGTGCTCCGGAAGCTGCAGCATCACCGAGCAGAGGAATCGGTGGATGTGCGGGTTCTGGCTCGTCACCCAGAGCGTGAGCTGACCGCTTCCCTTGTTGTAGCTCGCCACGGCGGCCCGGGCCTCCATGGCCGTCGGGAGCAGCCGCTGCTGCACGATCCGCTGCTGGACCGACACTTCCGCGTTCTTGAACGCCTGCTCCGCGTCGCCGCCGGCCACCACCCAGGTGAACGCGATGTTCCCCGGCACGTCGTCGTGCACCAGGGGCGCGCCCGGCTGCGCCATCTTCTCCGGATCCACGCCGCCCTTGAGCGTGTCGTAGTCCACGTCGATCAGGTCGAGCGCGTCGCGGGCCGCGGCGCGGGAATCGGCGACGACCATCGCGACGCCGTCGCCCACGTAGCGAACCTTGTCGTAGGCCAGCAGCGGGTGGGCCGGCACCTTGAGGTCGCAGTTCGGCACGTTCCAGGCGCAGGGAACCGGTACCACCTTGTCCTTGATGTCGGCGCCGGTGTAGACGGCGATGACGCCGGGCGCCTTCTTCGCCTCGCTCACGTCCACCCTCTTGATGCGGGCGTGCGCGTAGGGACTCCGGAGGATGGCGGCGTAGGTCAGGCCGGGAAGCTTGACGTCATCGGTGTAGGTGGCGCTGCCGGTGATGAGCCTCGGGTCTTCCCGACGCTTGATCCCCGAACCGAAGAGGGTGGGCATGGTGATCTCCTCAGGCGCCCGCGCGGGCAGGGGCGCCCGCCGCGGGACTGGTGCGCAGGGTGGCGGCGGCGGCCTGGATGGCGCTGACGATGTTCTGGTAGCCGGTGCAGCGGCAGTAGTTGCCCTCGATGGCGTGGCGGATTTCGGCTTCGGTGGGATCGGGATTGGCGGCGAGCAGGTCGAGCGCCGTCATGATCATTCCCGGCGTGCAGAAGCCGCACTGCAGGCCGTGCTTCTCCCAGAAACCTTCCTGCACCGGATGCAGCGCTCCCACCTCGCCTATTCCCTCAATCGTGGTGATCCGGTGCCCCTCCGCCTGGAGGGCGAGGACCGTACAGCTCTTCACCGCCAGGCCGTCGAGCAACACCGTGCAGGCGCCGCACTGGCTGGTGTCACAGCCGATGTGGGTGCCGGTGAGGTCGAGATCGTCCCTGAGCGCATGGACGAGGAGAGTGCGTGGCTCCACCATGACCGAATGCGCGGTGCCATTGACGGTCAGGGTGACTGGGCGTTTCATGACGAATGTGCTCCTTCCACTCGTTGGGCGGGATCCTGCCGGTGGGGAAGCCGCGAGAGAGTGATAACTTTCCCTCCCGCTGCCCGACCGTCAAGCCTTTTCGCGGGCCGTGGTCTTGCCCCGCCCGGCGGGCTAACGTAAAGTGTCTCTCCGCCGTGCACCAACTCCTTGGGGTGTAGCTCAATCGGCAGAGCGCCCGGCTGTTAACCGGGAGGTTGCTGGTTCGACCCCAGCCGCCCCAGTCCTATCCCGCCACGTACTTCACCATGAAGCCGAAGTGGAACCCGCTCCCCGCGAGCACGAGCAGGTGCCAGATCTCGTGGTGCCCGAAGATGCCCGGAAAGGGATTGGGCCGTTCGCGGGCGAAGATGATCGCCCCGATGGTATAGGCGATCCCGCCCCCCAACAGCCAGGCCAGCCCCCCCGGTGAGACCCGCGCCGCGAGCGGGAACGCCGCGGCGAGCGCCATGTAGCCCATCCCGAGATAGATCCCCGTCGAAAGCCAGACCGGCGCATCGAGAAACCAGATCTTGAATGGGATTCCCGCGACCGCGATCGCCCACGCCGTGCCGAGGAGCGTCCATCCCCACGGGCCGTGCAGGGTCACCATCGCCACCGGGGTATAGGTCCCCGCGATCAGGAAATAGATCGCGATGTGGTCGAGCGTCCGGAGCGGACGGAGCCGGTGCGGCGGCAGCATCAGGGCGTGATAGAGCGTGCTGGCGCCATAGAGGAGGATCAGGGATCCCCCGTAGACGGCGAACGCCACTGTTTCGCCGGGACTATCGGCCATCCGCAGCAGGACGATCGTCCCGATGGTCGCGACCACCAGGCCGACCAGATGTGAAACTGCGTTGACCGGCTCCCTGATCTTCATCCGGCCAATCTAGCACCGTCACACGGACGTATCGAATCGGCGCCGTGAGCCGGGCCCACCTTGTCGCCCGGAGGTCCCGGGTCTAGGGTTGAATCATGACAGGACAGCCGCCGCTCAGGATCGCCCTCTTCTCCGAGGTCTACTGGCCCATGGTCAGCGGGGTCGGTGTGACGCTCCTTCGCCTCACCGATGCGCTCAGGGCCAGGGGTCACGAGGTGCGGGTCTATACCGCCACCTACCCCTTGCCGCCAGGCGAAAGGGAGCGGCCGGAGGTCCACCGCTCGCCGAGCATTCCGTTCTTCCTGTACCCCGATGTCCAGTGGGCCTTCCCCCGTCTCCGCGACGTGGTGGACGACCTGGCCCGCTTCGCCCCCGACGTGGTGCACGTCGCCACCGAGTTCTCCCTCGGCGTGGTGGGAGTGAAGGCCGCACGCCAGCTCGGGGTGCCAGTGGTCGCCTCGGCCCATACCGATTACGACCAGTACGCCGCCCGGTACGGCGTTCCCTGGGCGCTCCGGGCGGGGTGGCACTATCTCCGCTGGTTCTACAGCCAGGCGCACCGGGTCCTCTGTCCGTCGCGGGTCTACGAAGAGCACCTGCACAGCCACGGCGTGACCCACACCGGCATCTGGACCCGCGGTGTGGACCCGCAGGTCTTCGCTCCTCGCTTCCGCAGCGCCGCCTACCGCGAGCGCTTCGGCGCCGTGCGGGGTGACCTGCTGGTGACCTACATCGGAAGGCTGGCGCGGGAGAAGAACCTCGATCTTCTGCTCGAGGCGTGGGACATGGTCGCGCCGGAGCGCGGCTCCGCCCAGCTCGTGCTGGTGGGGCGGGGTCCGCTGGAGGAGGAAATCCGCCGGCGGGAGATCCCCGGCGTGCACGTACCCGGATTGCTGCACGGGCGGGAGCTGGCCGAGGCCTATGCCTCCGCCGACCTCTTCGCCTTCCCGTCGGTGACGGAGACGTTCGGCAATTCCCTCCTCGAGGCGATGGGCTCCGGGCTGCCCCCGCTGGTCGCGGCGGCCGGCGGAGTGCTCGAGTTCGCCGAGCATGGGGAGAACGCCTGGCTCGTCGAGCCGGACAGCGCGGCGGCGATTGCCGAAGGGCTGGTGCGGCTGCTCAACGACGAGGCGTTGCGCCGCCGGCTTGCGCGCGGCGCCCTGAGCGCGGCGCGGGAGCGGGATTGGAACGCGGTATACGAACGGTTGATCGCGGACTACCGGGCCGCGATGGAAGCGAAGGGGGTGAAGCGGGCCGCGTGAGAGGGCCTACCGGAGCACCAGATACGCCAGCCCCGCAATCGCCGCGGACATCGGTATCGTGAGCAGCCACGCCCAGAGGATTCTCCCCGCCACACCCCACCGCACTGCGGACACCCGGTTTGCCGCGCCGACGCCCACGATGGCGCCGGTGATGGTGTGCGTGGTGCTGACCGGCACGCCGAGCCCGGAGGCGAGGAGGATCGAGATTCCGCCCGCTGTTTCGGCGCAGAACCCGCCGAACGGCCTCAGCTTGGTGATCCGGCTGCCCATCGTCTTCACGATGCGCCATCCGCCGGCCGCCGTTCCCAGCGCGATGGCTGCGTGGGCCGCCAGCACAATCCAGAGGGGGACGTGGTCTGCCGTCTGGAGATGCAGGTGGCTGAGCCAGCCGGTGGCGCCGGCGAACTGCGCCTGACTCGCCACCAGCAGGCTCACGATGATCCCCATCGTCTTCTGGGCATCGTTGGCGCCGTGACTCAGCGAGTAGAGCCCGGCGGACACCAGCTGGAGCCGGCGGAAAACCTTGTCGAGGGGACCGGGCCGCTGGCCATGCAGCAGCCACGAGAGGCCGACGGTAAGTCCGAGGGCCAGCGAGAGCCCTACCAGCGGGGAGATCAGGATGAAGATGATCGGCTTGAGCCACCCGCCCAGGATGAGCGCGCCGAATCCCGCCTTGGCGACTGCGGCCCCGCCGTATCCGCCGAGGAGGGCGTGGCTCGATGAGGTGGGCAGCCCGAGGTACCAGGTGATGATGTCCCAGATGATGGCGCCGAGAAGGCCGGCCAGGATCACGTTGGGGTCGACGACGGCGGGATCGATCAGCCCCTTGCTGATCGTCTTGGCGACGGCGGTGCCCACCACGAATGCCGCGACGAAATTGAAGAACGCCGCCCAGAGGACCGCGGCTCCGGGCGACAGGACCCGGGTCGAGACGACGGTGGCGATGGAGTTGGCGCTGTCGTGGAAGCCGTTGATGAAGTCGAACGCGAGCGCGACCAGCACGATCGCGATGACAAATGGGACGCTGCTCTCCATCCGTCAGGCGTGCTTGATGGAAATGGACTCGAGCACGTTGCCGGCATCCTCGATGTAGTCCAGCGTCTTCTCGAGGTTGTCGTAGATCTCCTTCCACTTGATGACCGTCAGCGCGTCCGGCTCGCCGTCGAACAGCCGGCCCATCCATTCGTGGTAGAGGGAGTCGCCCTCCTCCTCCAGGCGCTTCACCTGGACGCAGGCGCTCAGCACGGTGCCGGCCTTGTTGTCCTCCAGCCCTTCGACCGCCACCTGGAGCTGAGTGGTGGCCCGGGCGATGACCTCGGCGATGAGGGTGGCCCCCAGCGGGGCGTCCCCGGCCCGGAAGATGTGAAGGCGGCGGGCGGTGCCGTCGATCAGGTCGATCACGTCATCGAGCCGGGAGGCGAGCTGGTGGATGTCCTCCCGGTCGAGCGGAGTTATGAAGACCCGGTCAAGACGGCTCACCACGTCGTGGGTGATCTGGTCGGCTTGGTGTTCCAACCTCTTGATTTGATCCACGATAGCGCCGCGATGGGCGGTGTCGGCGCGGAGCAGGTCCTGCTGCAGGCGGGCGGCTTCCACCGTGAACGAGGCGACGGCGCTGAAGAGGTCGAAGAACTTCTCGTCGCGCGGAAGGAGTCGCATGGTACATTCCTTTGCATGGACGGGCGGGCGGGAAGATACGTGCCCACCCTTGGTTGGCAATGGGAGGCTTTCTTGACGGCTCTGGTTTACCCCTCAGATTCCGAATGACAATGACCCAGGTCACCGGGGCTCCCCCCGAGCCGGTCCGGCTCGCGGCCGTGAGGCGGACGTCCCTCCTCGACACCCCCCCCGAGGAGGCGTTCGACCGGCTGACCCGGCTGGCCGCCAACCTGCTGGGAACCCCGGTTTCGCTCCTCTCCCTGGTCGAGGAGAACCGGCAGTTCTTCAAGAGCGCCACCGGCCTCCCCGAGCCGCTGGCCACCTCCCGCGTCACTCCACTCTCGTACTCCTTCTGCCGGCACGTCGTCGCTTCCGGCGCCAGGCTGGTGGTCGAGGACGCCTGGACGCACCCGCTTGTCCGCACCAACCCCGCGATCCGCGAGCTGGGCTGGGTGTCCTATGCCGGGGTCCCCCTCACCGACCGTGACGGCAATGTGCTCGGCGCCCTCAGCGTCATCGACTCGAGGGCCCGGCTCTGGTCGGAGCAGGATCTCGACCTTCTTTCCGACCTGGCGGCCTGGGCCGTCACCGAGATCGAGCTGCGTGCGCTCGGCGCCGCTCGCGGCTCCCCATCCGCCCCCCAGGGCGCGCCGGCCTATCCCGTCTTCGAGGAAATCAGCGTCCCCATGGCCGTCGTCTCGGACGCGGGGCGCCTTCTTCAGGTGAACCGGGCCTTCGGCGCGCTGGTCGGTGCCGACCCCGACTCTCTCGCCGGGCGACTGGTTGAGGAGCTGACCCACCCCGCCGACCGCGAGGCCGATCGTGAGGCCCTCCGACTGCTCGGCGCGAAGGAGTGCGGCAGTTACACCACCGAGAAGCGCGTGCTGAAGGACTCGGCGGAGCCGGTCTGGGTCCAGGCCACCGTCACCCGCGTCGCCGCGCCGGGGGATGGGGCGGACCATTTCATCGTGGCGCTCAACGATCTCACCGAGCGGAAACGGATCGAGGCCTCGCTCCGCGAGCGGGAGGAGCGGTATCGCCTCGTCACCGAGTCCGGCCGGGACATCGTCCTCGATTGGGACCTGCTGACCGACCGGCTGGAGTGGTCGAACGCGCCGGACGGGATGTTCGGCTACGCGCTGTCGGAATTCGGCGCCGACGCCGGGTGGTGGTACGAGCACCTCCATCCCGACGACCGCGAGCGGGTGGTTGGCGAGATTCACGGCGTCGCGGCACGGGGCGAGGGCCGATGGATCAGCGAGCACCGGTTCCGCCGGGCGGACGGGGAGTGGGCCCACGTCGAGGCCCGAGCCTCCATCGTCCGCGACGATGCCGGAGACGCGGTGCGGATGGTGGGCTCGTTCATGGATCTGACCGAACGCAAGGATGAGGAACTGCGCCAGGCGAGGAAGAAGGAAGCGATGGAGCAGCTCGCCGGCGGGATCGCCCACGATTTCAACAGTCTCCTCACCGGGATACTCGGCCTCCGCGACCTGGTTGGCAAGGAAGTGCCGCAGCCCGATCCGATCCCTGTGACTGAGCCCGAGGTGCTCTCCGTCAATGTCGTCCTCGCCGGCATTTCCGAAACGCTCCGCCGCCTGCTCGGCGTGGTCGCGCTCGAAATCACCCCAGATCCGGCGCTCTGGCACGTGATGTCCGATCCGGGCGAGCTCGAGCAGATGATCGTCGGCCTCGTGACCCACGCCCGGGATACGCTGCCGGAGGGCGGCCGGGTCGCGATCACCACCGCGAACTGCCGCGTGAGAAGCGAGGGCCCGCAACGCGCCGCCGGGGTCACTCCCGGTGCCTACGTCATGCTCAAGGTGACTGCCAGCGGCCTTGGCGTGGACGCCCCCACCCGCACCCGCCTCTTCGAGCCGGTTCTCCCCGCCAGGGACGAGGGCACCGGCGCCGGCCCGCGCCCCGGCCTGAAGCACATCTACGGCATCGTCGAGAAGAGCGGGGGCCACATCATGGAGAATGCGCCGGGCCGCGGCCCGATGTTCACCGTGTATCTCCCGAGACACGACGAGCCGCGCGGCGCCTCGCCGAGCGCCTAGTCGAGCAGGCCCGGCAGGTCCGACGGAGACTCGAGCCACACATCGGGAGCGGCGCCGTCGAGGTGGCTCCGCCCGAACGGGCCCCAGAGCGCGGCGGCCGTCCGGACTCCCGCTGCACGCCCCGACTGCATGTCGTGAATGCTGTCGCCCACGTAGACCGTCTCGCGCACGTCCCCGCCCAAAGTGCGTACCGCCTTCTCCACCGGCTCCGGATGGGGCTTGGGGTTGGTGACTTCATCGGCGCACACGAGCACGTCCATCATCCGTACCATCCCGGCGAGCTCGAGCCCCCGAATTGCGCCGCTGCGATTCTTGCTGGTGACGAGGCCGGTCCGCACACCCGCGGCGCGGATCGCGGCGACCGCGTCCACCACCCCAGGGTACACCGTGACCATCCGGTCGTGATGCTCGAGGTTGTATTCCCGGTACGTGGCGATGAGCGCCTGGAGCGTGGCGGGGTCGTTGCTCCAGTCGGAGAACTGGACGGTGAGCGGCGTACCGAGACCGCGGAGCCACTCCTCGTCGGTGCGCGGCGGAAGGCCGTGCGAGCGCAGAGTGTGGTGGTAGCTGTCGAGGATCAGGCGGACGGAGTCGATGAGGGTCCCGTCGAGGTCGAAGAGGATGATCCGGGGTCGGGGCATGGCACAAACGTAGCGGCGGCGGCGCCCCGCGTCATTCTCCGAAGAGAACCACGCCGCTGATCCGCACCTCGATCGCATCCGGCCGCGGCGTCGCGGCCGGCAGCCGCGCGAGTGCCGCGGTGAGCTGACCCTCGGTCGAATCCGCGAGCCGCCGCACCAGCGCCGCTTCACCGGCGGTGTGGCCGCCCCCCACGAACCCCAGCGCGCGCTCGAGATGCTCCAGCGCACGGACGTCGCGACTCCGGGCGGCACTGCTTACCGCCTTCCTCAATCGCGCTGCGAGCGCGCGCGCGGCGGCGTCGGGTTCGGTGCCCGTCCACCGCCGCCCCGCCGCGGTCGAGAGATGCTCCCGGATCGGAGCGGCGAGCAGGCGGAGCGCCTCTCGCAGGCGGCAATCGTCCACCGCCAGCGGCTCTCGTGATCCGGCGGCGACCGCCATCGCACGCACGATCACGTCACGGTCTTCCGACCAGACTCCGTCCGCACCCAGCCATCCTGCCACTGCGCCGATGCATTCGCGTTTCGCGCCGAGCTCGGCGTGCAGCGTGAACCCCGCGAGCATGCCGCGCGGCCCGCCCGCCACCACCCCGATCCCGGCCATACCGGGCCCGCCTCCAACGATGGCGCCGAGTTCGGCCCGCCACTTCCATTGCGCGGCCGCGCGAGGCCCGAGGCCGGCGCGGGCAGGAAGACCGGACTTGGCCGCCAGGCACGCCTCGACCCCAATCGCCGCCTCGAGGGCCGGCGGCGGGAGGAACCGTACGACCTCGACCATCGGATGGACGGAGCCAAGGCGCACGGCGCGGCCCTCCCGCTGCTCAAGCCGCATCGGGGTCCACGGCAAATCGTAGTGTACGATCCGGGAGGCGCGTTGCAGGTCGAGGCCTTCCGCCGCCACGTCGGTGGCCACGAGGTGGAGTGGTGCCGGCGATGGGCGGCGATCGTGGTCGAACGCCGCGGTGCGAAACCACGAGAGCACGGTCTCGCGAGGGACGCGAGCCGGTCCCAGCCCCGCTCGTTCCCCGGTGCACCATGCCACCGGCCTGCCGCCCAGCCCATCCCGCAGGTGGCGGACGGTCTCCTTTCGTCCGACGAAGACGAGAGTGGGGCGGTCGTCGGCCAGGATGGCCTTCAGGCGGTCGAGCTTGAGGTCGGGGCCCGACGCGGTTGCCGCCGTTTCGACAATCACCCGGTTGAGCACCTCGAGATCGCCGAGATGCAGGTCGAGTCCGCCTTCGCCGCAGCCGACGAGCTGCCAGAACACGAGTTGTTCCTCCAGCTCGCCGGCGAACCTGCGAAGGTCCGCTCGCCCGAGCATCCGTCCGGTCGCTCGCGCATCGCGCGCATGGAGGAGGAGCGTCCGATATCGCCGGAGGGCGCCCAGCAGCGCGGCGGGGCTCGATCCGGCGGCGCGGCAGAGAACGCCGCGCACGAGGGCCGCGGTAGGGGGGTGACATGAGAGGGTGAGGACTCCGACACGCTCGAGCGACTTGGCCACGCTGACACACTCATCTTCGGACGGCGCCGAGAGGACGCTCGACCGGCCGGGCCGGGACCCGACCGGGCCCGGCTCCTCCACCACGATTCTCGCCAGCGCCGGCACCTCGCGCCCCTCGAGTATCGCGCGATGCAGCGACACCACCCCATCGGCGGCCAGGGCGTCGTCCCTTATGCCGAGCCGCAGCTGGTGCGAGAGGTCGGCCAGGCGGTTGACCACCGGCGTAGCGGTGACCAGCAGCACCGGCCGTCCCACCAGCCACGGGGCCGTGACCGTGTAGCGCCGCGTAGCAGGGTTCCTGTGGTGATGGCTTTCGTCAATGACCACGAGCCCCCGGGTTCCCTGCGGCAACCGGCCCCGGCTGAGCCGCTCGTGAGAGATGACCTCCACGCTCACTCCCACCCGCGCCGCTGCGGCCTCCCATTGATGCACCAGCGTTGCCGGGACAAGACACGCGGTGGGGCCCCGCGGGTTGAACGACGAGGCGGCGGCGAGGGCGACGTACGTCTTCCCGCTTCCGACCGGGTCGGCCAGGAGCGCTCCCCGGTACCGGCGCAAGGCTGCCAGCACTCTTCTGAAGCTCCGGTGCTGGCCGTCGAGCAACCAGGATGGAGAGGCTGTAGGGTCCTCCGGCGGCCGGAGGCTCCACGCGATGGCGCGGGCTACGTCCGCCGCCCGCGTGACCGGCCCGATGTCGAGCCCGGTGAGGAGGGGATCCGGCACCGGCCTCAACGTGTCAGCGCTGACGCGTGGCGCCCGCGCCCACCAGCGACCGAAGCGCGTCCTGGTCGGCGGCGGAGAGGGCCAGATGCTGTGCGGTGAGATTGTCGAGGTCATGTTGGACCGGGGTGCCTCCCCGAGCGGCGACGGCCAGAGTATCCAGCCGGGAGTCGCACAGGGCGCTTGTGGGAAGAGGAAGTCGGCCGACGGTGTTGCCGGCGAAGCGGACGAAGCCCCCGGCAGCCGGAACCGCCCCCATCCGCGCCGCGACCCTGATCCACGTGGAGTTGAGCCACGCGGCGAGCCGCTCGGCCTCGGCCTTCGACTCCGCCACGGCGACGTAGCAGGTGTTGAGGGGAACCATCTCGCGATCCTCGGCGTCGGTGAGCGCCGCGGCCCTGAGCTCGCGGCCGAGATCGGCCCAGACCACTCGGTGGCTGGCGGTGGCGGCCCGTGTCCGGAAGAGCGCCCACGGCGGCCCGCCGAGGAAGTCCGCCCGGGCGCGAAGCGCATTCTCGTGTGCCGCCAGGTGTGCCGCCGCCGCCCGCGGCAACGCGGGAAGCGGCCGGCCGTCGCGGCCGTGGGTGTAGAGCAGCCGCGCGCCCGAAACCGCCCGAAAGGGGTGAACGTCGCGCCCGCGGATGGCTCGACGGACGAGTTCGGGCTCGATGGCGTCCGGAGGGTCGAGGAAGATGCCGTTGGCGCCGGTCTTGAGCCCGAGGTGGCATGAGATGCTGTCGCCGAGGCGGGGATGCTCGCGCGCAAGTGCGGCGAGGATGCGCTGCGCCCGCCCCCCGGTGAGCATCCATGGTCCGCCTCCTCTGAGTTTCGATTGGGGGACGCCACTCCTCTCTCCCGCGAGTGAGGTGGCGACGCGGTGGCCTGCCGGGGCGGCTTCCCGCCGGGCCACGAGGGCGAGCGGATACACCGTGGCGTCGAATGCCGCGTCGGGGTCGGTGGTGAGGTCGGCGACCCGGATGAGCGTGGTGGTGGACGCCAGAGCGTGGCGAGCCACTGCGCCGTAACTGGCGGAGCCGAGTTTGGCCGGAAGCAGCAGCGCTACCGTGCCGCCTGGCTTGGCCAGCTCGAAGGCGCGCTCGAGGAAGGCGACGGAGAGGTCGGGCCGGTTCCCCCAGCCGCAGCCTCGGCCCCACCATCGGTAGCGCTCCGCCAGGCGGTCTCGCTGCTCCCGGGGAACCTCCTCCGCCCTGAGCCAGGGAGGGTTCCCCACGACGAGATCGAACCCTCCGCATGCGAAGACGTCGGGAAAATGACTCTGGTAGTGAAACCACGGCAGCTCGCGCTCCCGGGCCACAGTGCGCCGGGCGGCCCGGACAGAGCGCAGCTCGTTGCGGCAGGCGCCGATGCGCGCACGAAGCTGGGCGTCGAGGCCGTGGCGGTCACCGAACAGGTCGCGCGCCCTGGCTGCATGCAGGCACTCGGCGATCTCCACCCTGATGGCCTCTTCCGCCGCGGCGAACGACTCCGCCGCGGCGCGCGACTCCATCTCCCGAAGCTCCCGTACCATCGGCCGCTTGGCCCGGCCCACTGCGGTGACGATGCCCTGCCGGAGCTCGCCGACCCGGTTCGCGACATCGGCCGAGGGCCGGCCGACTCGAGTGCCGCAACCGGCCGGCTCGAAGAGGCTGTCCCCTTGTCTGATGAGACAATCGAGATTGGGCAGCGGCCTCACCCGGCTGGGCCGATCGGAGCGATCCTCCGCGATGACCGCGAGCCAGAGCCTGAGCTCCGCAAGGCGGACGGCGGTGGCGCTCCGGTCTACGCCGAACAGATTGCGCTGAAGGATCCTTCGCTTCCGTTCGGATTCGTCTCCCCCGGCAAGTCGAGCGATGAATGCGAGTCGATCGAGCGCGCCAAGCAGGAAGGCGCCGGAGCCGACCGCGGGATCGAGAATGGTGAGCCCGGCAACGGCGGCGGCCGCGCGGGCATTGCCGGAGTCCAGCAGGCGTCCTGCTTCCGACTCGCTGCAGTCGAGGCGGGGCGCCACCGCCGCCACGATTGCGGCCTGCACCATCTTGACGACCAGTGCGGCGGGAGTGTAGAAGGTGCCCGATGCCCGCCGGGTGGCCGGTGACATCACGCCCTCGAAGACGCGCCCGAGCATGTCGGGAGCGATCCCGCCCCCGGGCGCGCTCTCGGATACGGTGAAGTGGAAGCGTTCGAACAGCCGATCGAACGCCTCTCGCCAGGCGGTGTTGGGAATATCCCGGCGGAGACGTTGCTCGAGGGGGTGAGGCTCGAACAGGCCTCCGTTGAGAAAGGGAATGGCGCCGAAGCGGACGGCGGCGCGCCCCCGCTCATGGATTGGGCGATTCAGCGTGCCGAAGAAGAGCGGCCGGAGAAGGTCTCGATGAATGTGCTTTTTCGCGGCGAGGCAGCGATCGACTTCCTCCGCGAGGAATTGCTCCCGGCCGGCGAGCCACCCCTTGGCCTGCACGAAATAGAGGAAGAGAACCCGGGTGAGCTGAAGGAGAACGAAGCCGCGGCGGTCTTCGGGGTCGGTGGTGGCAGGCAACGCCGCGGTGACGTGGTCGAGGGTGGCGCTGAACTCTCGAAAGAACCTCCGTCCCGCGTCCTCCGTGGCAAGAGCATGGACGACTCTGGAGGCGTAGGCGAGCGCGCCGCCCTCTCCCATGCCGGCAATGCGGCCGAGCGAGGCGAGTGCCGCCGGCGAGGGACGGTCGAGATCAATGGTGAGGGTGGGACTGCCCTCGAGGGCAACGGAAACTGCGAGCCGCCGCCCCGCGGCATCGAGCGCCAGCACCCCGGCGATGCGGCCCCGGCCTCCGAGCCTGCGGGCCAGCCCATTCGCAGCTCGGTCAGGTGCCGGGCTGGAGACCGCAAACCAGGGAAACCTGCCCGCCTTGCCGACCACCACCGCCGGACCATCAATGCCTCTCTGCTGCCTTCCCGTCAGGGACGGAACGGCTTCGTACAGCGGGAGATGGCCCAGCGCGGCGACAAGGCGGGGGAGATCCTCCAGCGCCCGGAGGCTGCGCAGGACACCATCGAGTTCCACTGCCGCGGCCCCCTGGTTTGGACCGTCCCAGGTTAGCCCCTGCCATTCCGTGAGCCCGCACCATCTTCACGCCGGACGGGTCACCAGATATCCTCCATCCATGACACGACACCTCCCGCATCTCCTGACGCTGGCCGCGGTCCTGGCGCCCATTCGGTTGCATGCTCAGGCGGTCGCCGACAGCGGCGTCTTCGTCGTCCGCCACGCCAACGACACCGTCGCCACCGAGAGCTTCTCCCGGACCGAAACCGGCATCAACGGAACCCTCACGGTCCGCAACTCGAAATCCACGTCGCAGTGGTATTCTGCCGTTCTCGCCCCGGATGGGACGGTGCCGCTCATCGAGGTCACTGTACGCCAGAAGGGTGACAGCGGGAGGGCGAAGGCGAAGATCATCTCCCGTGCCCGTGTCATCTTCAGGGAAGACAGTGCCGCGGTGGACGAGGCCAACGGTGCAGGAGTACGAACCTACGTCCTGGGTACCCAGCGCGGCGCGATTCCCTACCTCAATCTCTCGTTCGCCTTGCTGGAGCAGGCCGTCCGCCAGGCGCGGGCACACGGCTCCGCATCAGAGGTGCCGCTCTTCAATCTGGGTGGGGGGCAGACGCTGGCGGGAAAAGTGTCGGCTCTTGGCGCGGACTCGGTCAGGATGGCGATCGGTACCGTCGAGTACCACTTGCGCCTCGACCCTGCCGGCCGCCTTCTCGGCGGGCGCATCCCGGCACAAGACCTCGTGGTGGAGCGGGTGGGGGGCAGCTATGCGCCGTAGGTTCGACCGCGCCAGACCACCTTGCGGCTGCCTCGCCAGGTGGACCGGGCCACGATGAAGAGCGCCATCGCCGCCCCGATAGGATACCCCAGGCCGTAGACCGGCGGAATCCGCATCCCGAACGAGATCAACATCCAGAAGAGAGCGGAGAGCAGGGTCGCCGCCGCTGCCGCAACGCCGAGCGCGCCGGTTCCTCCGGAAGCCGCGAGGGTGACGGGAGGAACCAGCCAGAACCCGATGGCCATCGCCAGCATCACCGGCACCAGGGCCCGCAGGAAAGGCTCGTCGGGGAACGAGGCTCGGCCGCCGAGGTAGATGTTCTTCGACCATCCCTCGACGAGCTCGCCCAGGCTGCGGTACATCCGGGTCTCCATCAGCCGGTCGGCGAAGGCAAAATGGATGCTCTGCCCCTCCCTCAGGTAGGCCTGCGCCAGCGCGAGGTCCTCGGCCACCGCGTGCCTGACCGCGGCGTGGGTGCCTGCCGCCTCGTATGCCTCCCGTGTCGTCAGGATGAATTGTCCGTTGGCGATGACGTCCCGCCCGCGCCGGGCTCGGTTGACAGCTCTCGGGTTATAGCGGAGCCCCAGCAGCAGCCAGATCTGGGGCATGACCAGCCGCTCCCAGAAGCTTTCGCACAACTGATGTGGCGCGACGGTCACCAGCTTCGCCCCCGTCAGCCGCATCGCGCCGACCGCCCGGCCCAGCAGATCCGGTTCGTGCCGTGTGTCCGCGTCGGTAAAGAGCACGAGACCACCCCGGGACTCACGAAATCCCTGAAGGCAGGCCCACGGCTTCCCGTACCATCCCTCCGGAAGCGGCTCGCCACGCACCAGCCGCAGCCGGCCGCCGCCCGCTGCGAGACGCTCGACGATGGAAGCGGTCCCGTCGGTGGAACGGTCGTCCACCACGATCAGCTCGAAGGGATCGTACGCGGAAGACAGGATGGAGCGGACCGCCGTTTCGATATTGGCGGCCTCGTTGCGGGCGGGAATGACGATCGAGACGAGCGTGCCGGATGCGGGAGCGACGTCGGAGAGGTTCGGCTTGGTTTGCGCGAGGCGGGCCAACCCGGCAAAGGGGGCCAGCCACGGAAGGGCGGGGAGGAGATCCGCGGCGGTCATCGGCGGGAAGTGGGCCCGCCTATCGCTTCCGCTGCTTGACGATAGTGTTGAGCTTGTGTTCGAGTGCCTCGAGCTGGCGTTCCACTTCCGCGGCGTCGAATTCGGAGCCCGCCGTCGGAACCCCGTTCTGGGCGAAGAGCGTCGCCACCAGTGCGTCGGTGTAGCCGACCACGGCAACCGACACGCCCCGGTCTATCACCCGGTTGAGGCGCAGCATGATGGCCATTCCCTGCCTGGCTCGCATCGCCGCGAGGATCGGGGCGAGGTAGCGAATCAGCAGCTCGCGCAGGTACTGGAGCTCGTCCACCACCTCGCCGGCGGCCAGCCCGCGGACCGAGGCGATGCGGCCGTAATGTTCGCACGCGTCGCGCCAGATGCTGTTGACCTCCCGGCGCATCGGCCCGACCATCTCGGTGATCATGTCGAGCAGCAGGCGAAACTCCCGCTCGACGAGCTGGCGTGATATCGTGGGGGCTGACGTGATGCGGTCGCCGAGCCAGTTGGACCATTGGGACACCATGGCGTCCCGGGACTCGGCGATGACACGGCCGGCGGCGAGCAACAACGTGGGCTGCGAAGCGCGCACTACCGCCCTCCGTATTGTCGAGGTGCGGAGAATCTAACCGCGGAGCGTCGATGGGGTCAAAATCTTTGGTGCGTCCTCCTCGGCTCGGACGCGGCAGCCGCATCGCGCTCGTGGCCCCCGCCGGGCCATTGCTTGAACACGACGATATCGCTCGGGCCGAGGAACTCTGCCGCGCGCTGGGTTACCAGCCGGTGGTGGCTCCGCACGCGGGCAGCCGCCATGGATATCTGGCCGGAACCGACGCCGACCGCCTCGCCGATCTCAACGAGGCAGTGCGTGACGACGCAATCGACGCGGTCTGGTGCCTGCGTGGCGGCTATGGAGTCACTCGCATCATCGACGGGGTGGATTTCGAGGCGCTGGCACGCCGGCCCAAGGCCGTGATCGGATTCTCGGACATCACGGCGCTGCTCGCCGGGATCACCCGGGCCGGCGTCGTGGCGTTTCACGCCCCGGTGGCCCGCAATCCCATGCCCGAGTTCAGCCGCAGCCACTTCGATCGGGTCCTGTCCCGGGCCGAGGCTGCGGGTGTGCTGCAGCCGCTCCCGCTGCCGGCCGGGGTGCTGGTCCCGCGTGAAGAGCGAGTCATCGCGTTGCGCGAGGGCAGGGCGGACGGAGCGCTCGCCGGCGGCAATCTCAGCCTGCTGCAGTGTCTCATCGGGACTCCGTGGTTTCCCGATCTCGACGGGGCCATTCTCCTTCTGGAAGACGTGAACGAGGACCTCTACCGGGTGGACCGGATGCTCGCTCACCTGCGGGCGATCGGTGCACTCGGTCGCCTCGCCGGCGTCGCGGTGGGGCGATTCACCGAGCTCGAGCGCAACACCGGCGACGGCGCGTTCGGTTTCGATGAGGTCATGGCCCAGTATTTCCTCCCTCTCGGGGTGCCGGTCGCCCTCGGTCTTCCCTTCGGGCACATCGATGCGCAGTGGACCCTGCCGCTCGGCGTCCGCGCCCGGCTCGATGCCGGTGCGGGTACACTGGAGCTGCTGGAGCCCGCGGTGTCCTGAGAGGCTAGCTTCCGCCATGGCCACCCCCACACTCACCCGGCACGTCGTTCCCGGCGTCCTCGGCGACATCACTGTCGATGTGCGCACCGGAGGGCGCAGTTCCCCTCGTCCAGCCGTGGTCACCGTTCACGGCTTCAAGGGATTCAAGGAGTGGGGCATGTGGCCGCCGTTCGCCGAGCGGCTTGCCCGCGCGGGGTTTGCCGCGGTGTCCCTCAACATGAGCGGAAGTGGAGTGGACGCCGCCGGCACTTTCGCCTTTCCCGATCGCTTCGGGCACAACACCTTCTCGGTCGAGCTCGAGGACCTGGGCCGGGTAATCGCCGCTCTCTACCGGGGGGAGCTCGGGATCCTGGCGCCGCCTGCGCTCGGGCTCGTCGGGCATTCGAGAGGTGGAGGCATCTGCATCCTTCACACCGCGTGCGATCCCAGAGTGCGCGCCCTGGCCACGTGGGCGGCCATCTCGAATGTGGAGCGCTGGCGCCCGGCCGAGAGGGAGCGGTGGAGAGTGACCGGTGTTCAGGAGATCAGGAACGCGCGAACGGGCGAGGTTTTACCGCTCTACACCGACGTGCTCGACGACATCGAGCGGAACGTGGCGGCCCTCGACATCGGGGCGGCCGCGGCGCGCATCCAGGTGCCGTGGCTCATCGTCCATGGGAGCGCGGACGAGGCAGTGAGCCTGGCCGAGGGCGAGTCGCTTGCAAAGACTGCGGGCCCGGGCGCCACGACCCTGACCATCGATGGCGCCGGCCATACCTTCGGCGCGGCTCATCCCTGGAGCGGCAGCACCCCGGCCCTCGACCGAGCGTTCGACGCCACCATCGCCTTCCTGGCCGCCGAGCTGGCCGGGTGATGGAGCGGGACCCCTCACTCGCCGATCTCACCGGGCGCGTCTGCGTCGTCACCGGCGCCTCGCGGGGCATCGGCCGGGCGACGGCGGAAGGGCTGGCCGAGCTCGGCGCGACGCTCGTGCTCGTCTGCCGCGGCGCCGCCGACGGATCCGACGTGGCGGCCGGGATCATCGCGGCCGGTGGCCATCCTCCGACCGTCGTGCTCTGCGACCTCTCGTCCCAGGCCTCGATCCGGTCGGCCACCGCCGAGATCCTGGGCAGGTGGCCGCGGCTCCACGTGCTGGTCAACAATGCCGGCGTCCTCCTCCGCACACGGGAAGTCTCGGTGGACGGCTACGAGATGCAGTTCGCCGTCAATCACCTGGCCTACTTCCTCTTCACCGACCTGCTCCTCGGCGCGCTGAAGGCCGATGCACCGTCGCGTATCGTGAACGTCTCCTCGGGTGCCCACCAGGGTGGACGCATCGACTTCGAGGGGCTCCAGAGCCCGCGGCGTTACGACCCGCTCCGGGTCTACGCCATGACCAAGCTGGCGAACATTCTCTTCACCCACGAGCTGGCCCGCCGGCTCGAGGGCACCGGCGTCACCGCGAACGCGGTGCACCCCGGCGTGATCGAGACCCGGCTCCTCGCCAACTACCTTGATGTCCCGCCGATGGAGAGAACTATCGCGCGGGCGTTCGGCGGGAAGCCGGAGCGGGGCGCGGAGACCAACATCTATCTCGCCGCCTCGCCCGAAGTCGCGGGGATCTCCGGGAGCTACTTCGTCAACCGGCAAGCGAGTCCCTCGTCGCCCGCGTCGTACGACGAGGAGGCCGCGCGCAAGCTGTGGGAGGTGAGCGCGCGGCTCACGGGGCTCGCCTGAACGCCTGTCTGGCAAACTGTCCGCTGTCGCGCTAATCTCCTCTCATGCCCATCTACTCCTACCGTTGCTCCTCTTGTAACACCCAGTTCGAGCGGCTGGTCCGGGGCGGCGGCTGCTGCGGCGGTAGCTCCCACTCGCACTCCCACTGACGGATCGCTTCCGGCAGCTCGCCAACCGGCTCTCGACCCGGCAGTTGCCGCCGGACGACCCTGATCCGGCACTCCTCTGGGCCGCCGTCGCCCTGGTCCTCGTCCCCTCCCCGGACTCGTTTCTTCTCATTCGCCGCGCGCATCGCGAGGGCGACCCGTGGTCGGGGCACCTGGCGCTTCCGGGGGGCCGCCGTGAGGAGGGCGACCACGACCTCGTGGATACCGCGATTCGGGAAGTGCTCGAGGAGGTCGGCATGTCCCTCAGCCGCGATCAGCTCTCCGGCCGTCTCGCCGACGTGATCCCCCGAACACCCACGATCCCTCCGGTCGCCGTTCGCCCCTGGGTCTTCGTCGTCCCGTCCCGTCCCCGGCTCGTGCTCAACTCAGAGGTGTCGGCGGCGGAGTGGGTCGGGGTGGATCATCTGCTGGATACGGCGACCTATCGCCCCGTGAGCCTGGACCTTCGGGGAGAGACCCGGCACTTCCCTGCCTACCACGTGGAGGACTCGTACATCTGGGGGATGACGGAGCGGATCCTGACCGACCTCGTCGAGGAGTTTCGCCGATCGGAATCTTGACTTTAGGTGCCTCTCAACACAGGTTTAGGCGCACCTAACTCAAGGGTCCCAATGAGCTCCACCCCCGCCGCTGATACCCTCACCCAGTCGGTGGAAGACTATCTCAAAGCCATCTATAGGCTTTCGCCCGAGGGCCGGCCCGCCTCCACCAGCGAGATCGCCCACCTCCTGGAGCTCTCCGCTCCATCGGTGAGCGGCATGGTCAAGCGGCTTTCCGAGCTCGGCCTCCTCGAGCATCTGCCGTACAAGGGTGTCCAGCTTACCGCCGACGGCCGGCGAGCCGCCCTCCGCATGGTGCGGCGCCATCGACTCATCGAGGCGTATCTGGTCGAGTTTCTCGGCTATTCCTGGGATACCGTCCATCAGGAGGCGGAGCGACTCGAGCATGCCGTCTCGGAAACCCTGGTCGAGCGCATGGCGGCGGCGCTCGGTCATCCGAGCGTCGATCCCCACGGCGATCCCATCCCAACCGCCGATGGCGCCATCGAAGAGCTCGCCTCTACCCCGCTCGCCGCTCTCGAGGTGGGCGATACCGCCGAAATCGTGCGGGTGCACGAGGGCGATTCGGAGCGCTTGCGCTACCTCGCAACGCTGGGACTCCGGCCCGGCGTCGTGGTGACGGTCCTCGACCGGCAGCCCTTCAGTGGTCCGGTGACGATCGAGACCCACGGTGAGGTTCAGGTCGTCGGCCAGGCGCTCGCGCAGGTTCTTCTTTGCGCGGTGGGGGCCCGCCGATGAGCGCCGCCAGCACACCTCCCGTCGAGAGCCTGACCGGGTGGCGCTACCCGCGCGTCATGCCGAGCCTGCCCGAGTCGCATCACTCGATTCCGGTGCCTCGTGGAGTCCCTTTCTGGCGCAAGGCGTTGGCGTTCGCGGGCCCCGGCTACATGGTGGCCGTCGGCTACATGGATCCGGGCAACTGGGCCACCGACCTCGCCGGTGGAGCGCGCTTCGGCTACCTCCTGCTGAGCGTCATCCTGCTCTCGAACCTCATGGCCATCCTGCTCCAGGCGCTCTCGCTCAAGCTCGGCATCGCCACCGGGCGCGACCTCGCCCAGGCCTGCCGCGACCACTACTCGAGGCCGGTCAGCTTCGTGCTCTGGGTGCTCTGCGAGATCGCCATCGCGGCGTGCGACCTCGCGGAGGTGATCGGCTCGGCCATCGCGTTGAACCTCCTGTTCGGCATCCCGCTCCTGTGGGGCGTTTGCCTGACCGCGCTCGACGTGCTGCTCATCCTGCTCCTGCAGAACAAGGGCTTCCGGTACCTCGAGGCGTTCGTCATCGCGCTGGTGGTCGTGATCGGCGTCTGCTTCGCCGTGGAGCTCGCCATGGCGCGGCCCGCCTTGGGCGACGTGATGCGCGGACTGATTCCGCGCACGGAAATCGTCACCAACCCCGCCATGCTCTACATTGCCATCGGCATTCTCGGCGCGACTGTCATGCCCCACAACCTGTACCTGCATTCGTCCATCGTGCAGACGAGGAAGGTGCTGCCCGACGCGGAGTCGAAGCGCGAGGCCATTCGCTTCGCCACCTTCGATTCGACGCTGGCGCTGCTGTTCGCGTTCTTCATCAACGCGGCGATTCTCATCCTCGCGGCGGCCACTTTTCATCAGTCAGGCCACCGCGACGTCGCCGACATCGGCGACGCCTATCGTCTGCTCACGCCGCTCCTCGGCACCACCATCGCGAGTACCCTGTTCGCCGTCGCCCTGCTCGCCTCAGGGCAGAACTCCACGATCACCGGGACCCTCGCCGGACAGATCGTGATGGAAGGCTTCCTGAACATCAGGCTGCCGGCCTGGCTGAGACGGCTCATCACCCGGCTCATCGCGATCATTCCGGCGGTGATCGTCACCGCGCTGCATGGCGAGAAGGGGGCGGGCAGCCTCCTCATCCTGAGCCAGGTGATCCTGAGCCTCCAGCTGTCCTTCGCCGTGATCCCGCTCGTGTACTTCACGAGCCAGCGGACCAAGATGGGGGAGTTCGTGAACGGGAAGTTGCTGGCCGGTACCGCGTGGCTCGTCACCGTGGTGATTGCGGGACTGAATGGGTGGCTGCTCTTCGGCACCTTCAGGGAGTGGATGGCGTGAGGGCGACGTTCACCGTGCTCGCTACCCTCCTCGTGGCCTGCGACTCGCTTCTCCCTGCCGGTCCCGACGACACGACGCTGCTCGATGGGCCGGTCTCCGGCCTTACCGGCGCCCAGCTCGCCGCCTTTGCCCAGGGCGATGAGGAGTTCAACCGGGTGTTCAGCGACGGCGAGGGCGCCGGGCCCATTTTCGTCGCGTCCTCCTGCGGCGCCTGCCACGTGGGAGACGGGAAGGGGCATCCGGTCTTCAACCTGACCCGATTCGGGCGGATGACCGGAGGCGTATTCGACCCGATGCGCGCGCTTGGTGGCCCGCAGGTGCAGAACCGCGCGGTTGCGCGCTACGTCGCGGAGGTGGTGCCGGCCGGCGCGACCGGTGTCTCCGTCTTCACGGCACCTGCGGTCAGCGGCCTCGGCTTTCTCGAGGCGGTGGACGACACCACCCTGCTGCGGCTTGCCGATCCCGACGACGCGGACGGCGACGGAGTCTCGGGTCGGGTGCAACTGCTCGACGAAAACGACCTCATCGTCGAAGTCACATCTCTCGACGGACTGGCCGAGGAAGGCGGGCCCACCCGCGGCGTTCCCATCGGCGGAAAATTCATCGGCCGTTTCGGGAAGAAGGGCCTCTCGGTGAATCTCCTGCACCAGACGGTGTCGGCGTACCACCAGGACATGGGTCTCACCACCGATCGCATCCCCGAGGACATCTTCAACCGCCAGGTTGGCGCTTTTGCGAGTGACGACGTGCCGGACCCCGAGGTCGGCTCGAGTACCGTGAGCGCGGTCGTCTTCTACCTGAAGACGCTGAAGCCACCGCCGCGCCGCCAGGCCGACCACCCGGACGTGGTGGCGGGCGAGGCGCTGTTTGCGGGGGCGGGGTGCGTCGGCTGCCACCTGCCCACGCTCCGCGCCGGCGCCTCGCCGATCGGTCCGCTGCACCGTGCCGAGTTCCATCCGTACACCGATCTTCTCCTTCACGACATGGGTCCCGATCTCGACGACGGCTATACTGAGGGCATCGCGCTCACCTCTGAGTGGCGCACCCCGCCGCTCTGGGGGGTCGGCCTGGCGGCGGAATCGCAGGGCGGCCGGATCCATCTGTT
>CAYYXP010000056.1:0-25552 GCA_964475685.1 uncultured Gemmatimonadaceae bacterium | reverse complement strand
CAGCTCGTGAAGGTAGACGGTGACCCGGTGCGGCTCGCGCTCCTGTGCGGCCCGCTCCACGATCTCCGGGAAGGTCACCAGCTTCTTCAGCAGCTCGCCGTCCTGGGGCGCAGGCAGGGCGGCCATTTCCAGCGTGCCGGTCACCTCGTCCGGTGCCCGCTCTGCCGTGCGGAAGATGCCGCTCAGCCTGGCGTGCGCCATCTGGACGTAGAAGACCGGGTTCTCGTCGGTCTGGCGCTTGGCCAGGTCCACGTCGAAGTCGAGGGGGCTGGCGCCCTTCCGCATGAGGAAGAAGTAGCGCGCGGCGTCCACGCCGACCTCCTCGTAGAGGTCGCGCAGGGTGACGAACTCGCCGCTCCGCTTCGACATCTTCACCTCTTCTCCGCCCCGCACCACCTTCACCAGCTGCACCCGGGCGACGTCGAAGAACTCCGGCGGATAGCCGAGCGCCGCCAGCACCGCCCGCACCCGCGGGATGTAGCCGTGGTGATCGGCGCCCCAGACGTCTATGGCCCGGTCGAAGCCGCGATCGTGCTTGTCGATGTGGTACGCGATGTCGGGGACGAGATAGGTGAAGCTCCCGTCGGTCTTCCGGAGCACCCGGTCCTTGTCGTCGCCGAAGTCGGTAGTGCGCAGCCAGAGCGCCCCCTCGGCCTCGAAGGTGAGGCCACGCTCAGCCAGCAGCTCGAGCGCGCGCTCCACCTTGCCGCCGTCGTAGATCGCCTGCTCGGACACCATGACCTCGAACCGGACGCCGAACTCCGCCAGGTCACGGTCCTGCTCCTCCCGCTGGATCTGGAGCGCCAACGCCTTGCAGCGGCGAATTCCTTCCTCCGGCGGAAGTGCGGCAAAGGCCTGGCCCTCTCGGGCGAGAACCTCCCGCGCGTTCTCGCGGACATACTCGCCGAAGTACCCGCCCTCCGGGATCTCGCCGGAACCGCCCGCTTCCTCCTGCACCCGAGCCCAGAGGCTCTGGGCCAGTTTGTCGATCTGGACCCCGGCGTCGTTGATGTAGAACTCACGGGTGACCTCGTGGCCGGTCCACTCCAGGAGCGCGGCGATGCCGTCGCCGAGCGCGGCGCCCCGGCCATGGCCGACGTGGAGCGGGCCGGTGGGATTGGCCGACACGAACTCGATGTTGACCTTGTGCGGGTGTACGGCGACCGACCGCCCGTAGCCGCGACCCTCGGAAAGGATCCGCTGGTGCGCCTGGGCGAGCTGGTCGTGCGCCAGCCAGAAGTTGATGAATCCGGGCCCGGCGATCTCGGTGCGGGCCACGAGTTCGGGAGAGAGGTGAAGCTCCTCGAGCACCCGTTCGGCGGTCTTGCGGGGGTTGCCCCGCTCCTTGCGGGCGAGGACCATCGCGAGGTTGGTGGCGAGGTCGCCGTGGCCGGCGTCGCGCGGGCGCTCGAGCACGAAGTCGACCCCGTCGGCGCCGAGCCGCGAAGCCACCCTCGCGAGCTCGGCGCGGAGCGCGTCACTCACTCGGAGGCGGCCTTCTTGTTTTTCGAGCTGGAGGACGACGACTCGGAGGACCCGGCCTTGGCCTCGGGCTTGTCGGCCTTCGCGGCGGCTTCCTTGGCCGGCTTGGGCGATGCGGCGGCGTCCGGCTTCGAAGCGCTCTCGCTGGCTGGAGCGGTGGGCTCCTTCCGCGGACCCTTCCCATCTTTCCCGTAATCGGTGATGTAAAAGCCGCTCCCCTTGAAGACGAGCCCGGACCCGCCCGAGATCTTGCGCGTCGCCGCCTTGCCGCAGGTCGGACACCTGGCCCGCGGCTTGTCGGTCATCTTCTGGAACTTTTCGAAGAGGTGCCCCTCAGGGCAGAAGTACTCGTAGGTCGGCATCGGCGCTCGCGTTAGGTAACCATCATCGGAGATTAAGCTTAGCCAAGAGCTGCAGGAGCTACAAGGAGCGCTGGCTCCAGTGGCTGGTGCACCACGAAGACAGGAAGGGCATGAAGGGTTCCTCAGCCATTCAGCATTCGGCGCGCGCCGTTGCGGAGAAGTTCGACATTGAAGTTGATAACAAGACCAACCCGCAGGCCGGTGAGCTTGAGGTAGGTGAGGAGTTGCGCTCGATGAATAGGGGCTAGCGTCTCAACCGACTTCACCTCAACGACGACGGACCGCTCGACAATCAGATCGATTCGCACTGCCGTATTCAACTGCACGCCCTTGTATTCGATCGGGAGTGCCACTTGTCGTTCAACTGCCAGACCCCTGAGCCATAGCTCCCTGCAGAGCGCTAGTTCGTAAACCGACTCAAGCAGTCCTGGCCCGAGATGCCGGTGCACCTCGATGGCCCCTCCGACAATAGTATGCGAGACACTCATCCCAAAGGACTTCGTGTCCTTCGTGCCTTCGTGGTGAATCATCACCGCAGTCTTGCGAGTCATCGGCATTGTCAATGATCCGGTAAACGCGGATCTCACCGAAGTCACGCCGGCCGGTACACCCCCCACACCTCCCGCAACGCATCGCTGATCTCGCCCAGCGTGGCCCGGGCGCGCACCGCCGCCAGGATCGGCGGCATCAGCGGCGCAGTACCGCCCGCCGCACCCCGCAGCTCGTCGAGCCGCGCCGCCACCGCGGTGCCGTCCCGCCGCTGCCTCACCTCGGCCACGCGCGCACGCTGCTCGTTCTCCAGCGACGAATAGTCCGGTGTCTCGATGGCGGGCGGAGGCGAGCCGTCGGCGAAACGGTTGACGCCCACCACCACCATTTCCCCCGACTCCTGCGCCTGCTGCATGGCATAGGCGCTCCGCGCGATGGCCTCCTGAAAGAATCCCCGCTCAATGGCGCGGGCGGCCCCGCCGAGCTCGTCCACCTGCGCTATCAGCTCGCGGGCACCTTGCTCGATCGCGTCGGTCAGGCTCTCGACGTAATAACTCCCCGCGAGCGGATCGACGACCCCGGGCACGCCGCTCTCGTATCCGATGATCTGCTGGGTCCGGAGCGCCAGCGTGGCCGACTCTTCCGAGGGCAGCGCCAGCGCCTCGTCGTAGCCGTTGGTGTGCAGCGACTGGGTGCCGCCGAGGACCGCCGACAGCGCCTGAAGGGTGACCCTCACGACGTTCGTGAGCGGCTGCTGCGCCTGCAGCGTCACGCCCCCGGTCTGGGTGTGGAACCGGAGCCGCGCCGTCGCGTCGCCCGCGCCGAATCGCTCGCGAACCAGCCGGGCCCAGAGCCGGCGGGCGGCCCGGAACTTGGCCACTTCCTCAAAGAAGTCGTTGTGGCTCGCGAAGAAGAACGAGAGTCGGGGGCCGAACGCGTCCACCGCGAGCCCCGCCTCGGTGGCCACCCGGACGTACTCCAGTGCGTTGGCCAGGGTGAACCCCACCTCCTGAACTGCGGTGGCCCCCGCCTCGCGCATGTGGTAGCCGCTGATCGAGATCGGGTTGAAGCTCATCCCCTCGGCGCTCACGAACCGGAAAATGTCGGCCACGAGCCGGAGCGACGGCGCGGCCGGATAGATGTAGGTGCCCCGCGCGATGTACTCCTTGAGCACGTCGTTCTGCACCGTGCCCGTCAACTTCGCTCGCGGCACGCCCTGCTCCTCGCCCACGACGACGTACATCGCGAGCAGAATGGCCGCAGTGGAGTTGATGGTCATCGAGGTGGAGACGCGGTCGAGCGGGATCTCGCGAAAGAGCTCTCCGAGGTCTTCGACGGTGTCGATCGCGACCCCCACCCGGCCCACTTCCCCCTGTGCCATCGGATGGTCGGAGTCGTAACCCATCTGCGTCGGCAGATCGAACGCGGTCGAGAGCCCCATCTGCCCCGCCGCGAGAAGCTGGCGGAACCGGCGATTGGTCTCCTGCGCGGTGCCGAACCCGGCATACTGGCGCATGGTCCAGAGCCGGCCTGCATACATGGTGAAGTAGACGCCGCGGGTGAAGGGGAACTCTCCCGGTGCGCCGAGGTCGCGTGCCGGATCGCCGGCCCAATCAGACGGGCCGTAGACCTGCTTCACCGCGCGCGCCGGAGGGTGTCGGCCACGAAACCGACGTCTTCGCGGGAGCCGATCACCAGCGGCGTCCGCTGGTGCAGTCGCTGCGGAACGATATCGAGGATGCGATTGACGCCGTCGGTGGCGCTCCCCTCCGCCTGCTCGGCGATGAACGCCATTGGGCTCGCCTCGTAGAGCAGGCGCAGCTTGCCTTCGGGGCTTCGGGTGTCCGCCGGGTAGAGGAAGACACCGCCGTTGACGAGGTTGCGGTGGAAGTCGGCGACGAGCGAGCCGATGTACCGGCTGTTCTTCGGCTGCCGGCCGTCGGCCAGGTCGCCCTTGAGGCCGCGCACCGCCGTCTGCATTGCCTTGTCCCACCGTCCGAAGTTGCTCTCGTTGACGCTGTAGTACTGGCCCACCCGCGGCGTGATGATTCGCTCGTGCGAGAGGAGAAACTCACCGATCGTGGGATCGAGGGTGAAGCCGTGGACCCCCTGCCCCGTCGTGTAGACCAGCATGGTGCTCGAGCCGTACATGACGTAGCCGGCCGCGGCCTGGCGGCATCCCGGCTGGAGCACGTCGGCCGCGGTGCCCCGCCCTTCCATGCTGACGCGCCGGTAGACGCTGAAGATGGTCCCGACCGCGGAATTGGCGTCGATGTTGGAGGAGCCGTCGAGCGGATCGAAGAGGACGGCGTACTTGCCGACGCCGTACTCGGCCGGGACCGGGATGATGTCTTCATCCTCCTCCGACGCCATCACGCAGACCCGTCCGGTGTGATTCAGGCAGTTCTTGATCGTCTCGTTGGCCAGCACGTCGAGCTTCTGCTGGATCTCGCCCTGGACGTTTCGCTCGCCGGCGGAGCCGAGGATGTTCACCAGCCCGGCCCGCCGGATGGCGGCGGCGATGATCTTGGTCGCCAGCGCGACATCGTACAGGAGATTGGAGAGCTCGCCCGTGGCCTCGGGGTAGCGGTCCTCCTGGTCGAGGATGAAGCGCTCGATGGTGGTGACGGACGTCTGCACGCAGTCCCCCGGAAAATGAGAAAGAGTTCGGAGCGCGGAGCGTTCAGCGGACGTCGAACTCCGATGCCCGGTCGCGCGACTCCACCCGCATCGCCGAGCCGTCGGTGGTGATGGTGATGGTGCCCTCGAGATCGGTCCGGTGTATTTCGGCCCCCGCCTTGGCGAGTCTCGCCAGTGCCGATGGCGAAGGATGGCCGTAGTCGTTCCGGCCCACCGATACCACCGCCGCCCTGGGCCGCAGGGAGCCGAGCCAGGCGTCGCCGGTGCTCCCCCTGCTGCCGTGGTGCCCCACCTTGAGCACGTCCACCGGTCGGAGCGCCCCGCCCATCGCTGCTTCGGCGGGGAAGCCGGCATCGCCTGCAAAGAGCGCCTGGAAGCCGCGGTACTCGACGAGGAGCACCACCGAGTCCTCGTTGACATCCTCGCCCCAGCCGGACCACCCGGGCACCGGGTGAAGCACGGTGAATCTCACGCTGTCGAGGTCGAAGCGCTCGCCCCCGCGGACAGGGTGCCAAGGAATGTGGCGTCCCTCGAGGGTACCGAGGAAGGCCGTGTACCGTGGGTCCGGAACCAGCGTGCCCGGCTCGAGCACCAGCGCCGTCGGAAATCTCGCCAGCACCGCCGGGATGCCGCCGAGGTGATCGGCATGCGCGTGAGAGACGACGACCAGCGTCACGCTGCGGGCGCCATGGCGGGACAGGAACGGGGCCACGACGCGGCGGCCTGCATCGCTGCGATCGCCGGCGGGGCCCGCATCCACCACCACCCAATGTCCCCGGGGGGTACGGAGGACCGCCGCGTCGCCTTGCCCGACGTCGAGAAAATGTAACGCGAGGTCTCGACTGCTGGCACCCGAGGCCGAGAGCGTGCCGCGGAGGAGCGCGAACCAGAGGCCCAGGGCGGCAACCCACCCCAACCGCCGGCCCGCTTCCGCGCGGGTGTTGTGAAGCTCCGCTATCCAGAGCCCCACCGCCAGCACCACGAGCCAGGGAACGGCGGCCAGCCATCGGCCGGGTTCCGTCGAAAAGTGTCCGCCCGGAATTGCCGCACCCGCCGTCGCCGCCAGCTCGATCAGGTGGAGGGAGAGCCCCGCCCCCGCGGCAAAGGCGCGCGCCGGCGCCAACGCGACGGGATGGAGCAGAAGGCTGGCGATGACCCCCGGAACGGCCAGCGCGGCCAGCGGAATGGCGACGAAGTTGAGCCCCAGCCCCGCGAGCGCGACGGTGCCGAGCGCGGCCGCCGTGATCGGCGCCGTCGCCACCGTCGCACCCACCGAACTCCCCAGCGTTCTCCACCCGAATCCCGTGCCGAACGCCCGGTCGGTCCACCGGCTGAATCTCGTCGCGCCCCACAGTGCGGCGGCGGAGAGCCACCCGCCGAGATCCAGAATGGCCCAGGGATCCACCAGGAGCACCATGAGGCAGGTGGCGGCGAGCACCGAATCGGCGTGAACGTGGCGCTGCCGGCTCCGGCAGAGAGCCGTCACCACAGCGAGGGCTGCCGCTCGGCTGGCGGGTGCGGGCCAGCCGAGAAATGCCACGTAGGCGACGCTCACCGCGGCGGCCGTTGCCAGCGCCTGCGATCGGCCGAGGCGGAGCAGTCGTCCGACCAGGAACACCCACGCCGTGATCAATCCGACGTGGAAGCCGGAAATGGACAGCAGATGTACCAGGCCCGCGTCGGCGAAGCGCTGCTGGAGATCCGGGTCTATGCCGCCACGCCGGCCGAGGATGAGCGCGTCCACCAGCGCCGAGCGGGCGCCGTAAAGAGCACGGCTGGAGTTCGCCAGAGCCGTCCTGAGCCGGGCTCCCGCAGACGGCACCCCGTGCGGCTTCGACATCGAGACGACGGCGAGGATGCCGGCCGCTCGACCGGCCGGACCCTGGCGTGGAATCCACCGACCCTCCACGGCCACCTCGAGGCCGGCACCGAGTGACATCCCCGAGGGCCAGGATGCACTGACGGGCCCGGTGCAGCCGGCGGCAAGCGGGCGGACCATGACCCGGCCCCCCTCGCTGGGGGCGGGCTCGAGGAGCTCGAGATCGAGGCGAATCCTGCCCGGAGGCAGTCGGGTGGCGCAGCGCGGTCGCTCGAGCAGCCACGCCACCTCCGCACTGACCCGCCCGAGCATCCCGGCGATGGCCATGAGCGTGGGGAGGGCTCGTCCGGAAATCGGACCGGCCGCGAGGAGCGCCGCCGCGCCGAGCGGGCTCCCGAAACGCAAGAGGCCGGTCGCGAGACCGGCCCCGTAGACGAGGGTGAGCAGAATGGCGGGGCGCGGCCTCACCGCCACCCCTGGTTCACGGTCCCTTCGACTTGCCCTTCCCGCCGCACCGGGGAGCGAGGGAGATCCGCCTGAGCGCTTCCATCATGGCGACGTCGATGGCCGCGCGGTTCTGATCCCGGTCGAGATTGACCTCGGTGACCACCGAGCCCGTGAGGCTCGAGACGTAGCGCGGCGGAATGCGATTGAGCGCGAAGACCAGGACGTCGTCGCGGCAGAGATCGCAGCCGCAGAAATCGGGGAACTTCCCGCGCAGCGCCTGGTAGACCGCGCTCACATGGTCCTCCCCAACGTTTCGAATCACAGCACCGCCAGTGAGGGCACGTCCACCGCCCCCGTGAAAGTGGATCCGGTCGTGCCCGTGAGACGCACCGGGTGGTACTCACCGACCGAGTCGGCAGGGAGCTCCAGGAGTACGAGATGGTTGGCCCGTGCGCGCCCGAGCATGAATCCGCCCCGCCGGGCCGGCCGCTCGACCAGGACCTCATGGACCTGGCCCACGCGGGCGACGTTCTTGCGCCGGGCATTGGCCCGCACCACCTCGATGAGGCGCTCGAGCCTGGCCCCGGCGACCTCGTCGGGCAAGTGGCTCCCGAGACGGGCGGCGGGTGTGCCGTCCCGCACCGAATACTTGAAGGTGTAGGCATCGTCGAAATCCGCTTCGGCGATGAGCGAGAGCGTCTCCTCGAACTGGGCCTCGGTTTCACCGGGAAAGCCCACGATGATGTCGGTGGACAACGTGACGCCCGGTATGGCCTGCCGGAGATCGCGCACCACCTCGAGGTATCGCTCGCGGGTGTACCGCCTCAGCATCCGGCGGAGCACCGCATTCGATCCGCTCTGGACCGGCAGATGCACGTGCTCGCACACGCTGGGCGTGCCGGCCATGGCCTCGATGACTCGCGGGGTGAAGTCGGTGGGATAGGGGCTGGTGAATCTCACACGGCGGATACCGTCCACCGCGCCGACGGCGCGGAGCAGGTCGGCAAAATCGTGCTGGCCATCGTGGTAACTGTTGACCGTCTGCCCGAGCAGCGTGACCTCGGAGGTGCCGCGCGACGCCAGCGACGCCGCCTCGGCGACGATATCGTCCAGCCGCCTGCTCCGTTCCGGGCCTCTCGTGTAGGGGACGATACAGAAGGTGCAGCGGTAGTCGCAGCCGCGTTGTACCGTGATGAACGCGGACGGCCCCGATTCCCGCGCCGCGGGGACGTCCTCGTAGTGCTCCCAGGCGCGGAATTCGGTGTCGGTGACGCGCTGGCCGCGGGTGGCAAGGGCGATGATCTCGGGCAGCCCGCGATAGGCGTCGGGACCGACCACGAGGTCCACCCGCGGTACCTGGTCGAGGAGCGCCGGGCCGAGCCGCTGGGCCATGCATCCCATCACTCCGAGCACGTCGCCGGGCCGCTTGTGGCGCTGGAGCTCTCCCATTCGGCCGATCACCCGCTGCTCCGCGTTGTCGCGGACGGCGCAGGTGTTCACCAGCATGACGTCGGCCCCCGCCGGCTCGTCGGCGCGCACGTACCCCTCGCGATCCAGGAGCCCGAAGATCAGCTCCGAATCGGCCACGTTCATCTGGCAGCCGTAGGTCTCGATGTAGACGCGCTTGGGCATGGGACAGGGGGAGACGGTGAATGGGAATGACGACGGGAGAAAGCTACACGGAGACCCCGGTTCCCGTTACCCGGTCCGGGTCCTTCTCATGGTCTGACCATCACGCCCAGCGTCACCATCAGCGCCCTCTCCGAGTACGCTCCCGCCGAGCGCCAGGCGTGCTCGAGGGCCAGATCAATTCCGGCTCGCTGCTGGGCAAACCGCACCCCGCTGCCGATCGAGACACCGAATTCGGTCGGCTGCTCCCCGGGTGCGAGGGGAAACGGCAGAGTGCCGTAGCGGACGCCGAAGCGGATGGGGTTCCGGGAAGGGCGCCGCAGATTCGGCGTCAGCTCCCCGCCCAGTGACACCTGAAAGGTGTTTTCGGAACCGACGCCTCCCTGCGAGAGCAGGTCGCTGTTGGCGGCCGACCAGGTGCGATAGATGACCTGGCTCGCCAGATCGAGGTTCGGCGCCGGCCGCCACCGGACACCGAAGCCGAAGGTATAGGGAAGGTCTACCCGCGCCACCCGCGTGGAATCACGGTCGATGTCCGTGTGGCCGTCGGACCTGGCCACCGCCGCCACCGAGAAATTGGCGCCGAAGGTCCGCACCACTCCAATGTCGAACCCCACCCCGGCCAGCGAGATCTCCGCGCTCTGTCTCGCGGTCAGGTAGTCGGGATCGTCGAAGGCTCGCCGCGACGCGATCCGGTTGGACCCCGTGATCACGTGGAGCGATCCCCCAACCACCCATCGCTCGCCCAGCTTGTAGGCCCCGGCGAACCGGAGATCGCTCATTCCGCCGCGGGAGGAGAAGGTGTCGCTCACCGGAACGGGCACGCCGCGAAGCAGGATGGTGTCGGCGCTCACCAGGGTGAAGTCGCGGCTGGTGTAGTTGGAGAAGCTGATACCCAGGGATACGGGCCGCCGCTTGATCGGGCCGCTGACGCTGACCTGGGGGAATCGGCTCTCCCGCAGCGACTCGGTTCCGGCCGGGTTCTCGACGTGCCGGTAGTCCTGCAGCGCCGTGAACGACGCCGTCATGGAGGCGAGGGCCCCGAGGGCGGCCGGGTTGAGCCCCGACTCGGCGTCGAAGAGGCCGAAGGCGCCGCCCCCGCCCATGGCTCTCGCCGACAGCTGACGCCCCGGAGCGCCCAGTCCCCGCACGCCGAACTGCGACGACTGGGCGGCCGCCACACCCGGCAGAAGCGCGCACATCGAGAGAAGGAAGGCGCGGCGCATCAGGGGCTCTCGAACGGGAACGACAGGAGATAGGTGATGCGGAGGCGCGGCGCACCCACCGGGGAGAGCGGGCTGGTCGAGCCGAGCAGCGCCCTGGTGAAAGACGCCGCCTCCGGCCGGAGCAGCATCGCTACCTCTTCCGGCCGCTCATCCGACGACTGCCAGAAACGCACCATCCTGGTAACGTCCAGTCGCAGGGTGTCGGTGGAGCCGACCGGAAGTGTGTCCTGGACGATGAGGGTGGGGTCGCTGGTGAGCGGCGACTTGGGCCCGAGGTCGGTGAGCACCGCTCGACCCTCGAGAACTGCCAGGTCATTCGGGAGACCCGGGATCGGCGCGGCCGGCAGCAGCTCGAGAGTGGCGCGCACGACGGTGGCGGAATCCTTGATCCGGGCGGGAAGATTGAACCGGATGAAGGCGCGCGAGGACGGCTCGCCGCCGACAAGGAGCGTCCCCGGCGCCGCGACGTACGGCGTCTCGGTCACGAACCCGTTGACCTGCGCCCCGCGGAGCAGCGACTGGTGAAGGAGCGAGGTGGTCGTGTCGGGCACGTCCACGGTGACGTACGTGGTGAACGAGGCGGCGTTCCCCCCGCCCAGGGATCCCACCCGGATGCCGGTCGGAGCGTCGGCCGCCATCCGAAGCCCGATGGCGAGCACGCCACCGGTGCCGGGGGCGATCGCCACCCGGTCGGCGTCGGCGCCGCGGAGGACCGTGGACACCTGGCCCGCGCGGACGGAGTCGGGCACGGCGATGCTGTCGATGAGCGCGGGCGCCGTCAGCTGAGGATCGATACCGGCGAAGGTCGCGGTGTCCGGATCGATGTCGGGGGGAAGACGGTAGAGGAAGATCCTGAGGCCGGTCACCAGGGTATCCCGCGCCACGATATTGACCGCCAGCTGGACCGAATCCACGGTATAGGCCCGCGCCGTGTCGCGAACGGTGATGGAGTCGGTCCGTGGAGCGAACCGGTAGATCGCCCGATCTTCCGAAGCGGGAAGCCCGTTCGACGTGAGCAGGGCCCCTCCCGCACCGGCGTCCACGTAACCCGGGAAGCTCTCGTCGCCCCCCGGCACCGCGCCGAGGACGGTGTCGTACACGATCGGTGTGCCGCCGGGGCACAGCTCGGGACATTGCGCGGGCGAGGTGAGTTGCTCCTGGCACGCCACGATCCCCACCGCAAGCGCAACCACGCATGCGGCCCAGCGCGCCCCCCGGTTCACGACAGCTGCTCTTTCCCGAACGCCGAGGGGAGCAGCTCTTCCATCGTCCAGCTCACCGATCGTGAGGGGCCGACCGCGTCGACCCTGAGCCCCGCGCCGAATTCGGAAAGCACCTGGCGGCAGGCGCCGCACGGCGCCGCGGGAGGATCGACGTCGGAGACGACGACGGCCCTTCTGAAGCGCCGCGCTCCCGCGCTCACCGCCGCGCAGACCGCCGCCACCTCCGCGCAGATCGTCAGCCCGTACGACGCGTTCTCCACGTTGCAACCGACAAAGACCCGGCCGTCCTCGGCCTCGAGGGCGCACCCCACATGGAACCGCGAATAGGGAGCGTAGGCGCGAAGCTGCACGGCCCGCGCCGCCGCCACGAGTGGATCAGTCACTCCATACCTCTGACAGGAACGAGGTGCCGGCCGGCAGTGCCGTCACACCCAGGAATTCCGCGACCGTCTGGCCGATGTCGGCGAAGGTGGATCGCCTGCCCAGCGGTGCGGGGCGGATCCGCGGACCCACCGCCAGCACCGGCACCACCTCCCGGGAATGGTCGGTGGACGGCGTGGTGGGGTCGTTGCCGTGATCGGCGGTAAAGATAACGAGGTCCTCCTCCCGGGTTCCCGCGAGCATTCGCGGCATCGCGTGGTCGAGCTCGCGAAGACCGCGGTGGAATCCGGGCACGTCGTTCCGGTGCCCCCAGGTCTGGTCGAACTCGATCACATTGGCCAGCAGCAATCCCCGATGCATCGCCGCGAGCGCGGCCTCGATGAGACCATAGGCTTCGGCGTTGGTGGCGGTGTGGATGCTCGAGATGCCCCGCCCGGCGAAGAGGTCGTCCACCTTGCCCACCCCGACTCGGGGCACGTGGTGCTCCACCAGGCGGTCCAGCAAGGTCGGGCCCGGCGGGGGGAGGCTGAAATCCTTGCGGTGCGGCGTGCGCACCCAGGCTCCCGGCTCGCCGACAAACGGCCGCGCGATGACCCGGGAGACGCCATGTTCCCCCTGGAGCATCGCCCGGGCCTTCTCGCACGCGGCGTAGAGCTCGGCAAGCGGGACGGTCTCTTCGTGGGCCGCCACCTGAAACACGCTGTCGGCGGAGGTGTAGACAATCCACTGCCCGGTCCGCCGGTGCTCCGCGCCGTATTCGTCGAGCACCAGCGTGCCCGACGCGGGCCGGTTGCCCAGCACCCCGCGGCCCGTCAGGCGGGCGAACTCGGCGATGACTTCCTCGGGAAACCCCGACGGGTACGTCGGGAACGGCGCCGGGAGCCGGAGGCCGCAGAGTTCCCAGTGCCCCGTGGTGCTGTCCTTGCCGGGGCTCGCGGGCTGGCAGATCCCATGAGCCGCCCGAGGCGCCGATGCCGGCGGCATGCCGTCGAGCGGTGCGCAGCTCCCCAAACCGAGCGCGGCAAGGTGAGGGAGGTCGAGCCCGCCCACCGCCCGCGCCACGTTGCCCAGCGTATTGCTGCCAGCGTCGCCGTACTCGGCGCTGTCAGGCGCGGGCCCGATGCCAAGCCCGTCGAGCACGATGATGGCGGCTCGTCGCATTACGCCTCGCTCCGGTTCATGCGGCACCGTAGCGACGGGGCACCCGGTTTCCGAGCGCGGTGAGAAGCTCGTAGGAGATGGTGCCTGCCGCCTCGGCCTGCTGATCGAGAGAGATCATGCCGCCAAAGACCGTCGCCACATCGCCGAGGGCGGCCATCCCCTCGACCGCCACCATGGTGAGATCCATGGTGACCCGTCCCACCACCGGCACGGTGCTCCCGCCGAGCTCGACGAGGCGGGGCCGGGTACCGCTCGGCGGGCCACTACCATGGGCGGCGCGGAGGAATCCGTCGGCGTACCCCAGCCCGAGAGTGGCGATCGTCGTCGGGGACGGCGCGCGCCACGTCGCGCCGTAGCTCACCGTCTCGCCCTTTCCCACGGTGCGCAGCGCCACGACACGGGTCCTGAGCGCGGCGACCGGCCGGGGGGTAACGCTCCCCGCATTGCCGCCGTAGAGAAAGATGCCCGGACGGACCAGGTCCTCGGCGTACGCCTCACCCCTGAGCGCCGCGGCGCTGTTCGCGGCGTGCACCAGCGCGGGGCGGCGCGGCAACCTCGCGAGCACGCCCTGAAACCGCTCCCACTGGACCTGCACCGAGTGCGGGTCGGTCTCTGCCGAGTGAAAGTGGGTGTAGATCCCCTCCCAGCCAGGGGCGGCGCCGAGGGCACCCCGCATCGCCTCGAGGGCGTGTGCGTCGTCCCAGCGGACTCCCCCGCGGCTCATCCCCGTGTCCACCTCGACATGGAACGGGCGGTCGGAGTGTGCGCTCCACGCAGTCAGCCCTTCGGGATCGCCGATGGTCGGGCGAAGATCGTGGGCAAGACAGCGACCGGCATCGGCGGGCAGCAGCGGGCTCACCACCAGGATGGGCCGGCCGATCCCGCCGGCACGAAGGGCCTGGCCCTCCTCGACAGTGGCGACGCCGTATCCCCAGGGGTCGAGCGATTCCAGCGCCCGGGCCACCTCGATGGCGCCGAGTCCGTAGCCGTTAGCTTTGACCATAGGCAACAATCGGCGGCCGGAGATCGCGGCGATGGTACGGGCGTTCTCGGCCAACGCGGCGAGGTCCACATCCACCCAGGCGCGGGTGGTCTCGGGTGCAAAGGGCGTGGTCAAGGCGGCGGGTATCTTATCTGGCGCGAGGCATAAATGCAAGACAATTCAGCGCTTGGACGCTCTCTGGCAATGGTCCGCGATCTCCGGGCGCGCTGCCCCTGGGATCGGGTTCAGACTCGTCAGACGCTCCGGCCCTATCTCGTCGAGGAGGCGCTGGAGCTTGACGAAGCGCTCGGATCGGACGACGCCACGGCGATCCGTGCCGAACTGAGCGATCTGCTGCTCCACCTCGCGTTCCAGCTCGTGATCGGCGAGGAAAAGGGAGAGTTCACCCCGGCCGAGATCGCGGACGGCCTGGAGGCCAAGATGCGGCGGCGCCATCCCCACCTCTTCGCGCTGGGCGCCGCCGAGCCGTGGGAGCGTCTCAAACGCCGGGAGCGGCACGGCCGCACTCTCGCCGGCATCATGGCCACCCTTCCGCCCTTGCTCAAGGCGTACCGGCTGCAGGAACGCGCCGCCGCCGTGGGATTCGACTGGCCCGACCTCGAAGGCCCTCTCGCCAAGGTGCGGGAGGAGCTGGCGGAGGTGGAGGCGGAGCTGGGCGCCGGCACCGCACCGAGCGCGGCGCTCGAGTCCGAGATCGGCGACCTCCTGTTCGCCGTCGTGAACCTCTCCCGCAAGGCGGGCGTCGAACCGAGCCTTGCCCTCGACGCCGCCAATCGAAAGTTCACCCATCGCTTCGACGCGGTGGAACGGCTCGCGGAGAAGCGTGGGCTCGAGGTCGAGAGCGCGGGGCTGGAGGTGCTGGACGGCCTGTGGGAGGAGGTAAAGAAGGAGCCCTACGGATACAGCCGGTGAATCTGCCTCGGGAAGGCAATCGCTTCCCTGATGTGGGGAATGCCGCAGATCCATGCGACCGTCCGTTCCACCCCCAGGCCGAATCCGGAATGAACAAACGTCCCGTACTTCCGGAGGTCGAGATACCAGCGGTAGACCTCGGGATCGAGATGCTGCTGGTGGAGGCGCGAGAGGAGCTTGTCGTAGTTGTCCTCCCGCTGAGAGCCGCCGATGATCTCCCCATAACCCTCGGGGGCGAGGCAGTCGTTGTTGAGCACCGTGCGGGGGTCGGCGGGGTTTTCCTTCATGTAGAAGGCCTTGACCTCCCGGGGATAGTTGTAGACGAACACCGGCCGGTCGTAGTCCCTGGCCAGCAGCGTTTCGTCGTCCCCGCCGAGGTCGTCGCCCCACTTGATGTCGGAGCCGAGGGCGTTCAGCCGGACGACGGCATCGCTGTAGCTGATGCGGCCGAACGGCGCCACCACTCTCTCCAGCGGCGCGGTGTCCCGCTCGAGCTCGGCCAGTTCCGCCTTGCGCCGGTCGAGTGCCCGCGCCACGATGTAGCTGACGAACGACTCCTGCAGCCGCATGTTGTCGTTCGAGTCGGCGAACGCCACTTCGGGCTCCACCATCCAGAACTCCGTCAGGTGGCGCCGCGTCTTCGACTTCTCCGCCCGGAACGTGGGCCCGAAGCAGTACACCTTGCCCAGCGCCGCCGCCGCCGCCTCGACATAGAGCTGGCCCGTCTGTGCCAGGTAGGCTCTGCCCAGGTCGAAATACTCCGTCGAGAAGAGATTCCCCGCCTCCTCCCCGATCGCGCCGGTCAGGATGGGCGTATCGACGAGGGTGAATCCCTCCTGGTAGAAGAAGTCGCGAATGGCCTGGACGACTTCGTGCCTGACCCGGGAAATGGCCACCTGGGCCCGGGTGCGGAGCCAGAGGTGTCTATGCTCGAAGAGGAACGTCGTCCCATGCTCTTTGGGGGAGATCGGATAGTCCGGGCTGGGGCCCAGGATCCCGAGTCCGCTCACGGTGAGCTCGTAGCCCCCCGGCGAGCGAGGCTCGGCGCGGACCGTGCCGGTCACCTCCACGCACGTCTCCTGCGTGATGGAGCCGAAGGCTTCCCAACCGGCCTCCGCCACCTCTTTCCGGGACACGACACATTGCACCTGCCCCGACCCGTCGCGGAGCACGAGGAAGGCGATCTTTCCGCTCGACCGCGTCGTGACGGCCCACCCTTTCAGGGTGACCACGTCGCCGACATGCGAGGGCAGCTCGTTGATCCAGACCGCCGTCATGCTTCTTCCGATCGGAAAATAGGGGTGCACCGGGGAGCGTTCAGTCTAGCCCTGCTCCTGGGGAGCGTCAACGCGGCATGCATCAACATGCGGCCGCCCCCGCCCCCGCTGACCGTCGAGGCCGCGGGGGCCGCTCCCAGTCAGGTGTGGAGTGCCCGGGCGGGCCGACGCTTCACCGGCCCCGTGGCGATCGACGGCGGGACGTTCTACGGCGCGGGGGTTGATCGCAAGGTGTACGCGGTGGATCTCGCGAGCGGGGCGGTGCTCTGGTCGGCCGGCCTGTCCGGCATCGTCGCCGGCGGCGTCCTGCTCTCGGGTGACACGATCTACGCGGCAAGTTCCCGGCCCACGGGCCGGGTCTTCGCCTTCGACCGCGCCACCGGCCGGAAGCTCTGGCAGAGCGGGACCGGGCCGGTCGGCGCTCCACTCGCCCTCTGGCGGGGAACCTTGATCGCGTCCACCCAGCACGGCGAGGTGCTCGGACTCAACCCGGCAACGGGAATCATCAAGTGGCGGCGCCGGACTGGTGTCGCCCGGATCCCCGCGGTGCCCGCCGACAGCACGGCGGTGCTGGTGGCGACGGTGGATTCCCTCTTTGTCATCGCGGCGTCCGACGGGAAGATCGTGAGGCGGGCCCGGTCGCCGGGGGCGATTCTGTCGCCGTGGGTGGCGCTCGGCGGCTCGTTCGTCGCCGGAACGACCGATTCGCTGATCGTGTCGGTCCGGCCTGGCGATCTCGGCCTCGACTGGCGGGTAAAGCTCGACGCCCCCGTGGTCGCTTCGCCGGCGGCGGCAGGCGACACCCTCTATGCCGTCACCCGGCGCGGCACCCTCTACCGCATCGAGGCTGATTCGGCGCCCGAGGCGGAGGTGGTAGCGGCGCTCGACTGGCCGGTTACAGCGCCGGTGACCGTGGTTGACGGCGAGATCCTGCTGGGCGGGGCCGACGGGGTGATCAGGGCGCTGAGGCCCGACGGAGAGGAGCAGTGGCGGCTGCAGCTGTTGCGGCCGATCGAGCTGGGTCCCGTCGAGCTCGCCGACGGATTGCTCGCCATCGGCGGCGATGGCGACCTGCACAAGTACCGCCAATGAGACGCCTGGTCTCCTCCCTCGTCGTCCTGATGGCGCTCGCGACACCGGCGCACGCGCAGGGGGCCAAGCCCCTCCTCAAGTACGGCAAGTGGCTTCTCGCCGGCGGAGCGCTGGGGATGTACTACCTGGCATCGGAGAACCACGACCTCGCCGACGACAACTACCACGCACTCGGGCGCCGCTGCTTCGAAGACCCCCGGCTCTGCGACCTGGACGCCTCCGGCAGCTACAGCGACCCCGGAACCGAAGGGCTCTATCAGGAGTCGCTCCGGTATGACAGCCGTGCCCGCCGGTGGCTCTTCGGCGGCGAGGCGGCGTTGGTGGGCTCCGCATTCATCTTCGTGTGGGAACTGACCCGGCGCACCTCCAAACCCGACAACATTCCATTCGAGCCGGAGCTTCGGAGCCTGTACCGCGGGACCGGAGTGGGTCTGAAAGTTCCGTTCTAGCCGACTCGAAACAGCTCCACAGCTCTCGGGTAGCGCGACACCGCTCGTTCCCGGAGCCGCTGGTTCTCCGCCCTCTGCAGCGACGGATCGGCCTCGATGAGCCTGATGGCAAGTTCCCGCGCCCGGGTCAGCAGGTCGGCATCGGCCGGCAGCCGGGCATGCCTCACCTCGAAGCCACCCGCCTGTCGCGCCCCGATGAGGTCCCCCATCCCCCGCTCCGCCAGGTCCAGCTCGGCGATGCGAAAGCCGTCCTGGGTGGCGGCAAACGCCCGCAGCCGGTCGGCTCCGGGGCCGGTCTCCAGAAGAATGCAGAAACTCTCCTCGGCGCCGCGGCCGATCCGCCCCCTCAGCTGATGGAGCTGCGCCAGCCCGAATCTCTCCGGGTGCTCGATCAGCATGATGCTGGCGTTCGCCACGTCGATGCCCACCTCGATGATGGTGGTGGCCACGAGCGCCTGGATCTCTCCCTCGCGGAACCGGCGCATCACCGCGTCTCGTTCCTCGGCCTTGAGCCGTCCATGCACCAGGCCCACCCGGAGGTCGGGCCACCGGGCGGTGAGACTCGCCGCCATCGTGGTTGCCGCGCGGAGATCCGCCCGCTCCGATTCCTCGATCACCGGGAGCACCACGTACGCCTGGCGGCCGGCGGCGCATTCCGCGTGCACGAAGTCGAGGACCCGCTCGCGCTGCCCCTCCGCCCGCACCGCCGTGCGGACCGTGCCTCTCCCGGGGGGCCGCTCCCGGAGCGTGGACACGTCGAGGTCGCCGTAGAGAGTGAGCGCCAGCGTCCGGGGAATCGGCGTCGCGGTGAGCAGGAGGACGTCCGGGGCCGCTCCCTTGCCGATGAGCGCCGCCCTCTGCTCCACCCCGAAGCGGTGCTGCTCGTCTATGACCACCAGGCCGAGCCGGCGGAAGGAGACGCTCTCCTGCATCAGCGCGTGGGTGCCGACCGCGAGACGGCTCTGGCCCGAGGCCAGCCGGGCCCGGACCGCCGCCTTCTCCCCCGCCGGCTGCCGGCCCAGCAGCACCTCGGGGCGCATCTCGAGCGGGGCGAGGAGGCGGGTGAGCGTCGCGGCGTGCTGCTCCGCGAGCAGCTCGGTGGGGGCCATGAGTGCCGCCTGGAAGTCGTTCTCCACCGCGAGCAGCATCGCGAAGAGCGCGACCACGGTCTTTCCGGTGCCGACATCGCCCATCAGGAGCCGGTGCATCCGGTCGGGCGCGGTCATGTCGGCGGTGATCTCCCTGATCGCCTGCTGTTGGTCGTGGGTCAGTTCCCACGGCAGGGCCTCGCGCAGCCGGGTCGTGTGCTGCCGCTTCAGCTCGAAGGCGATGCCGCTGCGCTGGCGCTTGGCCACGGTGCGGGCCCGGATCAGCATGAGCTGAAGGTCGAGCAGCTCGTCGAACGCCAGCCGGCGGCGGCCGGCCTCCGCCTCCTCCATCGTGGCCGGTCGGTGGACCGCGCGCAACGCGTCGGGGAGCGACGGCAGGTCGAGCGAGACTCGCAGCGGCTCGGGAATGATGTCGGGGGAGAGAGCGATGAGCCCGTCGAGATGCCGCTCGATGAGCGAGCGGATGATCTTGTGACTCAACCCTTCGGTGGCGGGGTAGACGGGAAGGACCTTCCCCGCCGCCAGGGGGTCGCCGTCCCCGTCGGCATCGGCGAGCACGACGAACTCCCGCGGGACGAGCTGCCGCCCATGATAGAAGCGGACCGGGCCGGAGACGAGCAGCGTCTGCCCGACGCCGATGGTGCGGTCGAGAAACGACTGCCCCGGCCAGACGCACTCCAGCACGCCGCTGTCATCGCGAAGCACGGCGTGAAATATCCGGAGACCACGGCGGGTGGGGACGATTCCCTTGGCCACCACCTTGCCGACGCAGGCGACCTCATCGCCGACCTGCGCGCGGACGAGCGGGGTGACGGTGGACGCGTCGACGTACCTGTGAGGAAGGTGCCAGAGGAGGTCCCGGGCGGTGCGGATGCCGAGGCGCTCGAGGTGTTCCGCGCGCCGCTCGCCGATGCCCTTGAGAAACTTGACCGGCGTGTCGAGGCGGAGGCCGCCCTCAGGCATCGTCCGACAGCAGACTTGCCGCGAACCGCCGGGCATCGAACGCCTCGAGATCGTCCATCGCCTCCCCCACGCCGATGAAGCGGATCGGCAGCCCGAGCTCGCGCCGCAGCGCCGTGACCGCGCCGCCGCGCGCGCTGCCGTCGAGCTTGGTGACGACGATGCCGGTGGGGCTCACGGCCTGGGTGAAGAGCCGGCCCTGCTGCAGGGCGTTCTGCCCCACCGTTCCGTCGAGGACGAGAAAGGTCTCATGAGGCGCCCCGGGCAGGCGGCGCGCCACCACGCGGACCACCTTCCTGAGCTCCTCCATCAACCCTTCCTGCGTATGCAGGCGGCCGGCGGTATCCACGATTACCGTATCGAGTCCCCGGGACACCGCGGCGTCGATGGCGTCAAACGCGACGGCGGCGGGATCGCCTCCCGGCGACCCTGCCACGCACGGAACGCCCAGCCGCTCGGCCCAGACCTGGAGTTGCGACGTGGCGCCCGCGCGATAGGTGTCGGCGGCCGCGAACAGGATCTTTCGATTCTCGCGCTGCAGCCGGCGCCCCAGCTTGGCGGCGGTGGTGGTCTTGCCGGTCCCGTTCACCCCGACCATGAGAATGACCGTGGGACCCTCCGCCGCCCGGGCGACCACCCCCGGCTCCGGTCCTCCATCCAGCATGGCCGCCAGGCGACTCTCCAGCGAAACCCGGAGATCGGCCTCGGTCTTGAGCTTGCCCCTGCGGATGTCGTCGTCCAGCGCCTGCGTGAGCTCGACCGTGGCCGCGACCCCGAAGTCCGCTTCGATGAGGATGCGCTCCAGTTTTTCGACGTCTCCGGCGTTGAGACCGCGCATCAGGGCGTTGACGTCCGTCATCGCCAGCTTCTTGATGCGGGTCCAGAGCCCTTCCTTCAGCACACCCAGTCTGCCGTTGGCCATGATGAAACCTATACTCCCGTCACCGCAGCCCCAGCCGCCGGCGCGCGAGCCATTCCCCGGCCAGCGCGAGAACGCACAGCGCGAAGAGCCAGGGCCATTCCCTCACCGACCGCCGGCCCGCCGGTGCCGCGACCCGCGACTCCCGCGCGGTGAGCGTGACCGGTCTGGGCCGGAACTCGTCCGAATATTCCTCGACTGCCACCGCGCCGGACCCTCCCCCCGCGAGCCGGTACCGGTAGGATCCCGGCCGGAGCCAGGCGATCGCCCGGCCCGCCCCATCAAAGCGAAGAGTGTCCGCCTGCGGCGCTCCCGCTCCGCTCCACACGACTCCCATGGCGGACGCGGGACCCGGCCCGGTCCACTCGAACACCACGGGCCGTCCGTTCTCGACGACCGGCCGCACCACCCGCGCCACGCCTCCGCCGGCGTCGACACCGCCGAGCAGCCAACTCGCGCTGGCGGCAACCCACGAACGGTAGGCCTCCTCGCTCGATCCTCCTCTGAAGGCCCAGCGCCACAATCCCTCCACGGCAACGATGACTCGCCGGGTGCGGCCCTCCTGCCGCACGACGACAGCGGGCCGCGCCGCGCCGCGCCGCCCGAGCCGGGCCGAGAGCACCACCAGGTCGCCGGGAGCGGCGTCGAGCGGGGTGAGCTGGACCGCCGGGGGAAAGCTGTCCACCGGCTGTCCGAGGAAGGCGCCTGCCAGCGGAGAGCCACCCTCGGCGGCGAGGTACCAGTCACCGGGCATCCGGGAATCGTCCGACGCGGGGACGGACCAACTCAGGATGCCGCGCGCGGTGGATCCGTCCGCGAGGCCACCGATCTCGCCCTTGAGGATGAGCAGGTCCGCCCCTCGGACCGCCCGGCGCACCTGCTCCGCCGGGACCGCGCGCAGATCGTGCATCGATCGCCACCGCTCGGCGTCGAGGCGCACGAATCCCTTGACTGGCAGCTGGGCAACTTCGCGGAGCGCACGATAGAAGAACCGGCTGTCCCAGTCGCCGGGCGTGGCGAGCAGAACGACTCCGGGCGTGGGCGCCACGCTCACGTAGTGCAGGCGGGTGTCGGTCCGTGGCTCCCCATCGCTCGACCCTGCCAGCGAGATCTCCACGATGTGATCCCCGGGGCCCACCTGTCCGCTCGGCACCACGATTCTCGTCCGGCCGCGGCCCTCCGCCAGCCGGACCCTCCGGAGCGCGACCCGTTTCTCGCCCGCCCGGACCTGCACCGACACGGTATCGGGAACCGGGTCGCCCGACCACTCCAGCTCCACCTCCAGCGGGATCGAGTCTCCGGCAGCCACTCGCGAGGGTCCCGTCACGCGGGTCAGGGCCAGATCGGCGGTCGGGGTTCGCGGGAAAAGGCGGACGCTGGAGCGGGCCAGCAGGTCGGCGGGGAGGTCCGGCGCGTCCTCGATCTCCCCGTCGGTCACGATGATGGCCGGCCGCTCGGAGGCGGATGCGGCAAGGAGCGCGGGGGAGAGGAGAGAGCGCCCCCGCACCGGAACGCTGTCCGCGCCGCCGTGCTCGTCGCCGAACGGCCGGACCTCACCCCACCGGAACGCGGAGTCGCGCGCCTCACTCCACCGACCGCCCCCGGCCGCCATGCTGAGTGACGCATCGAGCAGCACCAGCGGCCGGAGCGACGTGCCCGCCACGGGACAGCTCACGTTCAGCAGCAGGAGCCCGAGCGCGGTCCACGCGACCGACCTGCAGGCGAGGGCCGGCCAGCCGCGGGAGCCCGCCCGCTCGAGGTACAGGTAGGTGAAGGCGGCCGTGGCGGCCGCGAGGGAGGCTACGAGGAGGGGGCGCATTGGGCGGCCTGGAGCGCGGCGGCGAGATCGAGGCGCCCCTCGTACAGGGCGCGGCCGACGATCGCTCCGGCCAGGCCGGCCTCGCACACGGCCCTGACGTCATCGAGGCCGGAGACGCCGCCGCTCGCGATGACACTGGCGCCCGCTCGTTGAAGCGCCACGGCTCCGGCGATGTCCGGGCCGAGAAGCATCCCGTCCCGGGTGACATCGGTGTACACGACCGTCACCACTCCGTCCGCCACGACCCGATTGACCAGCGACTCGACCGTGAGCGTCGAGGTTTCCGTCCAGCCCCGCACGGCGACGAAACCGTCGCGGGCATCGACCCCCACTGCCAGTCTCTCCGCGCCGGCGAGGGCGAGCGCGGCAGGCACGAACGCGGGGTCCATCGCCGCGGAGGTCCCGACCACCAGCCGCGCAACCCCGAGGTCAAGGGATTCCCGCACCCGATCGAGCGACCGGAGACCGCCGCCGAGCTGGACCCGTACCCGGCGGCCGACGCCAGCGACGATCCTTCGCACCACGGGGGTGTTGTCGCCGGTGCCGAAGGCCCGGTCGAGATCGACCACATGAAGCCACTGGGCGCCGCCGTCAATGAAGCGTTCCGCGACGGCGAGCGGATCGCTGCCGTAGACGGTTTGCCGGTCCGCCTCGCCCTGGCTCAGGCGGACGACCTGGCCGCCGCGAATGTCTATGGCGGGATAGAGGTGCACGCGAGGAAGTTATCGGCTCCCGGCCGTCGGCTGCCGGGCAATGCCGATCGCCGAAAGCCGCTCACGCTCCCTCTCGAACACCGGCCGGAGGGCGGGCGAGATCGGGGCCCCGTTGCCGAGCGAGATCCTGCGGGCGTCGCGCGCGACGCCGTTCACACGAAACTCGTAGTGCAGATGCGGACCGGTGGCGAGACCCGAGGAGCCGACGGTACCGATCACCTGCCCCTGCGACACCCGCACACCCGGCCGGATCCCCCGGGCGAAGCCGCGGAGATGCCCGTACCGGGTGACGATCCCGCTGCGGTGGCGCACCTCCACCAGCTTGCCGTATCCGCCGGTCCACTCCGCGCGGGTGACGACGCCGTCACCGGCCGCCATCACCGGAGTGCCCGGGTCGGCGGCGTAGTCGGTACCCTCGTGCCGCCGGCTGATTCCGAGCACCGGATGGTACCGTGAACGGGCAAAGCTCGAGGAGATGCGCCGGAACTGGACCGGTGCCCGGAGAAACGCCCGCCGGAGCGAGTTGCCCGCCGAATCGAAGTAGGCCGGACGGCCGCCCGAGTCGAACCGGAATGCGGTGAGGCTCTTGCCCGACATGGTCAGGGCGCACGCGAGCACCCGTCCGAGACGCACCTCGCCGTCGGGCGAGACCAGCCGTTCGAAGAGGACCTCGAAGCGGTCGCCCGGCTGGAGGTCGCGGGTGAAGTCCACCTGCCACGCATAGACGTCGGCCAGGTCCCACGCCAGGCCTTGCCGGGCCCCGGCGTCGAGCTGGTCGTCGGGGACCTGCTCGTCAAGCGCTTCGTAGAGCGAATTGGAGATGGCCCCTCCGATCCGGACCGGCTCCGCCTTCCACACGATCGGCTCGGCCACCGCGTCCCACCGGTCGGCGGAGCGCCGGAAGGTGATGCGCTGTTCGGGATCGGTGCGGACGATGACCTGGGTGGGGAGCGAATCGGTGGCGGCCTGGCGGAAGCTGAACACGAGGCCGGACGGAAGCCGCCGCGGATCGAACGGGAGTGCGGGATCGAGGCTGCCGAGGTCGATATTTACGCCGTGCCGCTCGAACAGGTGGGAGACCGTCTCACCCCGCCTGAGGGTGTCGGTCGTTTCCGTCATGACCGCCTCGGGGCGGGCGACGACGGGAGGGCTCGGTGTCTCGCCCGCGCCCCCGCGCCCCGCCCCGTATGAGATCGCCGCGACCACTCCAGCGACCGACGCGAACGCGAGGGCCGCGGCGAACCATCCCCGCGGCATCAATCCATCTGCCGTCGGATGAACGTGGGGATCTCCATCTCCGGGATGTCGGTGGCCGGCGGCGGAGAGGGAGCGCGGGGCTGGCCGCGGTGTCCCGGCGCCGGTGCGGGTTGCGGGACGGTGTTCGAGGCGCCGGAGACCCGCCCCTGGCGGGAGAACGGGATCACTCCTGCGACGCCGGACCCCCTCCCGGCCTGGTGCTCACCGGTCGAGGACCGGTCGAACCCGGTGGCAATCACCGTGACCCGCACCTCGCCGTGCATCGCCGCATCGTTTCCGGCGCCGAAGATGATCTCGGCATCACCACCCACGGCATCGTGGATGATGTCGTTGATCTGGGTGGTTTCTCCCAGGGTGAGGTCGTCGCCGCCGATGATGTTGATGAGCACGCCCGTGGCCCCTGCGATCGAGACGTTGTCGAGCAGGGGGCTGGAGATGGCCTGCTGCGCCGCCTCGAGCGCGCGGTTCTCGCCCCGCCCGATGCCCGTGCCCATCAGCGCCGCGCCACCGTTCTGCATGACGGTGCGCACGTCGGCGAAGTCCACGTTGATGATGCCGGTGCAGGTGATCAGGCTCGCGATGCCCTGGGTCGCGTGGAGCAGCACTTCATCGGCCTTCTTGAGGGCGTCCTGGAACGGGATGCCCTTCCCGACCACAGCAAGCAGCCGCTCGTTCGGCACCACGATCATCGTGTCCACGTTCTTCCGCATCTCGGCGATGCCGCTGTCGGCCTGCTTCATCCGCCGGCGGCCCTCGAACAGGAAGGGCCGGGTGACGATGCCCACGGTGAGCGCGCCGCTTTCCCGCGCCATCTGGCTGACGATCGGGGCGGCGCCGGTGCCGGTCCCGCCCCCCATGCCGCAGGTGATGAAGATCATGTCGGCGCCCTGCATCGCCGCGGCGACGTCGTCCCGGTTCTCCTCGATCGCCTGCCGCCCGATTTCGGGCCGGGCCCCCGCGCCGAGACCGCGGGTGAGCTTGCGGCCGATCTGGATCTTGATGCCCGATTTCGACATCGCCAGCGCCTGGGCATCGGTATTCACCGAGACGAACTCGACGCCGGTGAGATGGTCTTCGATCATCCGGTTCACCGCGTTGCCGCCGCCACCACCCACGCCGACCACCTTCATCCGGGCGGTCTGGACGGCACTCTCCTCCACCTCGATGATCATCGTCTGTTCCC
>CAYYXP010000055.1:0-5116 GCA_964475685.1 uncultured Gemmatimonadaceae bacterium | reverse complement strand
GCGGACGTGGCGACCATGGCGCCGGTGGCCGTCCGCTCGAGGGCCTTGAGGGCGGAATTCGCGGGCGCCAGGGTAAAGTCGTGGCGGACGGTGCGTCCCGCGGCCACGCTCACCTCGTCCTCGACCGGCCCGTATCCCACCAGTGCCGCCCGGAGCGTGATGCGTCCAGCGGGAAGAGCGGGGAAGGCGTAAGCGCCGTCGTGGTCGGTGAGTGCGTTGAACGCCGTCCCCACGGCGAGGACCTGCGCGTTGGCCAGGGGTCGGCCGGCCGGATCCTGCACCCGTCCCTCCACCCGGCCGGTGACCAGCGGCGCCGGCGCGGGCGCGGCCCCGGTGGCGGTGAGAAAGAGAGAGAACAGCGACGCGAGCGCGAGCACGCGCCGGGTGGCGCCTGGGGAAAGGAACCGCATCGAATCCTCCTGCTGGGTGGTGGGCCGGGGGCGAAGGCACCGGCTTTGGCTGTGCGACGCGGGGGAGATGCGGGCCCCCGGTCCGGCCACACACCCGGCATGGCCTCGACCACTGCGGCGAAGAGGGCTAACGTCCACCCATGGATCTGGTCGAACGATTCCGGCGACACCTCGCCACCCTCCCGATTCCCGGCGGTCCCGCTCTGGTGGCGGTGTCGGGCGGCTCCGACTCGGTCGCCCTGCTCGATCTTCTCCTCCGCACCATCGAGTCGCACCGGCTCGATCTCTTCGTCGTCCACTATGACCACGGGATCCATCCCGAGAGCGCCCTGGTGGGGGAGCGTGTACGCGAGTTGGCGGAGACGCGGGGGGTTCCCTTCCACGGAGGGCGGGGAGAGCTCGGGCCGGGAGCGAGCGAGACGGCAGCCCGGCACGCCCGGTACGCGTTTCTCGAAGACGTGCGGGAGAGGTTGGGAGGTGGGTCCATCTTCCTGGCCCACCACGCCGACGATCAGGCCGAAACGATTCTGATGCGGGTGCTGGCGGGCTCCGGATCGGCGGGTCTCGCGGGGATGGACGGGGTGAGCGGCAGGCTGGTGCGTCCGCTGCTGCCGTTCACCCGGTCGGAGCTGGCGGAATACGCGCGGGCCCGGTCCCTGCCGGTCTGGGAGGACCCGTCGAACACCGACGTTCGGCACTTGAGGGCCTGGATCCGGACGCGCGTGCTGCCGATGCTCCGGGAGCGGGTACCGGACGTGGAGTCCGGTCTGCTTTCCGTCGCCGGCCAATCGCGGCGGAACCGGATGGCCTGGGACGCCGTGCTCGACCTGGTTCCCGATCTCGACGTAAACTGGGAGACAGACGGTATTTCCGTTGCTGCCGACCGGTTTCGCGGGTATGATTCAGCCCTCGCCGAAGCCCTGATTCTCGCGATCGCGCGGCGGTCCGGATGCCCTCTCGGGCCGGTCCACGCCGCCCGCCTGCTCGGGTGGCTGGGAGGCGCCGCGAGCGGCTCCCGGCTCCAGCTCTCGAAGGGGTGGAAAGCCGAGGTGTCCTTCGGGCGGCTGCGGCTCGCTCGGGCCTCGTCACCCGACGCCGAGCGCCCCGCTCTCAACATCGGAGGGCGCTCGGGCGAAGGGTTCTGGGGGCCATGGCGGGTCAAGTGGAGCCGGGGTGGGGCGCCGGAGAGGCAGGAGCGTGTCGCACTCACCGCCTGGTTCAGCGCCGACTCGCTCACCGTGCGAAGTTGGGAGGCCGGAGAGAAGGTCCGCCCGCTGGCCGGCATCGGGCACCGGCTGGTCGTGAAATGCTTCCAGGATGCCCGGGTTCCCCGGAGCCGGCGCGAGAGTTGGCCGGTGGTAGCGGGCGGCGATGAAGTCGTGTGGATTCCCGGCGTCTGCCGCTCCGACGCGCTGGTTCCTCCCACTGGCTCCGAGGCCCTTCGTGTCGATGCTGAGCTCGCCTGACGTCCTCCGCCGCACGGGTGGGCGCCCCGTCAAGTCCATCGTCTTCGATGGACCGACGATCGCTGCCCGGGTGGCTGAGTTGGGCGCCGAGATCACCGAGGCGTATCCGGATGGCGACCTGCTGATTCTCGGGCTGCTCAAGGGGAGCTTCATCTTCCTGAGCGACCTGGTCCGAACCATCGAGCGGCCGGTCCAGGTGGACTTCCTGGTGGCCAGCAGCTATGCCGACGGCAAGGTCTCGAGCGGTACCGTGCGACTGCTGTACGACCCCGAGACGAGGCTGGAAGGCAAACATATCCTCGTCGTTGAGGATATTATTGATACCGGGCGGACCCTGCGGCGGTTGATGGAATTGCTGGCCGCCCGGCGCCCCCGGAGCCTGGCAGTCTGCGCGCTCCTCGACAAGGAGCTGGCCACCGAAGTCCGGCCCGAGGTGAAGTTCGTGGGGTTCCGGGCGCCGCCGGCGTTCCTGGTCGGGTATGGACTCGACCACGCAGAGAACTTTCGTCATCTCCCGTTCATCGCGGATATGGAGTAAGCGGACTCGAACGCAATGGCAGACAGACTTCCGAATCGGCCGACTCGCCCCAACTGGGGCAACCTGAGCAAGAACCTCGCCCTCTGGCTCCTCGTGGGTCTCGTGGCGCTTGCGCTCTTCCAGATGATGAGCCGGCAGCGCGACCCCACGCAGGAGTTCTCCTACACCGAGTTCAGCCGCCAGCTCGAGCAGGGCAACGTACAGGGCGTCGAGGTGTTCGACGGCAAGCGCCTGGAGGGCAACTTCAAGAACCCGGTCACCCAGGATGGCCGCACCGCCAAGGGCTTCCGGGTGCTGCTCCCGGTGGCCAACAGCGAGGCGTTCATCAAGCGTCTCGACGATGCCGGCGTGCCGATCCTGGCCAAGGAGCCGAAGGGCGGGATCACCGCGATCATCATCGCGGCGCTGCCGTGGGTCGTCATCCTCGGCCTCTGGTTCTTCCTCCTCCGCCAGCTGCAGGTGGGCGGGAGCCGGGCCTTCGCCTTCGGAAAGTCCAAGGCCAAGCTGGTGGCCGGCGATACGCCCAAGATCACCTTCGCGGACGTGGCCGGCGCGGACGAAGCGAAGGTCGAGCTCCAGGAAATCATCGAGTTCCTGAAGGATCCCCAGAAATTCACCCGGCTCGGCGGGCGTCTCCCCAAGGGTGCCCTGCTGATCGGTCCCCCCGGCACCGGCAAGACGCTGCTCGCCAAGGCGGTGGCCGGTGAGGCGGGGCGCCCGTTCTTCTCGATGTCGGGATCGGATTTCGTCGAGATGTTCGTCGGCGTGGGCGCCAGCCGGGTACGCGCCCTCTTCGAACAGGGGAAGTCGCACGCACCCTGCATCATCTTCATCGACGAGATCGACGCCGTCGGCCGGCATCGCGGCGCCGGGCTCGGCGGCGGGCACGATGAGCGCGAGCAGACGCTTAATCAGCTCCTCGTCGAGATGGACGGGTTCGAGAGCAACGACGGCGTCATCCTGATCGCGGCCACCAACCGTCCCGACGTGCTCGATCCCGCGCTGCTCCGGCCAGGCCGGTTCGACCGGACGATCGTGGTGGATCTGCCCGACGTGCGCGGGCGCGAGGGGATCCTCCGGGTACACACCCGGAAAATTCCGCTCGCCTCCGACGTGCGGCTCGAGGTCCTCGCCAAGGGAACACCCGGCATGGCGGGCGCCGATCTCGCCAACCTGGTCAACGAGTCGGCGGTCCTCGCGGCGCGGCGCAACAAGACGCTGGTGGACATGCAGGACTTCGAGGACGCTAAGGACAAGGTCATGCTCGGGGTCGAGCGGCGGAGCCTGGTGCTCACCGAAGCGGAGCGGAATCTCACCGCCTATCACGAGGCGGGCCACGCCATCGTCGCGATCAAGATTCCGGGCAGCGATCCGATCCACAAGGTCACCATCGTGCCGCGCGGCCGGGCCCTCGGCCTGACCGCATCGCTTCCCGAGGTGGACCGGCACAACTACACCAAGGATTGGCTCATCGGCAGCCTCGCGATGTTCTTCGGAGGCCGCGTCGCCGAGGAAATCGTTTTCGGCGCCGACAAGATCACCACCGGCGCGGGCAACGACATCGAGCGCGCCACCAGTCTGGCCCGCCGCATGGTCACCCAGTTCGGCATGAGCGAGCTCATCGGCCCGCTCGCCGTGGGCGACAAGGAGCAGGAAATCTTCCTCGGCCGGGAGTTTGCCCAGCGGCGCGAAATCTCCGAGCGCACCGCCCAGATGGTGGACGACGAGGTCAAACGGCTGGTGGACGAAGCGTACGCGCGGGCCATGGCCATTCTCCTGGACAATCGCGAGCTGCTCGACCGGATCGCCGCCACCCTGCTGGACCGCGAAACCATCGACCGTGACGATCTCGATCGCCTCGTCAGGAACCAGCCGCTGCCGCCGCGCAGCATCACGCCGGTCGACTCCGCACCGGTTGCCACCACCCCTCCAACGAAGCCGGGCGTCACTCCGGCCCGCGCGCCCATTCTCGGCGCGCCCCCGGCCGAACCCGCGGGCGCGTGAATGTCACTCCGCTGGCGCTTCACTCGCCGACCTCGGTGCGTGATGCTCTGCGCGCCGGGGGGTGGGACGAGGCGCTGGCGGCCGATGCCGCGGCGGGAATCCATCACCTCGCCTTTCGTCTGACCGGACTGGACCAGGAAGCCCTCGAGGCCCTGGTCCATTTCGCGGGTACCCTCGGGCTCGACGTGCTCACCGGCGACGGGTGGGCGATCCTGGCCGGGAGCCGCTCGCGCCTCAGCGCCTTTGCCCGCCCCTGGCTGGTTCCCGCGCCCCTCGCCGAGGCGGCGACGCAGGTAGGGCTCGCCATGCCCGCCCAGCCGGCCACGACATGGGACACTGCCCGCGGGCCCATCATGCTCGATCGGCCCGTGATTGTCGCGATCCTCAACGTCACTCCGGACAGCTTCAGCGACGGCGGCCGCGCGATCAGTGTGGCAGGAGCGCTCGCCCGCGCGGAGGAGTTGCTCCGCGCGGGCGCCGCGATCATCGACGTCGGTGGCGAATCCACCCGGCCCGGCCGCACCGAGGCGGTGCCGGAGGTGGAGGAGCTCCGGCGGGTGATCCCGGTCGTCGAAGCGCTGGCGCGCGAGCATCCCGACCTCCCGATCTCGGTGGACACGGTCAAGGCCGCGGTGGCGCGGGCGGCGCTGGAGGCCGGGGCGGCGATCATCAACGACGTGTCGGGGTTCCGGCTCGAC
>CAYYXP010000054.1:0-6639 GCA_964475685.1 uncultured Gemmatimonadaceae bacterium | reverse complement strand
CATCGGCACCGCGACGGACGGGCGCTGCACCATCGTCTCCGACGTCGGGCAGCACCAGATGTGGGTGGCGAAGCTCTTTCCCTACCAGCGCCCCAACACCCACATCACGTCGGGGGGGCTGGGGACGATGGGGTTCGCGGTGCCGGCGGCCATGGGGGTGGCGCTCGCGCGGCCGGACGAGCCGGTGTGGGCGATCTCCGGGGACGGCGGCTTCCAGATGAACATGCAGGAGATCGCCACCATGGTGCAGGAAGGGATCCCGGTGAAGATGGCGATCTTCAACAACGGCTACCTCGGCATGGTGCGACAGTGGCAGCAGTTCTTCCACGGCCGCCGCTACTCCGCCACGCCGATATGGAGCCCGAATTACGTGCGCCTCGCCGAGGCGTACGGCATCCCCGGCTGGCGAGTCGAGAGCGGCGACCAGGTGGAGGGGGTGCTGAAGGAGGCGATGGCCGGCGCCGGCCCCGCGCTCGTCGAGTTCGTGATCGAGCAGGAGGCCAACGTCTTCCCGATGATCCCGCCGGGCGCCTCGCTCTCGGACCCGATCGAGTCGGAGGAGCCGCCCGCGCCGGCGCCGCCCCCCCGGCTGGTTCCGGCATGAGCGGTATCCAGGCGGTAACGGTCCTCCTGGAGGACCGTCTCATCACGTTCACCCGTGCCGTCGGGCTGGTCCGGCGGCGTAACCTGCCCGTGCGCAGTATCGCCGTGGGGCCCACGGCGACGCCGGGCGTGTCGAGGCTCACCATCATGCTCAATTCCGACGAAGCGACCGCGGAGCGTGCCGTGCAACATCTCCAGAAAGTCGTGGGCGTTCGCGAGGCCGTCACCTTCCCGGCGGGCGACGGCGTGTCCCGCGAGATGGCCCTGGTGAAGATCCGACCGCACGCGAACCGCTACGGCGAGCTGCTCGACGTCGTCCAGCTCTACCACGCCACCGTGGTGGACGACTCGGCCGACACCATTATCATCGAGCTGACCGGCTCCGAGGCCTTCGTCCTCTCGTGCATCCGCGCGCTGGAGCCGTTCGACATCATCGAGGTGGCGCGGAGCGGGGCGATCGCGATGGAAGCCGCCGCCCCCCTGCCGACGCTCGAAACCTCGGCGACATGACCCGTCCACCCAACCACCACCAGGATTCCTCATGAGCTCCCCCGTGCGCATCTATTACGACGCCGATGCCGACCGCAGCCGGCTGAACGGCCGGACCTTCGCCATCGTCGGCTACGGCAGCCAGGGGCACGCCCACGCCCTCAACCTGCGCGAGAGCGGCGCCCGGGTGATCGTGGGGCTTCGTTCGGGAGGCGCGTCGTGGGCCAAGGCGGCGGCGGCCGGCCTCGACGTGCGGCCGGTGGCGGAGGCGGTCGCGGCGGCGGACGTGATCATGATGCTCACCCCCGATCAGGACGGCCGGGAGATCTACGAGGGCGGCGTGCGCGGCGGGCTCCGGCCGGGCAAGACCCTGATGTTCGCCCACGGGTTCAACATCCATTTCGGTGAGATCGTCCCGCCGGCCGGCGTGGACGTGACGATGGTGGCGCCCAAGTCGCCCGGGCACCTCGTGCGAAGCGAGTTCGAGGCGGGCCGCGGCGTGCCGGGCCTCGTTGCGGTGCACCAGGACGCCAGCGGACAGGCGCTGGCCAACGCCCTCGCGTATGCCTCCGGCATCGGGTGTACCCGCGCGGGGGTGATCGAGACCTCGTTCCGAGAGGAAACGGAGACCGATCTCTTCGGCGAGCAGGCGGTGCTCTGCGGCGGGGTGACGGCGCTGGTGAAGGCGGGCTTCGAGACCCTCACCTCCGCCGGCTACCGCCCCGAGATGGCCTACTTCGAGTGTCTCCACGAGCTCAAGCTCATCGTGGATCTGATGTATCGCGGGGGGATGCAGTTCATGCGGTATTCCATCAGCGACACCGCGGAATACGGGGACTACACCCGGGGCCCCCGGATCATCACCGAGGAGACACGGGCGGAGATGCGGAAGATTCTCGCAGCCATCCAGGACGGGAGCTTCGCCAGGGAATGGCTGGCGGAGAACCGGGCGGGGCGGGCCAACTTCGAGCGCCTGCGGAAGGCCGACAAGGACCACGAGATCGAGCGCGTCGGGGCGGAGCTGCGGTCGATGATGCCGTGGTCCGAGGAGGCGAAGGCGGCCGCGGGGCGGAACCCGTCCGAGGCGCGGCCGGTACGGAAGCCGGCCGGAGTGACGTGAGCCCGCGCACGATATTCGAGAAGGTCTGGGACGCCCACGTCGTCGCCCAGAGCCCCGGCGGCCCCGCGCTCCTCTACGTCGATCTGCACCTGGTTCACGAGGTCACCTCGCCCCAGGCGTTCGACGGCCTCCGCCTGGCGGGGCGGCGGGTGCGACGCCCGGAGCTCACGGTGGCCACGGTGGACCACAACGTCTCCACCGGAGACCGGCGGCTGCCCATCGCCGACCAGGTCAGCGCCCGGCAGGTGGCCGCGCTGGTGAAGAACGCCCGCGAGTTCGGTGTCGAGCTCTTCGATCTCGAGTCGCCGGAGCAGGGGATCGTCCACGTGATCGGCCCGGAGCTGGGCATCACCCGCCCGGGGATGGTGATCGTCTGCGGCGACTCGCACACCTCGACCCACGGGGCCTTCGGCGCGCTCGCCTTCGGGATCGGGACGAGCGAGGTGGAGCATGTCCTCGCCACCCAGTGCACCGTGCAGTCGAAGCCCCGCACCATGGAGGTCCGGTTTGACGGGCGCCTCGCGGCCGGGGTGACCGCCAAGGACCTCGTGCTGGCCCTGATCCGACGCATCGGCACCGCGGGCGCCAGCGGGCACGCCGTGGAATACACCGGCGAGGCCATTCAGGCGCTCTCGATGGAAGGCCGGATGACCGTCTGCAACATGTCCATCGAGGCGGGCGCCCGGGCGGGGATGGTGGCGCCGGACGACACGACATTCGCCTATCTGCGGGACCGCCCCCGGGCGCCCAAGGGCGACATGTGGGCGCGTGCGGTCGAGGGATGGCGCGGCCTGCACACCGACTCGGGCGCCACGTTCGATCACCATGTCACGATCCAGGCCGCCTCTCTCGGCCCCCAGGTCACCTGGGGAACCTCTCCCGGGATGACCGCCGAGATCACCGAGCTCGTCCCCGACCCCGCCGACCAGGCGTCCGAGGCGGACCGGCAGTCCTACCGGCGGGCGCTGGAGTACATGGGGCTTCGTCCCGGCACGCCGCTCGAGGGCCTCAAGGTCGACCGGGTTTTCCTGGGGTCCTGCACCAACGCGCGCATCGAAGACCTGCGCGAGGCGGCCAAGGTGGCCCGGGGCCGCCGGGTCGCGTCCGGGGTCCGGGCGATGGTGGTCCCCGGGTCGCAGCAGGTCAAGCTCGAGGCCGAGCGCGAGGGCCTCGACCGGATCTTCACCGAGGCCGGGTTCGAGTGGCGGAACCCGGGGTGCTCGATGTGCCTGGGCATGAACGACGACATCCTGGGACCGGGAGAGCGCTGCGCCTCGACCTCCAACCGGAACTTCGAGGGGCGGCAGGGGAAGGGAGGCCGGACCCATCTCGTGAGCCCGGTGATGGCGGTCGCGGCGGCGGTCGAAGGGCGGCTGGTGGACGTCCGCGGGTATATGAGGGATTGATCCCGGCCGTATGCAGTGGGAAACTGATTACGTGCTCAACCATCAGATGATGTAGGCCGCGGTTTGTAATTGACTATCTGATTCCTGTTTATGGCATGGATCTGAACTGATATGTCACATGAGGTCCGGCACGCTCATGCATAAACATTCGAAATAGTATGCAACCGTTCTCCGTGCACTCCGGACGCGTCGCCGCGCTGCCTAGGGCCAACGTCGATACCGATCAGATCATCCCGAAGCAGTTCCTCAAGCGCATAGAGCGAACCGGCTTCGGGCCCTGCCTCTTCTTCGACTGGCGTTACCTCGCCGATGGGTCGCCGAACCCGGAATTCGAGCTGAACCGTCCCGAGGCGGCTGGGGCGACCATTCTCGTGGCCGGGCCCAATTTCGGCTGCGGCTCCTCGAGGGAGCACGCGCCATGGGCCCTCGCCGAGTACGGATTCCGGAGCATCATTGCCCCTTCATTTGCCGACATCTTTTACGGTAACTGTTGTCAGAACGGCCTCCTCCCCGTGGTCCTCCCCGAGCCGCAGGTGAACGAGCTGTTTGCCCGTGCCGATGCCGCCAGCGGGGGCTACGAGCTGACGGTGGATCTACAGCGCCAGCGGGTTTCGGACGGCGCGGGGTTCGACGCCGGCTTCGCCATGGACGACTACCGGAGAGAGATGCTGCTCCAGGGTCTCGACGAGATCGGCAAGACGCTGCTCCAGGAAGACCGGATCGCCGCGTTCGAGCGGCGCCGGAGGGCCTCGTGAAGCGGTACACCGTCGCCGTCCTACCCGGCGACGGAATCGGCCCCGAGGTCACGACGGAGGCGGTCCGGGTGCTCCGCTCCACGGCCGACCTCTTCGGCTACGCCATCGAGACCGCCGAGTATCCCGTCGGCGCCGCCGGCGTCGAAGAATCGGGCGACTCCCTGCCGGCGCGCACCCGCGACGCCGTCGTCGAGGCCGACGCCGTCCTCCTCGGCGCCGTGGGCCATCCGTCGCTCGCGGCGGCCGAAGGGAAGCGGCGGCCTGAGGCCGGCCTCCTGGCGCTGCGCAAGCTCCTCAAGGCATACGCCAATCTGCGCCCGGTGACGGTGCACCCTGCGCTCCAGCACGCCTCCCCCCTCCGGCCCGAGCGGCTCGAGGGAGTGGACCTCCTCATCGTGCGCGAACTCCTCGGCGGGCTCTACTACGGCGAGCCGAGGAGCCTCGGCGCCACCGAGGCTGTGAATACCCTTCGGTACACCGTGCCGGAGATCGAGCGAGTGGCACGGGTGGCTTTCGAGGCTGCGCGGGGCCGGCGGCGGCTGGTGACGTCGGTGGACAAGGCGAACGTGCTGGAGGTCTCCCAGCTCTGGCGGGAGACGGTGACCCGGGTCGGGAACGAGTACCCCGACGTCCGGCTGGAGCACCTGTACGTGGATTTCGCCGCGATGCGCCTCGTCACCAATCCAGTGGACATCGACGTCCTCCTCACCGAGAACCTCTTCGGCGACATCCTGAGCGACGAGGGGGCGGTGCTGGCCGGCTCGCTGGGGCTCCTTCCCTCGGCCTCGATCGGCGACGGGCCGGGCCTCTTCGAGCCGGTCCACGGCTCCGCTCCCGACATCGCCGGCAAGGGGATCGCCAACCCGATTGGGGCGATCGCTTCCGCGGCCATGCTGCTGCGGCATGGGCTGGGGCTTCCGGACGCGGCCTCCGCCGTCGAGCGGTCGCTCTTCGCGGTTCTCGCCGCGGGCGCCCGCACTGCCGACATCGCCCGTCCGGGGGAGCCGACGGTGGGGACGAGGCAGCTCGGCGAGGAGGTCGCCCGCCTGGTGCTCCGGGGCGCCGCGCCGGCCCCCGCCCGCTAGGCCGCGCGCTCCTCTTCCAGCGCCGTTCCCCACCACCAGTACCAGAACGAGCTCCAGCCGATGCCGAGGAGCAGCCCGCCCGCCACGTCGCTCGGATAGTGGACCCCGATGTATACCCGGCTGAACGCGATGGTGAAGGCCAGCACGCTGGCGGCGATGATGAACGCACGACGCCGGCCTTCCGATTTCCAGGGGGCGCTCCAGAGCACCGCGGCGAGTCCGAAGATGATCGGGGCGAGGGTGCTGTGGCCCGAGGGATAGGAGTACCAGCCGGCGCCGTGGTACAGATACGGGATGACGTGGGGCCGCGCGCGCTCGATGGACAGCTTGGCGAGACCGTACAGCGCCCAGCCGCTGAGGGCGATGACGGCGTAGGCCTTCGCATCGCTCCCCCGCCGGTGGCGCCGGAGCAGGAAGACGAACAGCAGCGCCGCGGGAACGGCGACGGCCCCCCCGCCGACGAGGCTGGCGAGGTACATGACGGGCGAGAGCCAGGCGCGCCGCTCCGCGCCGAGGCTGAGCATGAGTCTGGTGTCGGCCTCGAGGGTGGCGCCGGTGACCACGAAGGCGGTGAGGATGGAGTAGAGAACCAGGGCGACGACGGCGATGACGCCGGCGGCGTTGCTGCCGCGCGCCCGCGCCCGGCGACCGCCGGGACTAGAGATCGGTGACGGCGCCGAGGCTCGCGCTGGAGACCAGCCGGGCGTACTTGTGGAGGACACCGGCGGTGTAGCGGGGAGCGGGGGGCTTCCACTCCGCGCGCCGGCGGGACAGCTCGTCCTGGCAGACATCCACATCGAGCACGCGCCGCTCGGCGTCGATGGTGATCAGGTCCCCTTCCTCGAGCAGCGCGATCGGCCCGCCGGCGGCGGCCTCCGGCGCCACGTGCCCCACCACGAGGCCGTAGGTGCCGCCGGAGAAGCGCCCGTCGGTGATCAGCGCGACGGAATCGCCAAGGCCGGCGCCGATGATGGCGGAGGTCGGGGCGAGCATCTCGCGCATGCCGGGGCCGCCGCGGGGGCCCTCGTACCGGATCACCAGTACGTCGCCGGGGCGGATCTTCCCGGTGAGGATGGCCTCGAGGCACGTCTCCTCGGAATCGTAGATCCGGGCCGGACCGGTCATCCGGGGCGACTTGACGCCGGTGATCTTGGCGACGGACCCCTCGGGGGCGAGGTTGC
>CAYYXP010000053.1:0-13309 GCA_964475685.1 uncultured Gemmatimonadaceae bacterium | reverse complement strand
CGGTTCACCCGGCACCCGGCGTGCAGCGCGTGCGACACACCGGCCGCCACGGTCACCCCGGCGCTCTTCTCGTTCAACAATCCGCGGGGCGCCTGCTCCGCCTGCAACGGCTTCGGCGCCACGCTGGAGTACGCCGAGTCGCTGATCGTTCCCGATCCTTCCCGGAGCCTCGCCAACGGGGCCATCGATCCCTGGACCAAGCCGAGATACGAGACCCGGCGTCGCCTGCTGCTCGACTTCGCGAAGTCGATCGGCGCCGACCCGTCGAAGCCGTGGTCGAAGCTGAAGGCGGCGCATCGCCGCGAGATCCTCCACGGAAGGAAGGGACGCTACCTCGGCATCTTTCCCTTCCTTTCCGGCCTGGAGTCGAAGAGGTACAAGCAGTACATCCGCGTCTTCCTTCGGCAATATCAGCTCGCCCACCGCTGCGCCGGCTGCGACGGCACCCGGCTCAATCCGGACGCGCTCGCCGTTCGGGTGGCGGGGGAGACCATCGGCGCGGTGGCGGCCCGCTCGGTGGACGCGATCCACGACTGGGTCCGCGCCCTCAAGCTGCCGCCGTTCGAGCGGGAGGTGGCCGCGCTCATCCTCGACCAGCTCGAGTCCCGGCTGGAGTTCCTGCGGGACGTGGGCCTCGGCTACCTGACCCTCGAGCGGCAGACCCGCACGCTGTCCGGCGGCGAGGCCCAGCGCATCGCCCTCGCCAACGCCCTGGGCTCGAGGCTGGTGGACACGCTCTACGTCCTCGATGAGCCGTCGGTGGGACTCCATCCGCGAGACATCGACCGGCTGCTCGCGCTTCTCCGCCGCCTCCGGGACGCGGGCAACACCGTCCTCGTCGTCGAGCACGACCTGAGCGCCATCCGCCAGGCGGACTTCATGCTCGAGCTGGGCCCCGGCTCCGGAGAAGCGGGAGGCCACGTCGTCCACGCCGGTCCGGTATCGGCCGCCGGCGACTCGCTCACCGGGCAATACCTCACCGGCGACAAGCGGATCGCGGTGCCCAGCGCCCGTCGGCCCGCCGGCCCCCAGTGGCTGCGCGTCCGCGGCGCCGCCCTCCACAACCTCCGAAACGTGGACGTCGATATCCCGCTCGGGGCGCTGACCGCCGTGACCGGCGTGTCGGGTTCGGGGAAAAGCACCTTGCTCTACGACGTGATCTACCGGAACCTCGAGGCACGCCTGCACGGCGGCCATTCCGCCAAGAGCCACCTCGGCGAGCCGGTCGGCGAGGTCGCGTCGCTCACCGGGTGGGAGTTCCTCCGCGACGTCCTCCTCGTGGACCAGTCGCCGATTGGCCGCTCGCCCCGATCCAACCCGATCACCTACATCAAGGCCTTCGACGGGATTCGCGAGCTGTTCGCGGCCCAGCCGCTCGCGCGGGGCCGCAAGTACTCCGCCACGACTTTCTCGTTCAACGTGTCCGGGGGGCGTTGCGAGAGCTGCGGGGGGGCCGGGCATGTCCAGGTGGAAATGGTGTTCATGGCCGACGTCTTCGTCCCCTGCGAAGCCTGCGGCGGGGCACGGTACAAACCCGAAGTGCTCGACGTGCGGGTCCGGGGACAGTCGATCCACGACGTCCTGCAGTGGACCGTGGACGAGGCCATCACCCGTTTCCGCAACCACCCGAAGCTGGGCGTCGCCCTCTGGCATCTCCAGCAGGTGGGGCTCGGCTACCTCCGGCTCGGGCAGCCCGCCACCACGCTCTCGGGCGGCGAGGCGCAACGACTCAAGATCGCGCGCGAGCTGGCCCAGGCCGGCAAGCGCGAGGGCCGGAAGCTCTATATCCTCGACGAGCCGACCACCGGGCTGCACCTGGATGACGTGCGCGTCCTGATGCAGGTGCTCGACCGTCTGGTGGACGCGGGCCACACCGTCGTTGTCATCGAGCACCATCTCGACGTCATCAAGCGCGCCGACTGGATTCTCGACCTCGGTCCCGAAGCCGGCGATGGCGGGGGCACCCTGGTGGCCCAGGGCCGGCCCGAGGACGTTGCCACCAATCCTCTCTCTCACACCGGTCGGTACCTGAAGCCGTTGCTCGTACCGGAGCTCGCGGGAGCGCTTCCGGACTACGCGATCGCGCGCTGAATCTCCCGCCACACCCCTTCGACGTGTTCCCTCGCGGTGGTCCGCTGCCCCACCACGACGCGAATCACATACTTCCCATCCAGCCGCGTGTGGGTCAGATGAAATCGCCGAGTGGCGTTGACCCGCTCCAGCAGTCGCTGGTTCAGGGCGTCCAGCTCTTCCTCCGGCACTCCCGCGGGACGGTACCGGAAGCACACCAGAGCGAACGGCACCGGTGCCGCCACCTCGAAATCGGCCCGCGCCGAGATCCATGTGGCCAGCTCCCTGGCCAGGGCAACGTGCTCCCGTATCATCGCCCGCAGCCCCTCGACACCGTAGCTCCGGATCACGAACCAGAGCTTGAGGGCGCGGAACCGGCGCCCGAGCTGAATTCCCCAGTCGCGGTAGTTGACCACCTCGGGGTCGTGCGGCGTGCGGAGGAACTCGGGGCTGGCCTGAAAGGTCCGGAGCAGCGCGCCGGTGTCGCGGACGAAATAGCCGGTGCAATCGAAGTTCGTCAGCATCCACTTGTGGGGATTGAACACGAAGCTGTCGGCGCCCTCGACGCCAGCAAACGGGGCTCTGAGCTCGGGGACGAGCGCCGCCGTGCCGGCGTAGGCGGCGTCCACGTGCAGCCATGTGCCGTTCCGGCGGCAGATGTCCGCGATCTCGGCGACTGGATCGACGGCGGTGGAGGATGTCGTTCCGATCGAGGCGACCACGCACGCCGGGACCAGTCCCGCGGCCCGGTCGGCCACGATGGCCTGCTCCAGTTCGGAGGGGCGCAGCGCGAAGGCGTCGTCGGTTCCGATGTGCCGCAGGTAATCGAGGCCGTAGCCTGCGAGCTTGACCGCCTTGTCCACCGATGAGTGCGCCTCGCGCGAGGCGTAAACCGTGAGCCTCGCCCCTCCGGCCGCGAGGCCGCGCTCCCCCGCCGCGAACCCGGTTGCCCGCTCGCGCGCGGTGAGCAGGGCGAGGAGCGTGGCCGTGGATGCCGTGTCCTGGATGACCCCGGTGAAAGTGTCCGGGAGGCCCAGCATCTGCCGTACCCAGTCCATGACCGTCTGCTCCAGCTCGGTCGCCGCCGGTGACGTCGCCCACGACATGCCCTGGACGCCCATTGCGGCGGTCAGCATCTCGCCGAGAATGGAGGGGGGGCTGTTGTTGCACGGGAAGTAGGCCATCCACCCCGGATGGTTCCAGTGCGTCATCCCCGGAACGATCACTCGCCGGAAATCGTCGAAGAGCCTGTCGAACGGCTCCGCTTCTTCGGGCGGGGAGGAAGGAAGCTCCCGTCGGATGTCGCCCGGTGAGACGGCGGGAGTGATGGGGAGCGTGCCGACGTCGCGCAGGTAGTCGGCCATCCAGTCCACCATCGCATGCGCGTGGCGGCGAAATTCGTCCGGGTGCATGCGCCAAAGGGAACGCCCGTCTCCCCGCCCAGTCAAGGCAGGTCAGCGAGCGTCCGCTCTCGGCAGCGGTATATCTTTGCCTGATGGCCACCCGAACGACGCGGCCCCGGGGCCTGGACTACGACCCCGAGCTGGCCTGCAACCATCTCAGAGGCGCCGAGCCGCGACTGGACGAGTTGATCTCGCGAGCCGGCGCATTCACCCTCCGGCCCGTTCCTACCCAGAGCCTGTTCGCCGCCTTGGCGGAGGCGATCGTTTACCAGCAGCTTTCCGGGAGCGCCGCGGCCACGATACTCGGACGAGTCGTGGCCCTGTACCATCCTCGCCAATTCCCGGCGCCGGGCGACGTTCTGGAAACGCCGCCGGAGCGCCTGCGGGGCGCCGGCCTCTCCGCCGCCAAGACCGCGGCGCTCAGGGACCTCGCGGCCCGCACCCTCGACAGCACCGTGCCTTCGATGTCGCTCGCTCGACGGATGGACGACGACGCGCTGATCGAGCGTCTGACCATCGTGCGCGGCATCGGACGGTGGACGGTCGAAATGTTCCTGATGTTCCGGCTTGGCCGTCCAGATGTGCTGCCGGTCGGCGACCTGGGTGTGCGGAAGGGCTACGCGCGGACATTCCGCACGCGGGGCCTGCCTGCCCCCGAGGCAATGCGGCGGCGAGCCGAGCGGTGGCGGCCCTATCGCAGCGTGGCGAGCTGGTACCTCTGGCGTGCGCTGGAACTGTCCTAGAACTCTCTCTTCTTCATTTCCTTGAAGAGGCGGCGGGTCTCGCCGTCTTCCTCGCTCGGCCGCAGCTTGAGCGTGGAGTCGTATTGGGCGGCACGATCGCCCTTCGAGGGGGGGGCGACCTTGGCCGCATTCTTCCTGGCCAGCGCCGCGATTCGCTGATCTTCCCGCTTCGACATTCGGTCTCCTGGCGGTCCGGGGTGTAACCGGAAACTAATCGAGTCGGCTGGGGAGAAAATGTCGCCGGGTGGAGAAAAGCAGCGAGGGGCGCCGTATCGGGCACCCCCCGCTTGACCGCTGATCGCAGGATACCTATGCGGAGACGTGCGGAGGGGACGGCTCTTCCGTTTGGCCTGCCCCCGACGGGGGCGCTGCGAAGGCCGCGGCCTCATCCAGCGCGACGGCGAGGATCTCGCCCCAGGCCTCCCGCGACAGACCCGACCGAAGCAGGGGTCCCCCTAACAGCCTCGCCTCGTAGGCCAGGAGCCAGTCCGCGGCTCTCTGATTCGGGGGAAGCCGATCCTCCACCCCTTTCCGGAACAGGTCCTCGACGCAGGCGGTGCAGAGGAAGTCGGCGCCGACGCCCAGACCGCGAACCTCGAGCATCTCTGTCGGCCTGCGGATGCCGCCACACCGACAGCGGACCGGGTTGGTCGCGCCGGTATCGGCCATGGTGGGACGTGACCACTCCTTGTTAGACATAGCCGGCACTCTCCCATTCCACGAAATGGTGACCGTCGCGCAAGATGTTGCACCCCGGTCTACGGTTCGTCAAGAAGGGGGAACCAGAGCCGGCTCGCCGATGTCGGATAACAGACTTCCCCACAATCACTTGACCGCTTTGACCGGCTTTGGCCTGCGAGGCCGAAGCGCCGGCGGCGGCGCAGGACGGCCCGTCCGGGAAGCGGACCAGGAGGCCGATGGACTCTGGTGGTTCCGGGGATCTATTCTCGGAGAAGTGGGCTTGGCGAACCGGGGCGGAGGCCGCCTCGATCGGTGGCTGGACGGGACGAGGCTATGAGCTGTGTCGGCGCTGCTGAACCAGCGCGAAGCGTTGCGGCGTAACATTGGTGCGACGGTACGTGGCGGAGTTGACTAACTTCAACTCCCGAGGAGGGACTCGAACCCCCGACCCGGTGATTAACAGTCACCTGCTCTACCAGCTGAGCTACTCGGGATTGGTCTGCTATTGCGCGCACCCCAGGCGAAGGGGACGCAAGTCGGCGGAAAAGTACCGTAGGGTCATAGTCGGGGCAACTCTACAGGTGGGGGGTGCTGCAACAGTAGAAGCCTCCTGGAGCGTGGCGCTCGTTTGCACTTTGTACGACCTTTGTGCACCGGGCGCTCGGTGCCGTGCGACAGGTTGCATCGCTGGCGATCATCCACTCGGCAGTCGGCTGCGCTCACGATTGGGCCCTGCTTTGTAAATCCATGCCAACACATACCATAACTCATTATTGAAAAAGATGTTACACGACTTCGCCTTCCCATTGCCGCCTCGGTCCCTACCTTGCTTCCCATGCCCCTGCCTCCGCTAGTCGGGCACGCAGACGCCAAGCGGCGCCTGGCAGAAGGGCGCAGATCCGGCACTCTGCCTCAGGTGGTGCTGATTACAGGCCCCCGGGGCGTAGGCAAGCAGAGGCTGGCACTCTGGTTGGGACAAATGGTCTTGTGCGGGCAGCCCGGCGCCGATCCCTGTGGAACGTGCCGGGCATGCCGGATGGTCGAAGGGTTGGCGCACCCGGACCTCCATTGGTTCGTGCCCATCCTGCGGCCGAAGGCCACCGAATCGGGAAAGCAGGTCGAGGAAGCCGGGGAGGCACTCGCCGCCGTCATGGCGGAGCGGCGCAAGCAGCCGTTGTACGCGCAGCCTGGCGGGATGGCCATCCATCCGATCGCGACCGTCCGGTTGCTGCAGCGGCAGGCCGCGCTGACCGCGGTCGAGGGCGGCTGGAGGGTGTTCGTCATCGGCGACGCCGAGCGACTGGTGCCACAGGAGTCGAGCCAGGAAGCGGCCAACGCCATGCTCAAGCTGCTCGAAGAGCCTCCCCCGCGGAGCCTCTTCATCCTGACGACGGTGGACCCGCGGCACATGCTGCCGACGATCCGGTCGCGCACGTCGCCGGTGAGGCTGAATCGCCTGGCCGATGCCGACGTCCGGGAGTTCCTGCTGCGGAATTCGGCGGAAAAGCCGGGCGCCGCCGGGCTGGAAGCCAGAGTGAGGGCCGCCGGCGGGGCGATCGGCCTCGCGGTGGGAGAGGACGAGGAGGAGTCGGGCAAGGCATTTCGCGCCGCCGCGCAGCTTCTCGAGGCGGTGATGGCGGGACCGGGGCCGGTCCTGGAACGCGCGCTTCGGCAAGCCACGTACTCCGCGCGAGGGGAGTTCACGGCGATGCTCGACGCGCTGGCCGACACCCTGGGCGATGCCGCACGAGGATCGCTCGGGCATGCGACTACGAGACCCGTGCCCGAAGGGCTCAGGAAACACCGCGATCCCGCCGCGCTTCTCCGCGCCATGGAGCTGGTCGGCGAGGCCCGGGAGGCGGCGGCGGGCAACGTGAACCCACAGCTGCTGCTCGCGGTGCTGGGGGGAGAATTGGCGGAGGTGCTGTGAAACTGAGCCACCTCGATCAGTCCGGGCACGCCCGGATGGTGGACGTCGGCGCCAAGCCCGAGAGCGAACGCACGGCGGTGGCCGAGGGTTCGGTCCGAATGTCGGCCGAGGCGTTCGAGCTGGTGTCGAAGCAGGCGATAGCCAAAGGCGACGTGCTCGCGGTGGCCGAGGTGGCCGGGGTGATGGGAGCCAAGCGTACGGGGGAGCTGATTCCCCTCTGCCACCCCCTGGCGCTGGATCTCGTCACGGTGGAAGCAAAGCTGGACGCCGAGCTACCCGGCGTGCGGATCGTGGCCACGGCGAAGGTGACGGGACGCACCGGAGTGGAGATGGAGGCGCTCACGGCGGTGGCCGTGGCATGCCTGACAATTTACGACATGGTCAAAGGCGTGGATCGGACCATGACCATCAATGAAGTGAGACTGCTGAGCAAGACCGGGGGTACCCGGGGAGATTGGCACCGCGCCGGGCCGTAGCCGCCAGACGGCCTTCTCATAGATGAAGGAGGGTTGGCCAATGAAGCGACCGACCGACAAGTACAACGAGGTCCCCGGGGAATCGCGTGGGCGGCTGGTAGTGCGTGGAGGCATGGTCATCGCCCTCGTCGCGCTCGGCGCCACCCTGGCGGGATGGACCCATAGCGTGAACGCGGGCGACACCGTCCGTCTTCCCGACGTTGGAGTCATCGTGAGCCGCCTCGGCAGCCTGGGGCAGCAGCTCGATGCCGCCAATGGGGAGATGGCGCTGGCCAGGCTCCAGCTCGACCGGGCCAATGCCATCATGGCCAATTCGTCGAAGTACCAGATCCCGGCCGACCTGGCCGCCTCCATTTACGACGTCGCCCTGAGCGAAGGGATCGACCCGGCGCTCGGGTATCAGCTCGTCAAGATCGAGAGCAACTTCAAGTCCGACGCGCGCAGCAGCATGGGCGCGCTCGGCTACACCCAGCTGCAGCTGGCGACCGCGCGGTTCTATGAGCCGAATGTGACGGAGAAGGACCTGCTGGAGCGCGACGTGAATCTGCGGATAGGCTTCCGCTTCCTGAGCGATCTGCTGGAGAAGTTCGATCGGGACACGCGGCTGGCGTTGCTGGCGTACAACCGGGGGCCGGCCAGGGTCTCACAGATTCTCGCCCGAGGCGGCGACCCGGCAAACGGCTATTCCGCGGCGGTGCTCGAGGGCTATTCCCCGCCCCGTACCGCCGAGCCGGGCTGGCGCTAGCCCGGAATCCTGATCGGGAGGCCGGCCCGAAGCGGGTCACGCTCCGACAATCCGTTTGCGTCCCTGAGGGCCTGGACCGAGACACCATACTGTCTCGCCAGGCCCGCAAGCGTTTCGCCCCGGCGCACCAGGTGAACGCGCGCATCGGCCGGCTGAGCCGGCGGGGAGATGCGAAGCAGCCGGCCCGCCCGGATCGTCTCCGATCGGTTGAGGGCGTTCCACGCACGCAGCTGACCGACGCTCACGGCATACTCCTGGGCGATACCGGACAGCGTTTCTCCCCGGCGGATGCGGTGGAAGCCGGTGGACGAACTCGACGCCGGCACCACCGGATCGGACACCCGGCGGGCCACGGAGCCCGACAACGCGCCGCCGGTGGGAACGATGATCTGCTGCCCGATCCGCAGGAAGCGGCCGCGCGCCCGGGGATTGGCGTCGGTGAGCAGGCTGAGACTCACGTGGTATCGCCTGGCGATGCCGCCCATCGTCTCTCCGCTGGCGACGATATGTTCGACGAAGGTCACCCGGCGGGAGGCGGGGAGCTCGGCGTAGGCCGCCACGGTGGCGGGGCCCCGTCCCGACGGAATCCGCACGGTCGCCGGAACGTTCGGCGGCGTGGCGAGCCGCAGGTACTGCGGATTCATCTCGCGGATGGCCGCTACCGTGGTATCGGCAAGGCGCGCGATGACATCGAGGCCGGTCATGCCGGGAACGATCAGCGAATCGTATTCCGCCGGCTCCGGAGGGCCCACCTCGAAGCCGTAACGCCGTGGCTCCTTGGCGATCAGCGCTGCGGCGATCAGCTTGGGCACGTAGTCCTTGGTTTCCCGGCGGAGAAGCTTGGTCTCGTAGAGGCGGAAGAAGGTGGCATCGGTGTTCAGGGAGTCCGCTTCGTCGTCGGGCAGCCGTCCCAGCCCGCGGGAGACCTTGCCGGCGCCCGCGTTGTACGCCGCGGCCGCCAGGTAGAGCGAGCCGAAGCGGGCCGTCAGATCCCGGAGGTGCCTCGCCGCCGCGTCCGTCGCACGATACGGGTCGCGCCGTTCGTCCACCCAGGAGTCGACCCGCAATCCGTACAGCTTCGCCGTCCCCTTCATGAACTGCCACATTCCGACCGCCCGGGCCCGGCTGGTGGCGGTGTTGGAGAAGCCGCTTTCGATGAGCGCGAGATAGACGAGATCGGCGGGGAGACCTTCCTGCCGGAGCCGGTCTCGAATCATCCCCTCATAGCGCGGCATGCGCGTGAGCCAGATGCCGAATCGCTCGCGAGCCGGGCCGCGGAAGAAGTCGAGATAGTACCGGACCCGGTCATGGTGGTTGAAGCTGGCGACGTCGATGTCCCAGGTCACGCGGTTGGTCAGCGCCCTGGCGCCGTCGGGTTCGGGGGCGAAGTCGGTGTCCTTGAGAGCACCGTCACCCTCGTCTCCGGCGGGTCCCGCCGCTTCGAGCGCCGCCAGCACCGCCTCGTCAGCCACCGAATCGGCCGCAAGCCTGAGCTCCGCGTTCCGCTCTTCGAGGGGGAGGGTGGTATCGAGCGCAGGGGCCGGAGGCAGCTCGATGATCTCCAGTGGGACAACTGCGGGAGCGGTGGACCGGGCTTCGTCCCGCTCTCCGGTGGGCTGGGGAGCCGGCGTCGTTTTGGGGGCTGTCTGGCCGCTGCTGCAGGCCATCGAAAAACCCAGCGCAATCGCAAGGGACGAGGCCAGGCGCATCAGACGCTCGGCTTTCGGGGCTTATTCGGGAAATGGTGCTTGGACGCGGCCCTGAGGAGAGCTCCTGCGGGCAAACCGCGGGAGCGAATGCGAACTGAGGCGGGAGCCCCGCCCTCAGCGCATGAAGAGCCGATTACCGAGAATGCGATTGGTTGCGTTGAGCACCGCCAGTGCCGCGCCCCGCGCGGCGTCATTCTCCGTCAGGTACGACCCAACCACCCGGTGCCCGCCTTCGTCGCCCTGGGTGGCCAGCGACACGATGATGACGGTCGCATCGAAGGCGCGCACCGATTTCACTCCCAGCAATTCGAAACCCATCGTCCCCTGCATGGCCTCGGCAAGCGCCTTGACGCACGCCTCGGCGGCGCATCGCAGCTCCCCCGCCTGCGAGGCCAGGCCCTCGCTCTCGCCGACGAACTGCTCCGACCCCATCCACGTCAGACCCACCCGGGCACGACAGCGCCCGTTCGGTAACCGGTCCAGCACGAACTCCGCGAAGCGCAGCCGCTCGCTGAGTGGTTTGGGCGGTGCCATGTCTGTCCTTGAGGATGGCTGACTACCAGAGAATACGGTGTCCTGGAGAGGGGGCAAGCCCCATGCCAACGGGGTGTTACGCGGACTCGAAATGGACCTCCAACTGGTTGGCGGGCTCCACGGGGGGGCGCACGACGTCAACCTCGAGCCGGGGGTGGCCCCCCTCGTCGAGGTCGACGCCGATGACGAGCATGACGTGTTCGGACATTTCGATACGAAGCTGGCGCCGATCGGAACGCATCGTGGCCCCGGTGACCGGGCGGCCACGGAGGGCCGAGAGGCTGTCTGCGATGCGGCGCAGATCGTGGAGAGACACCGGTCTAACAGGGGGGCGGGTCACTCGGGGAGCTCCGCTGAGAAAGGCTATCGACGAGTCGTCGCGCGGCACGCGACGACGTACGACGGGTCAGTTGCGAACGAGGGCCTGGTAGCGACTCCGCAGGTCCCGGGTGACCGGCCCCGGTCCGCCGGTTCCGATGAGCCGCCCATCCACCTGCCGGATGGCGATGACTTCCGTCGCCGTGCCGGTGAAGAACGCCTCGTCCGCCGTGTACACATCATACCGGTTGAGCATGGTCTCCGCCACATCGTACCCCGCCTGGGTCGCGAGCTCGATGACGACATCCCGGGTGACCCCCTTGAGGATGCCGGCGAAGGGAGGCGGGGTCCGGATGCGGCCGTGCTTCACAACGAAGATGTTCTGCCCCGACCCTTCGGCCACGCTGCCGCTGCTGTCGAGCATGAGCGCGTCGTCGGCTCCCGCCTGTATACCCTCGATCTTGGCGAGGATGTGTGCGAGATAGTTGAGCGACTTGACCCGAGGCGACAGCGCTTCCCGCTGCGGGATCGGCGTGCCGGCGGTGACCACCTTGAGCCCGGTCTCGTACACTTCTTCGGGGAAGAGCTTGATGGTGTCCACGATGATGATGACCGACGGACGGGCGCACTTGCGCGGATCGAGGCCGAGATCGCCCACTCCGCGGGTGACGATGGGCCGGATGTACGCTTCGGCCATCCCGGAGCGGGCCACCGTCTCCTCGGTGACCGCGGCCATCTCCTCCATCGACATCGGGATGGTGAGCCAGATGGCCTTGGCAGAATCATAGAGGCGCTCGAGGTGCTCGTGGAGCCGGAAGATCCTGCCTCCGTAAACCCGGATTCCCTCGAACACGCCATCCCCATACAGAAGTCCGTGATCGTACACCGAGACGGCGGCCGTCTCGCGATTGTACCACTTGCCATCGAGCCAGATAGTGGGCACGCCGACTCCAGGCGCGGGGGTCTGCTTGGAAGGCCGTATGCTGGTCGCCATTCGGAGAATGTACTGCGACAGTGAGCCGTGGGCCATGGGGTTGCTATGGCCATCCCGGGCACACCGCTGTACTGTGGGAGCTACCCCTTCAGACACGCGCCCATGCCCGATCGAATCGCCGATCTTCAAGCCGCCCTGGCTGACCGCTATCGGATCGAGCACCCGCTCGGCCGCGGCGGGATGGCGACGGTCTACCACGCCCATGACCTGCGCCACGATCGGCCGGTGGCGCTCAAGGTGTTCCGCCCGGAGCTCGCCGCCGCCCTCGGCGAGCGGTTCGTTCAGGAGGTCCGGATCGCGGCCAGGCTCTCCCACCCTCACATCCTGACCGTTCACGACTCGGGCGAGGCCGCGGGGCTCCTGTGGTACACCATGCCGGTGGTGGATGGGGAGAGCCTGCGGCAGCGGCTCGACCGCGAAGGCCAGCTCCCTTTGGGCGAGGCAGTGCGCATCGCGTGCACGGCGGCCGGGGCGCTGGACTACGCGCACGCGCAGAACGTCGTGCATCGGGACATCAAGCCGGAGAACATCCTGCTCTTCGCCGGCGAACCGATGATCGCCGATTTCGGGATCGCGCTCGCGCTCGACCGGGTCGGCGAGGAGCGCCTGACCCAGACGGGGTTCTCCCTCGGCACCCCGGTCTACATGAGCCCCGAGCAGGCCTTCGCGGCCCCCCGCCTCGACGGCCGCACCGACATCTACAGCCTTGGCTGCGTGCTTTACGAGATGCTCGCCGGCGAGCCCCCCTTCACCGGTCCGACGCCCCAAGCCATCGTGGCCAAGCGCCTCAGCCAGCCGCCGCCGACGCTTCGCACCGTGCGCGAGGTGCCGGAGGCGCTCGATCAGGCAATCCAGACGGCGCTCGCGCGGAACCCTGCCGACAGGTTCATGACGGCTCGAGATTTCGCGCGGGCAATCACCGAGGGCGCTGCCGCCCGGGCGGGAGCCGCCGTCCCGGTACGACGTCCCCGGATTGCCTGGTCGAGGAGGACGCAGGTGCTGGGCGGCCTGCTGGCACTGGTGGTAGCCGCGGTCGCGTCGTGGCTCACGCTCGGGAGGCGCCCGCCTCCAGCCGCGCCCACCCATCTGGCCGTGCTCCCGTTCGCGGTCCCGGCGGGAGGCAGCTTCGCCTACCTGGCCCAGGGAATGGTCGATCTCCTGAGCCGGAACCTGAATGGAGTGGAAGCGCTGGTGACCGTCGATCCCGGTCGGGTGATGTCGGCGGCCGGGGGCGGGGAGGCCGGCGGGCCGGACGCCGAGACGGGTCGCGACATGGCGCGTCGGCTCGGCGCCGGGCAGTACATCGTAGGGAGCGTGGTTCCGGCGGGAGGCCGGCTCCGGATCCAGGCCGAGCTCCACGCGCAGGACTCCGAGGGCTCGCGGGTCATCGCGCAGGCGGCCGTCGAGGGCGACAGCACGGCGCTGTTCCAGCTGGTGGATCGGCTCACCGCGCAGCTCCTGGTGGGCCGCGGGGAGGGGCAAGGCGCCAGGCTGGCCCGGACGGTGCCGCTGACAAGCGGGTCGCTGCCGGCACTCAAGCTCTATCTCGATGCGGAGCGAAACCTGCGTGCCGCCCAATACGACTCGGCGATCGCGGGCTTCCAGCGCGCGATCGAGACCGACAACAGCTTTGCGCTGGCGCACTACCGGCTCGCCGTCTCCGCTCTGTTCGTCGGCCGGATGGGTCTGATCGGGCCCGCGATGGA
>CAYYXP010000052.1:0-44993 GCA_964475685.1 uncultured Gemmatimonadaceae bacterium | reverse complement strand
GGTCGGGGGTTCAAGTCCCTCATCGCCCATTCCCCGGCCGGCGCCCCCGCGGGTCCCACCGAAGTGTTCCGTTGGCTCAGGTCTTGCCGAGTCGCCACGTATGCGGAACATTCTCCAGGAGGCGCCCATGGCCGCCCGCGGCCCGGACCACGACCACGAGCCCGCATGGCTATCCCGCACCCGAGCAGTCACTTCTCGATGACGCCCACCCGTCCCGGGCATGAGGGGACCGGACTCGCGGCGTTCGCGGCCGGGCTCGGTCATCCCGATCATCCCTGCCTTTCCCGCGCCCACAATCCCTCGAGCTGCTTCCCGTCCACCGACTTCTCCCCCTGGCTGAGGGAGAGGATCGTCGCGAACGACGCGGACGGCGTCGGCGACTACCTGGCGACAGTGCGCGCGGCCAACCCGGGGGTTAGCGGATCGCGCGAGGACGTGCTGCGGCACTATCGAGGCGTGGCCCGCGCGATCCTGGCGGCGCCGATCGCCCGCCACCTCCGCGACGGGAGCGATGAGGCGTATCTCGACCTCCGGACCGGCCTCGTGATGCTGGCGGTCCACGAAGGTTTCACCGGCTTCATCATGACCGGCGAGGCCGCCCATTTCGTGGCCGCCGTCATGTGCGTGCACTCGCTTCGTCTCGCGGATGCCTCGGTGCTCGTCGACCGCCGGAATCGCTTCGTCAAGGAGGCCGGAGAGGAAATGAGCTACTGGGCTGCGTGGCCCCAGCTCCAGGGCGGCACGCTGCGCTCGCTCGAGCTGCCCGATTGCCTGGAGCTGCGGCGCCTGACGGACCTTCTTTTGCGGCTCCCGCTGGGCGCGCGGGTCCACGCCGTGGATGCCCTGCGGCACTTGAGCGCCGACTCGCGCATGCCGAAGACGCTGGCGAGCCTGAGCCACTACGAGACGCGGAAGCGCGGACTCGACGTGGCGGATTCGTCGCGCCTGATTCTCGCGACCGGCGCCGTCATTCCCGCGGAGAATCTGAAGGGATGGATCGAGGGGTGGACCCGGCGCGACCTGCTGCGGTTCCTGCGCCACGAAGGGGTGCCGGCCCGCAACTCGTGGGACAAGGAGAGGGTCACGGACTCCGCGCTGACCGAGTGCGCCGATCTGCTGCGCCGGCGGATGGCCGACGCCGGCGTGGTGGAGCTGGCGCCCGAGTATGCGGAAGCCGTCGGGACGCTGCGGAAGCACTTCCTGCGGTCGCGGGAGACCTGGCGGGCGTGGCTGGCGTTCGGAACAGGAATCGGGTGAGCCTCTAGATCAGCCCGCCCCTCCGCAGTCGTCCGATTTGATCATAGCGCTCCTCATGCACGGCCAGCACCTCCTCCGGCGACACGGTGGCCACGCCGGGCTTCTCGACCTCCACGCCCGCGGCAAAGTTGGCGATCTGTGCGGCCTCGCGGACCGTTCCCCCGGCCGCCAGCGCCGTTCCCAACCACGCCGTCACCGTGTCCCCCGCGCCACTCACGTCGTAGATCTGCCGGGCGATGCTCGGGATGTGCGTTGTGCTCCCGTCCTTCATCACCAGCACCATCCCCTCGGCGCCGAGCGTCACGAGCAGGTTGTCGGCCTGCAGGCGCGCGAGCACCGCGGGAAGCGCGTCGCCGTTCTGCAGGTCCACCGCGGCGCCGAGCGCCGACTCGAGCTCGCGCCGGTTGGGCTTGAAGACGGTGGCGCCGGCATACTCGAAGAACTGGCGGAACTTGGGATCGACGACGGTGGGAATCCCGCGACGCCGCGCCACCTCCATCACCGCCAGGATCATGCCGGGCGCCAGCGCACCCTTGTTGTAGTCCTCGAGCAGCAGAGCGTCGGCGTCGGCCAGCGCCTCGCGTGCCACGCGCACCAGCCGCGCCAGGTCGTTGCCATCGAGCAGGGTGTCCACCTCGTCGTCGATCCGGACCACCTGCTGGGAGCGGGCGATGATGCGGGTCTTGGACGTGGTGGGCCGCCCGGCGATGGTGACCACGTGGCGGTCGTCCAGCCGGGCCAGCGCCAGTCCCTGCCGGATCGCGGCGCCGTCGGAATCATCGCCCACCACGCCGACCAGCAGGCACGTGGCGCCGACCGCCGCGACGTTGGCTGCGACGTTGGCCGCGCCGCCGAGAGCGTCCCTGCGCTCGCGAACGGTGACCACGGGCACCGGCGCCTCGGGGGACAGCCGCTCGGTGTCGCCGATGAGGTAGCGGTCGAGAATGATGTCCCCCACCACGGCGACCCGGCTGGCCTTCATGCGCTGGATCAGATGGAGCATGCGGTCGCGGGTCAGGGGAGACGGCGGCTGTTTCATTGCAGTACTCCTCGGCGGCCGATGCCGACTGTCGCCTGCAGCCGCCCCTCGAAACGGTTGACGGTGCGTCCCTCGACGTGATCCGAATTCTCGACGTGGTGAAACCCCGCGTTGGCGGCGACGTCGAGCGGGCCCTGCCGTCCGCTGATGCCGAGGGCCGCCCTCCAGGTTCGTTCGACCACGCCGATGAAGATCTGCGGGATCGCGCCGGCCTCGGCCGCGGTGGCGGGGAAGGGGTCGTTGATCTCGCCCTCCCCCTGGCGCAGCAGAGTAAGCTCCGGCGTGAGAAGCCAGCCGCTTCCGCGCGGCACGGTCACCGTCACCGTCGTCTGGTCATGGTCGGCGAAGTTGCGGCCGATGCCAACGCCGGCGTCGGTAAGGTTCTCGAACGGGTCCAAGGTACGAAACGCGAGGCTCGAGGCCTGGGTGTAGAGTGCGCGCCATCCCAGGCTCCGGCCGAGGGGACCAAAGGCAGAGAGGGTGAGCGCCCACCGGTTGGGGTAGCGTTCCGAGCCGGAGGCATTCTTGTACTGGAGGTCGTCGAGTGCCAACTGGGTCTGGAGAGTGACGCCTCTCCCCGCCCGCCACGAGGCATCCACTCCCAGCATCACGTTGCCGTCCGAGCCCAGTCCGTACTGGTTGGCAAGGAGGAGGAGGCTCAGCGGATTGCGGTACCTCCCATCGAATTCGCGGTCCACACCGGAGAGAACCACCGTTTCCCAGAGTCCGAGGTTCACCCGGTCGGAAAGACGCAGCCCCAGGCGGTGGGCGAAGAAATATCGGTGGACCCGGTTCCCGAGGGTATCCCGGTCGTCCCGCAGTTGGCGGGCGAGGGCGTGGAGGCGGAGCGTGCGTGTCCCCAGGTCGAATCCCGATTCGACATTGGAATAGCCGTAGTTGCTGAGCCCGATGCCGGCGGCCCCTGCCGGCCCCCAGTTCCGGTCCATCTGCCCGAAGAAGACACTGCCGTACTTGAATTGGGCGCTCGCGTAGGCCTCGACCATGCGCCATGCGAGCTCAAGGTCCTTCCGTCCGGGCCACTCGGGATCGTCCACGATGCGCGGCTCCGCGGCCGGCCGGCTCACCAGGGCAAAGGGGCCGAACGCCGCCTCGCCGGTCAGATCGGCATAGGGTCGCACGCCATCGGGGCCAAGCGGATGCAGCACGTCCCGCCTGATGTGACTGTAGGCCTGGCCACCGGCACGAATCCCTATACGCCAGCTGTTCTGCTTCTCCGGGTCCTCGAACTGCTCGCGCAAGGCGTGCACGATCGGGGGCGATCCGGCGGAATCGGCGGCGGCAAGGACTCGGGCGGCGTCGGCACGGCGAAACGGCCGGACCATCGAAGAGGGGTCCTCGATGTCGCCCCGGGAGATCAGGTGCTCGAGGAGGGGGAGCCGGGGATCGTCGAGCGGAACGTACGGCGAGGCCTGGGCCCGACCTTGCACCGGCACGAGCGCGCCGAGGGCAACGGCGGCGAGGAAGACTCGAAACGGAGCGGGCATCGGCGTATAAGCTATGAAGGGGCGGCGGTAGAAGTAAGCCGCTATCTTCCTGTCCCGCGAGTATTCGGGGTCATGCGTCGAGGGAAAACGGTGCGTGAGTTTCCACCAACCGGGGTATGCTGAGATGGCGAAGCAAGATAGCCTCGATCCCCAAACCCGCGACCTGGTTCGCTTCGCGGCCGCCATCGCTCAGGGGTACGAGCCGGAAATGCGGGAGCGCGTCGGTCCGCTGCGCGCCTCCCAGGTGTCTCCGGCCTGGGTCGAAGAACTGCTCCTGCAGTCGGTGCTCATGGCGGGTTATCCCCGAGCGCTCATCGCCTTCGGCGTCTGGCGCAAGTTCAGCGGAGTGCCGGCAGCCGGCGCCGACGATGGCCAGGACTACGGCCATGCCCCGGAGTGGACCCGGAGGGGAGAGGAGGTCTGCGGCGTGGTCTACGGCGAGAACTACCGGAAGCTCCGCGACAGCGTGCGCTCCCTGCATCCCGCCATCGACGCGTGGATGATCACCGAGGGCTACGGCCGGACGCTGGGCCGTCCCGGGCTCGATCTCCTGCGGCGGGAGCTCTGCACCGTGGCGCAAATGGCGGTGCTCGAGGCGCCCAAACAACTCCACTCCCACCTTCGCGGTGCGCTCAACGCCGGCGCCTCGTTCGGCCAGATCGAAGGAGTGCTCTCGATCGTCAATCCGCTGTTGTCGTTCGATCAGTGGAAGAAGGTCAAGGAGCTCTGGCGCACGGTACGCGAAGGGTGGGCGCCGGGCAACTGATGTTTATCGATCGCGCGGTCGTGCGGGTGGTGGGCGGTACCGGCGGGTCGGGCGCCAGCTCCTTTGCCCGGTTCAAGTACAAGCCCAAGGGCGGCCCCGACGGCGGCGATGGCGGGCAAGGCGGGAGCGTGTTCGTGCGCGCCGACAGCAACCTTGCGACGCTGCTCGACTGCCGCTACCGCACAGAGTGGAAGGCGGAGCGGGGGGAACACGGGAAGGGCAAGACGAAAACCGGGGCGTCCACCGACGATGTCTACCTCCCCGTGCCGCCGGGAACCGTCGTCTCCGATGCCGAGACCGGCCAAGTGCTCGGCGAGGTGCTCCGGCCGGGAGATACTCTTCGCGTGGCTCGCGGGGGAAGGGGCGGTCGCGGGAATGCCCGCTTTGCCACCCCCACCCACCAGGCTCCCCGGGAGTGGGAGCCCGGTGAAGAGGGAGAAGATCGGCGCATCGAGTTGCTGCTCAAGCTCATCGCCGACGTCGGCCTCGTGGGCCACCCCAATGCTGGCAAGAGCACGCTGCTCTCGGTCATCTCCGCCGCGCGGCCCAAGATCGCCGACTATCCGTTCACCACCCTCGAGCCCAATCTCGGTGTGGTTGGGCTGTCCGGTCACCGCACTTTCGTCGTCGCCGACATTCCCGGCATCATCGAGGGAGCGCACGACGGCAAGGGGCTCGGCCTCCGCTTCCTCCAGCACGTCGAGCGTACCCGCGTGCTCGCGTTCCTGATTCCGCTCGACTGCCCCGATCTCCAGGCGGCGTACGACGAATTGCGCAATGAGATCAGCCTTTACAGCGCCACGCTCGCCGCCAAGGAGCACCTGGTCGTGCTGACCAAGCGCGATCTCCTCCCTGCCGATGGGCCACTTCCGGTGGTGAACGCCCCCGGAGCCGAGGCCATCGTCGCCATCTCCAGCGCGGCCGGCACCGGACTCGAGGAGCTCACGGAGATTCTCTGGACGTTCGTTGAACGGGTCAAGCGGGCGGCGGAATCGGCCGACGCCGCCGATGTCGCGCACATTCCCGGTTACTGGGAGTTCATGGACGACGAATAGATGGACGATCAACGACTCGCCTATCTGGCGCTCACCCAGGTTCCCGGCTTGGGTGCAGCCCGACTCCAGATGCTCCTCTCCACATTCCACACCCCGCTCGGCGCCCATTCGGCGCCGTTCGAGTTTTTGTGCACCTTGCCCGGGGTTTCGCGCGCCTTTGCCTCGGCCCTCAAGGCCACGCCCCTGGAAACCGGCCGGCGCCTCGTCGAGAGCGCCGAGCGGATGGGTGGGCGGGTTCTCATCCCCGGCGATGATGAGTTTCCGCCGGCTCTCGGGCTCATTCCCGATCCGCCTCCGGTGCTCTTCGTCCTGGGCGACGCTTCACTGCTTCACCGTCCGGCCGTCGCCATCGTCGGCAGCAGGGATCACACTTCCTACGGCGCGGAGGTGTGCCGGGCAATCGCCAGGGAAGCAGCGTGGGCCGGGATACCGGTGGTCAGCGGCATGGCGCGCGGGCTCGACGCCACGGCCCACGCCGCGGCACTCGAGGGAGGCGGTGGCACCATTGGTGTGCTCGGCAACGGTCTCGGCGTGGTCTATCCCACGGCCAATCGCGTCCTGTACGACCGCGTAGCCGCGCGGGGGGCGCTGCTCACCGAGTTCCCGCCGGGCGAGCGGCCGCATGCGGGCAGCTTCCCACGGCGGAACCGGCTCATCAGCGGGCTTGCGCGGGTAACTGTGGTGGTCGAGGCAGCGGCCGGATCGGGCGCGCTCATCACCGCCGGAACAGCGCTGGAGCAGGGCAGGGAGGTGCTGGCCGTACCAGGGCCGATCACGAGCAAGGTGTCGGTCGGTGCCAACCGGCTGATTCGGGACGGCGCGACGCCGTACCTCGAGCCGCTTGACCTGCTCCAGCATTTCCCCGAAACGAAGCGGGTCGAGCGCGCCGTCGAAGAATTGGCCCCGGCTGTGCGCGAGCTTCCCGCCACCCTCTCCGTCGACGAGCGGGAGGTGGCGCTGCTGCTCGGCACTAATCTGGTGCACATCGACGAGCTCGCCGCCCGGTCGGGCCGGCCGGTGAGCGTGGTGCTGGGGGTGCTCTGCGGTCTCGAGATCGCGGGAGTTGCCGAGCAGCTGCCGGGGAAGCACTTCCGGAGGGCGGCCGGCTGACGGCGCATCCACCATCCCCTACATTTCCCCCGTGCACCTCTACATTCACGTCCCCTTCTGCGCCCGGCGGTGCACCTACTGCGACTTCGCCATCGCCGTCAGGCGCGTCGTGCCCACCGACGACTTCGTCGAGACCATCGTCGCGGAATGGCGGGGGTGGCAAGCGCACCCGATCTGGGCCACCGCACCGGTGATCGAGACCATCTACTTCGGCGGGGGCACTCCGTCGCACCTCCATCCGTCGGGTATCGAGCGCATCCTCTCCCGGATCGGAGCCGACCGCTCGATCGCCGCCGGTGCCGAGATCACGCTCGAGGCCAACCCCGACGACCTCAGCGTGTCGGCTGCTGCTGCCTGGCGCGCGGCCGGCGTCAATCGGGTGTCCCTCGGCGTGCAATCGTTCGAGCCGGCGGTCCTTCAGTGGATGCACCGGACCCATACGGCGGACCAGGTGCTGGCCGCGGTGGACGCGATTCGCGCGGCAGGTATCGGCGACCTCTCTCTCGACCTCATCTTCGGCCTGCCCGCGGCGCTCGGGCGTCCGTGGGAGCGCGATCTCGATCGCGCCCTCGCCCTCGACCCGGAGCACCTCTCGCTCTACGGTCTCACCGTCGAGGATCACACTCCCCTCGCCCGGTGGACCGCCACGGGCCGGGTCATGCCGGCGGATGAGGAGCGCTACGCAGAGGAGTTTCTCCTGGCGCACGACGCGCTGGTCGGCGCGGGATACGACCATTACGAGGTCTCCAACGCCGGCAAGGCGGGCCGCCGGGCGCGCCACAATTCCGCGTACTGGCTGCGGGCGCCGTTCATCGGCCTGGGGCCATCGGCCCACAGCGGGTTCGGCGCCGAGCGACGCTGGAACCTCCGCGAGTGGCAGGCCTATCATGACGCTGCCGTCGCCGGCCGGAGCGTGGTGGCCGGGCAGGAAGCGCTGGGCCCGGAGGAGGTCGCCCTGGAGGAGATCTACCTCGGGCTGCGGACCCGTGAGGGTGTTCCGGCTACTCGGCTTCCGGAGGAGATCCGGGTTGCCTGGGGGCGGGAGGGATGGGCCCGCCCGGAGGGCGACCGGATCGTCCTCACCGCCGAGGGGTGGCTCCGCCTCGACGCTCTGGCGGCCTCGGTGGGATGAGGCCGCCTCGTCTCTTTGAATCAGCCTCGTAAGTCAATATCTTTGCTGACTATGCCAACACCCGATCAGCTGAGCGAACGGGAGTTGCGCGTTCTCGAGGCGGTGGTCCAGACCTACATCGAGACCGCGGAACCCGCCGGCAGCCAGACCATCGCCCGCCGGTACGGACTGGGTGTGTCGTCGGCTACCATCCGGCATACGATGAGCGAGCTGGAGGACAAGGGATACCTGTTCCACCCGCACACGTCGGCCGGCCGGATCCCCACCGACCGGGCGTACCGGGTCTATGTGAACGAGATCATGCGGCTCAGTCCCCTTTCCGCAGAGGACCGGACCACCCTTCACGCCGAGCTGCAAGGTTCCCGAAACATCGTGGATGAGATTCTCCGGCGCGCGGCGCAGGTGCTGGGCGTGCTCACGCAGGAGTTGGGGGTGGCGGTCGCGCCGGCGCTCGACGAGATGGTGCTGGAGCGGCTGGATCTGGTGCAGATGTCGTCGGAGCGGCTGCTGCTGGTCTTAAACCTGAAGAGCGGAGTGGTCCGGACGATCTTCGTCGAGGTGCCGGCGCGGGCCTCCGCGGAATCGGTCCTCGACGTGGCCCGGGTCCTCAACGAGCGGCTGTCGGGGCTCACGCTGCAGAAGATCCGGGCGACTCTCCCGGAGCGCCTTCGCGGCGCGGGGACGCCGGGCGGCGGGTCGGAGCTGCTCAACATCTTCATCGCGGAGCGAGAGGAGATCTTCGCCCTCTCGGACGATCAGAACACCGTGGTTCTCGGGAGCGCCCAGATGCTGGCCGAGCAGCCGGAGTTCGCGTCCAACCACCGGATGCGCGACCTTCTGCGTCTCACCGAGGGGCGCGACCTCCTGCGCCTGGCGCTCGCGTCACGCCGGCACTCGGGCATCTCGGTGACGATCGGCGGGGAGAACCCCGAAAGCCGCCTGAGCGATTTCACTCTCGTCACCGCGTCCTATCAGGCGGGGACGCTCAAGGGCGTGATCGGCGTCATGGGCCCCACCCGCATGCCATACGACAAGATCATCGGGCTGGTAGAGCACACCAGTCGTCTCGTGGAGGGATTGCTGGAGTGAGCGACTTCTACACCCTGCTCGGGGTTAAGCGCGACGCCTCCGAAGGCGAGGTGAAGAAAGCCTATCGGAAGCTCGCGATGGAATACCATCCCGACCGGAATTCATCCCCTGACGCCGAGGCGAAGTTCAAGGAGATCACCGAAGCCTACGAGGTGCTCCGGGATCCCCAGAAGCGCGCGGCCTACGACCGCTATGGAAAGGCGGGTGTCGGGGGTGGCGCGGGCGGCGGGTTCGGGTTCCATCATGTCGATTTGAGCGAGGCGCTCAACATCTTCATGCGCGATTTCGGCGGGATGGGCGGCTTCGAGTCCATCTTCGGCGGTGGCGCGCGGGCCGACACCCGCCGCGGCCAGGACGTCCGGGTCACCGTGCGTCTCGCGCTCACCGAGGTGGCGACCGGCGTCAAGAAGACCGTCCGGTTCAAGGCGCTGGAGCGCTGCGGAGCCTGCGAGGGGAGCGGCGCCAAGGCGGGGTCCCGGCCCACGTCCTGCACCACCTGCAACGCCACCGGCGAAGTGCGCCGCGCGACGCGCAGCGTCTTCGGCCAGTTCGTCTCGGTATCGCCGTGCCCCACCTGCGCCGGCGAGGGCAGCGTCATCCTCGAGCCGTGCGAGGCGTGCCGCGGCGAGGGGCGGGTGCGGACGGAGCGAAGCGTGGCCGTGGAGATCCCCGCCGGCGTGTCCACCAACAACTATCTCACGCTCCGCGGCCAGGGAGCGGCCGGCCCCCGCAACGGCCCGACCGGCGACCTCCTGGTCATGCTCGACATCAAGGACGACGATCGCTTCGAGCGCCAGGGCGACGACCTGATCTTCGATCTGGCACTCTCGTTTTCCCAGGCCGCGCTCGGCGGGGAATTCGAGGTTCCGACGCCGTATGGCGTGGAGCAGGTCCGGGTGCCTGGGGGGACCCAACCCGAGACCGTACTCCGGCTCAAGCATCGCGGGCTGCCCGTCCTCGGCCAGAACGGCAAGGGCGATCTGCTCGTCCGGGTGCACGTCTGGACGCCGGAGGGGCTCACCGAGGAGCAGGAGCGTCTCTTCCGCGAGTTGGCCAAGCTCGAGGGCGAGCCGCCGCGCCGCGCGCCCGGCTTCTGGTCCAAGCTGAAGGAAGCGCTCGGCGCGTGATCGTGGTGCTGCTGCCCCCGGGGGAAAGGGCGGCGGGCACGCTGTGCAGGCTCGACGTGAACGAAGCCCACCACCTTCGGGTGCGGCGGGCCGAGGCGGGAGAAGTGGTCGGCGTGCGGGACGGGGTGGGGCTGGTGGGAAGCGGGAGCTTGGCGCGCGCGGGAGACGGATGGGCCGTCGCGATCGAGCGGGCGGAGTCGACACCCCGGCCCGCGCAGACGGTGCTGGCGGTGGGCGCGGGCGACCGCGACCGCTTTGCCCTGGTGGTCGAGAAGGCATCGGAACTGGGAATCACCGCCGTGGTCCCGGTCGAAACGGCCCGAACCGCCGGCGTCGCCACCAGGCTCCGGGCCGCGCATCTCGACAAGCTGCGGCGGCAGACGCTCGAGGCGCTCAAGCAGACCGGCGCCGCGTGGGCCACCGCGGTGGACGATCCGGTTTCGCTCGACCGCTTTCTCGAAACCTCAGGTGCGGACAGCCGCTGGCTGGCCGATGCGGGGGGCGACCCACCGCCTGCACGACTTGGAAGCGTAGCGGTGACGGTGCTGGTGGGCCCCGAAGGGGGATTCACCGACTCCGAGCGTGACGCGATCATCGCCGCGGGCTTTCGCCCGACGAAGCTCGGAGCCCATACGCTCAGGTTCGAGACCGCCGCGATCGCAGCGGCGGCCGCCGTGATCGCGGCACGACTCCGGGGGAGCGATGGCTGACTGTCTCTTCTGCAAGATGGTCGCCGGGGAGATCCCGGTGACCCCGATCAAGCGCTCGCCCGACGCGATCGCCATTCGTGACATCAACCCCCAGGCGCCGACTCACGCGCTGGTGATTCCCACCCGGCATTATGCCGCCGTGCGCGATGCCAGGGATGGCGAGGGAGAGCGGGTGCTGGGAGCGCTGCTGGCGTTCGCCGCCGCGCTGGCCACCGAGCTCGGGCTCGATGCCGGCGGGTACCGGATCGTGACCAACACCGGGCGGGACGGCGGGCAGAGTGTGGACCACCTGCACCTGCATCTGCTCGGCGGGCGGAAGATGGGATGGCCGCCGGGGTAGGGGTCGGTCAATGGCGATACCGGCTGATTCTTCCCGCTTGCTCTCCCCTCCGATGCCCGCTAAATTCACCAGTCTATTTCATTTACGCCCATCCGGGCCGAGAGGGGTGAGACAGCGAATGCCTGAAGTCATCATCCACGATGACGAAAGCTTCGAGCGGGCGCTCAAGCGGTTCAAGAAGAAGTGCGAGAAGGCCGGAATCCTTTCTGATCTTCGCAAGCACCGCCACTTCGAAAAGCCAAGCGAAAAGCGGAAGCGGAAGATGAACGCCGCGGTCCGCAAGAACCGTCGTGGCCCCCGTATCCCCCGGGTCTAGCCTGGCCGAGTCCCTGCGAGCCGCCATGAATGCGGCCCGCAAGGGACACCAGAAGGACCGCACCCTCGTTCTCGGCACGATCATCGCCAACCTCAAGAATCGCGAGATCGACCTCCGGCGTCCCGCCACCGACGACGAAGTCATCGACGTCCTGCGCAAGGGAATCAGGATCCGCCGCGAAGCGGTCGAGCAATACACCGCTGGCCATCGTCAGGACCTGGTCGACGCGGAGCTTGCGCAGATCAAGGTGCTCGAGGAGTTTCTCCCGCCCGCGGTGGATCCCGACGAAATTCGCGCCGCCGTGCGCGAGGTGATCGCCGGTGGGGCAAAGGACGTCGGCAAGGTGATGGGCCAGGTGCTTCCCAGGTACAAGGGGAGGGCCGACGGCAAGATGATCAACCAGATCGTGCGCGAGGAGCTTCAGGCGGGGTGATGTCGCAGGCGGAAGCGGTCTCTACTCACGGGGTGCTGGCCCATATCGAGGGCGGCACCCCGTCTCCTTTGGCCGACGAGGCGTGCGCCGACGCGCTCGAGACCATCGAGTTCGCGCCGGTCGTCGAGCTGGTGGCCGTCCACGCCGTCGGCCCTCTCGGGAAGGCGCGCGTCCGCGCCCGCCGGCCCTCGGCCGATCCGGCGTGGGTCAGCGTCGAGCTCGCGCGCGCGGGCGAAGTGGCCGGCCTCTTCCGCCGCGGCGACGGTCTCCTCGCGGAGCCGATTCCCGACGTCACCCGGGCGCTCGGGCGGCTCCGCGTCGAGGGAAGCGTGCTCGAGGGGGTCGAGTTGGCGGCGCTCCACCGGGTCCTGGTTGCGGCACGGCAGGTCCACGCTGACCTGCGCCGTATTTCGGAGGAGGCGCCGCTCGCGGCCGCGCTCGACCGTCCGCCTCCCGACCCGAAGACCGAGCGGCGGCTGGAGCAGTCGGTGGATGCCGACGGCGTCGTCCTCGACACGGCGAGCCCGCGGCTTGCGGCGGCCCGGCGCGAGGTCCACGCCGCGCGGCAGCGTCTGCTCAGGAAGCTTGAATCGCTGCTGCGCGGCCTCGATGCCAGGGCCATCCCCGTTGATGCCGGGGTGACCGTCCGCGGTGGCCGGTACGTTATCCCCGTCCGACGCGACTCGCGCTCCCGTCCCTCCGGAATCATCCACGACGAGTCGGGGAGCGCGGGAACGCTCTTCATCGAGCCGTCCGAGGCCATCGAGCTCGGCAACGCGCTTCGCGAGGCGGAAAGCGCCGAGGAGCGAGAGGTGCTCCGCGTGCTGCGGGAGCTGACCGACCTGCTCCGGCCCCAGCTCCCCGCGATTCGTGACATGGTCGAGATGTGCGTGGCGGTGGACGATCTGGTCGCCCGCGCGCGATATGCCGTGGCGGTGCAAGGCGAGGTGCCGGAGGTGGGCCCCGCGTCCTCGATCGTGATCGTACGCGGCCGCCATCCCCTTCTGCTGGCCGGCAGCGAACCGGTGGTGCCCTTCGACCTGGCGCTTGGCGAGGAGGAACGAACCCTCCTCATCAGCGGCCCCAACACCGGGGGCAAGACGGTGCTGCTCAAGGCGGTCGGCTTGGCCGCCGCCCTGGCCCAGAGCGGCATCGTGCCTCCGGTGGGCGCGGGCAGCCGACTGCCGCTCTTCCGCCGGTTCTACGCCGACATCGGCGACCGGCAGTCCATAGCGGCCAGCCTGTCCACCTTCAGCGCGCATGTGCGGATGCTCCGACGCATCCTCGACCACGCCGCCGGCGCGACCTTGGTGCTGCTCGATGAAATCGGCAGCGGCACCGACCCGGCCGAGGGATCGGCCCTCGCGGCAGCGACGCTGGTGTCGCTCACCGCACGGGGCAGCCTCACCCTGGCGACGACCCACCTTGGCACGCTCAAGGATCTCGCGACCCATACGCCGGGCGTGGTGAATGCGTCGCTGCAATTCGACGCCGCGACGCTGACGCCCACCTTCCGCTTCCTCAAGGGCGTTCCCGGCCGCTCCTACGGACTGGCGATCGCGCGGCGGCTCGGCGTGGCCCCGGCGATCCTTGCCGACGCCGAAGCGCGGGTGCCGGACGCGGAGCGGAGTCTCGACGTGCTTCTGGCGGTCGTCGAGGAGCGGCAACGGGAGCTTCGCACCGCCCAGGAGGAGGCCGCGGCGCGGGCCATCGAGTTCGACGCCCTCGGCGCCCGGCTCGCCAGGCAGGCCGAGGCACAGGCCGCGCGCGAGGCGGAGCTCAAGCGGAAGGAGAAGGAGGCGGAGAAGGCCGGCCGGCAGATGGCCAGGAGCCACTTGATGGAGGCGCGGCAGCTCGTGGAGCAGGCACTCGTCGCGGCCCATGCCTCCGCCGATGATGCAACGGCCCGCGAGGCGCGGCGGCTGGTCGAGGAGGGAATCCGGGAGCAGGGAGAGCAGTTGGAAGAGGCGGAGAGGGCGGAAAGGGCGGAGAGGACGGACAGGACCGAGGGGACGGAAGCGATTGTTGCGGGGGACCGCATTCGGCTGGCGGGCGGAGGCGCGGGTGAGGTGCTCGAGGTTCGCCCCGACGGCCGCCTCGTGGTGGCCCTGGGCGCCATGAAGATGGTTGTCGAGGCCGACCAGGCGACTCGCACCGCCTCGACCGGCACCTCTCCCTCCTCTCCCTCCTCTCCCTCCTTTCCGTCTTCTCCGTCCTCTCTCGAGATCGACCTCCGGGGAATGACCGGCGACGAGGCGGAGATGGCCACGGTAGCCGCGGTTGACGCGGCGGTGTTGGCGGAGCAGCCCTTCCTCCGCATCATTCACGGCATGGGCACGGGCGTGGTACGCGAGCGGGTGCGGCGGGTGGTGGCGAAGGACCGGCGAATCGCCCGTTACGGCTTCGCCCCACGGAACCAGGGCGGCACCGGTGTCACGGTCGTGGAGTTCTCCGCATGAGCATGATCCCCGAGGAGATCGTCGAACAGGTCCGCGACACCGCCGACGTGGTTTCGATCATCGGGGAGGTGGTGGAGCTCAAGCGAACGGGATCGGACTACCGAGGGCAGTGCCCGTTCCATGGCGGCACCCACCGCAACTTCACCGTCATCCCCAGGAAGGGCCGCTACTACTGCTTCGTCTGTCACGAGTCGGGCGATGTCTTCACCTGGCTGATGAAGCGGCTCGGCATGGACTACCCCACCGCGGTGCGGGAGGTGGCCGGCAAGGTGGGGATCATGATTCCGGAGAAGCCCGGCCGGGCGGGCCCCGATCCGCTCGAGCCACTCTTCGGCGCGGTGGCGGTAGCGCAGGACTGGTTTACCCGCCAACTCGTCGAGTCTCCCGAGGGAAAGGGTGCGCGCGACTACCTCGCGGGCCGGGACCTTCCGCTGGACACCGCCGCGCTGCACGGACTCGGCTACGCGCCGCAGGGACGGGCTTTCCTTACCACCATGGCCGGCCTCGGCGTGGACCAGAAGGTGCTCATCGAGGCGGGTCTCGTGGCGGTGCGCGACGACGGCTCGGTGATGCCGCGCTTCCGCGGCCGGCTTCTGTTCCCCATCCACGACCTGCGCGGGCGTGCGGTGGGTTTCGGCGGCCGCCTCCTCGGGCCCGGTGAGCCCAAGTATCTCAACTCCCCCGAAAGCCCGATCTTCCACAAGGGCCGACAGCTCTACAACCTCCACCAGGCAAAGGGCCCGATCAGGAAGGCGGAGTCGGTCATCCTTGTCGAAGGCTACTTCGACGTGCTCCGGCTGGTTCTCGCCGGGGTCGAGAACGTGGTGGCTCCGCTCGGCACGTCGCTCACCTCCGACCAGGCGGCGCTGCTCAAGCGCTACGCCGGTTCCGCCATTCTCCTCTACGACAGCGATCAGGCGGGCCTCCGCGCCACCTTCCGTGCCGGCGACGAGCTGCTACGGCATGGGATGCGGGTGCGGGTCGCGACGTTGCCGCCGGGTGAAGACCCCGACTCGCTCGTGAAGACGGGCGGGGCGGCAGCGCTCGAGCCGATCGTGGACGACGCGATGGATCTCATCGAGCGAAAGATCCAGCTGCTCGAGCTCAAGGGGTGGTTCGAGGGAGTGGATCATCAGCGCGAGGCGCTCGACCGGCTCCTGCCCACGATCCGCGCCGCGTCCGACCCGATCACCCGCGATCTCTACCTCAAGAAAGTGGCCGAGCGAACCGGGGTAAGCCGCGAAGTCCTCCAGCAGGAATCGGCGAAACCGGGCCCCGGGGCGGCCACTCCCCCACCTCCAGCTCATGTCGCAGGGCCTCGCGTGGAGGCTCCCGTCTCCCGCCCGCCGGCGCGGCACCGGCGGGTGGACGCCGCCGAACAGGACCTGATCCGGGTGTTGATGAAGGAGGCAGGGTGGCGGTCGCGAGCCGCCATGGAGATCCCCGCAGAGTGGTTCGAGACGCCCGAGCTGCGCGAGCTGTTCGAAGCGCTCACGGGCAGTCACGAACCGGAGGCGCCCGGCCAACTTCTGGAACGTCTCTCACCGGGCGCCCAGCGGGCGTGGGCATTGCTCGACAGCACCGAGCCCAAGTATGGGGCTCCCGACCCCGACCGAACCTACGTCGACGCCTGCCGGACGCTGGAAGTCCGCCCGCTGAGACGCCAACTGGCCGCGCTCGAGCGCCAGAAGCGCGACCGCACCGCCGCGCTCACTCCGGCGGATCTCGATACCCTCGTGGCGGAACGCCATCGCCTGATCGATGAGATCTCCTCGCGGTTTCCCGAGGAGCTGCTGAAACGCTCGTTCCGGAAAGGGAAACTCGATGCACGCTGATCTCGTCAAACTGCTCGATCTGCAGCACAAGGACACCGTGGTAGTCCACGTTCAACAGCGGATGGAGGCATTGCAGGGCGAGGTCGCCGTTCTCGACCAGATACTGAGGCAGGCGCAGGGACTTCTGGACGGGGCGCGCCGCGCCGTGGCCGACGGCATCAAGCGCCGAGACGAACTCGAGGCCCGGGTCGAGAGCTACCGGCTCCTCCAGGAGCGCCGCCAGCTTCGCCTGGAGCAGGTGCGCAATCCGAAGGACGCCGCCACGCTGATGGCCGAGTTCGACCTGGCGCGCACCGTGATCTCAAAAGAGGAGAACGAGTGGGTCCGAAGTGCCGAGGCGGTGGGTGTACTGGAGTCGAGTGTGGTGGAAGAGGAGGCCAGGGTGGAGGCACTGGCAGCCTCGCAGGTTCCCGATCGAACCGTGCTGGAAGCGCGCCGGGCGGCTCTCCAAGACCAGCTGGGTGCCGCCCAGCGCGAGCGGGAGGAGAGTGCGTCCCGCATAGATCGCCAGCTCCGCACCCGCTACGACCGTCTCCGGCGCAGCCGCGCCGTGAATGTGGTGGTGCCGCTACTCGGTGGAACCTGCGGGGCCTGCCATACGTCCATTCCACTCAACCGCCGCAGCCAGATCCGGAGCGGCGCCGTCCTCGACGGCTGCGAAGGTTGCGGCGCGATCCTGTACCCGCCGGAGAACTCCGGATCGGCATGACGTCACATCCACGGGTTATTCTCCCATGGTGACCGTTTTTCCCGCGCCGTTGCTTCGCTGGGTGTTGTCGCCGTCGCCCGATCCGGTAGCCGTCGAGCAACTCGTGTCGGCGCTGTCGCTGCCGCACGCCCTCGCCGCGCTGCTGGTGCAGCGCGGTCACGGGTCCGAGGCGGCTGCCCGCGCCTTTCTTCGTCCCGCGCTCGACGGGTTGTCCGATCCCCTGGCCATCGCGGGCATGTCCGACGCGGTGGCGGCCATCGCCGCCACGGTGCGGGCCGGCGGCACCATCATGGTGCACGGCGACTACGACGTTGACGGCCAGTGCGCCACCACGCTCCTCACACGCGCCCTTCGCACCGCCGGCGCCGACGTCGTGCCCTTCCTGCCGCACCGTCTCCGCGATGGCTACGATTTTGGTCCAGCGGGCCTGGAGGCGGCGCGGAGGGCGGGCGTCTCACTGGTCGTCACCTGCGACTGCGGAATCACGGCCGTGGAAACGGTCGCCGCGGCCCGGGCGGCGGGCATCGGCGTGGTGGTCACCGATCACCACCTGCCGGGCGATGAGCTCCCGCCGGCGCTCGCGGTCGTCGACCCCCAGCGTCCCGATGACACGTCGGGTGCCACGACGCTCTGCGGCACCGGAGTGGCGTTCAAGCTGGTGCAGGCGCTGGTGCCCGCGCTGGGCCTCCCGCCCAACCTCCCGTACTACCTGCTCGATCTCGTCGCGCTGGCTACCGTGGCCGACGTCGTCCCGCTCGTCGGCGAGAACCGGATCATGGTCAGGCACGGGTTGCGCCTCCTCGGCCGATCACGCTGGACCGGCATCCGCGCCCTGCTCCGGAGCAGCGGCCTTGCCGAGAAGGAGGTGCGCGCCGGCCATCTCGGCTTCGTCCTCGGCCCCCGGCTCAATGCCGCGGGACGGATAGGCGACGCCACCGACGGATTGCGGCTCCTGCTCACCGACGACGAAGCCGAGGCGGAGGGGTTGGCGCGCCGGCTCGACGGGCTCAACGTCGAGCGGCAGGCGCTGGACCAGCGGATTCTCGACGAGGCGCTGACCCGGATAGAACAGGAAGGCGACCTGGAGCGCGATGCCGGATTCATCCTGGCGGGCGACGGCTGGCATCCCGGAGTGGTGGGCATCGTCGCGTCCCGGGTGGTGGAGCGATACGGCCGCCCGACGTTCCTGATCGCCTTCGACGGCGACATCGGCAAGGGATCGGGTCGGAGCATCTCGCGGTTCGACCTTCACGCCGCCCTGCTGTCCTGCGGCGACCTGCTCGAGCGGTACGGCGGGCACCAGATGGCCGCGGGTCTCACCATCCGGCGGGACCGGCTCGATGCGTTCCGCGAACGGTTCGGCGCCATCGCTCGCGAGAGGCTCCGCCCCGACGAGCTCGGGCCCGAGCAGCGGGTGGACCTGGAGATCGGCCTCGGCGAGGCCACGCGCGATCTGGAGCGGCTCTGTCGCTACCTGGAGCCGTGCGGAGCGGGGAACGCGAGCCCGGTGTTTGGCGTGCGCGGCGTGCGTTTCGCCGGCAGGGCACGGGTCGGCTCCGGCCATCTCAAGGGTACGCTGGCCGACGGCACCGCCCGCCTGCCAGTCATCGGCTTCCAGTGGGCCGACCGGGTCGCCTGGCTCGGCGATGGCTTGGTGGACGCCGCCTTCAAGCTCGAATGCAACGAGTGGAACGGACACACCACGCTGCAGGCGCGGCTCTGTGCGCTGTCCCCGCATGGGGCCTGAGTAGCCACCCGCAGTGCGCATCGTTGGTGGCGAGTTCGGGGGCAGGCGCCTCGTCGTGCCGCGGGATGCGCGGGTCCGGCCCACCGCCGATCATGTCCGCGAAGCCTGGATGAGCATCCTCGGCGCCGACCTGGAGGGCGCGCGGGTGCTCGACCTCTTCGCAGGGAGCGGCGCGCTCGGGCTCGAGGCACTCTCGCGCGGCGCCGCATCGGCCACGTTTGTCGAGCTGAATCCTCCGTCGCTCACGTCGCTCCGGGCCAACATCGATGCGCTCGGCGTCGCCGACCGGAGCACGGTGCACCGGGGCGACGCGCTGCGCTTCGCGGAGCGGCTCGACCCGGGGGCCTTCGACCTGGCGCTCGCCGACCCGCCCTACACCGCCGATGCCGCTAGCCGGCTGGTCGCCCTCTTCCGCCGGGTCCCCTTCGCGCGCATTCTTTCGGTGGAGCACCGAGCCGACCATCCCCCCGGCGGGGACGACACTCGCCGGTACGGCGAGACCGCCATCACCTTCTGCCACGCTACCTGATGCGCATCGCGATCTACCCGGGGTCGTTCGATCCGCCGACCAAGGGCCACGAGGACCTCATCCGCCGGAGCCTGGCGCTCGCGGACCGGGTCATCGTGGCCGTCGCGGTGAACGCGTCCAAGCAGCCGCTCTTCGGTGTGGAGGAGCGCCTGGCCATGCTCCGGGGCGCCGTCGGCACCGAGCCTCGCGTGTCCTTCCAGTCGTTCGAGGGGCTGCTCGCCGATTTCGCCCGAAAGGTGGGCGCCTCGATGGTCGTGCGCGGGCTCCGCGCGGTGAGCGACTTCGAGTACGAGTTCCAGATGGCCCTCATGAACCGCCAGCTTCATCCGGCGCTCGAGACTGTCTTCCTCGTCCCCGCCCTCGATCTCACCTACCTCAGCTCCAGCCTGGTGCGCGAGGTCGCGCGCTTCGGCGGAGACGTGAGCGCACTGGTTCATCCCTCCGTCGCCGCCGCGCTCTCCGCCCGGTTTCGCGCATGACCTTTCTCGTTCAGTTGCTCCGGCGGGCCGCGGCCCGCCGGCGGCGGATCGTGCTCTGTGAGGGCGACGACGAGCGGGTGCAGCAGGCGGCGGAAAGACTCCGGCGCGAGGGAATCGCCGAACCGGTGCTTCTCGGCGGCCCCGCGGCCACGCCCGCCAACGACCCTCGCCTCGGGCGGGTCGCGCAGCTCCTCCGCGAGCGCCGGCCCGACCGGGTCCGGGATGGCGTCCACGCGCTCGACGTCGCCTCCATCCCCGTCAACTTCGGCGCCGCCCTCGTGGCCCTCGGCGAGGCCGACGGTGCGGTGGCGGGAGCGGTCGTCCCGACTGCAGACACCATCCGTGCGGCGCTCTGGGCCATCGGCACCGCGCCGGGGGCGCGCCTGGTCAGCTCGGCGTTCTACATGGTGCTGCCGGGAGACCGTGTCCTCACCTTCACCGACTGCGCCGTGGTTCCCGAGCCGTCGGCCGCCGAGCTGGCCGACATCGCGCTGGCGGCGGCGCGCGACCGGAGCCGTCTCGTCGGCGATTCGCCCTGCGTCGCCTTTCTGTCGTACAGCACCCGGGGGAGCGCCCAGGGGCCGCGGGTGGACCGGGTGCGGGAGGCGGCGGCACGCTTTCGGGCGCTTGCGCCCGACATCCCGTCCGATGGTGAACTGCAGGTAGATGCGGCGCTCGACGCCGAGGTCGGCGAGCGGAAGGCGCCCGGATCTCCGGTGGTGGGGCGGGCCAACGTGCTCGTCTTTCCCGATCTCGACGCCGGCAACATCGGGTACAAGCTGGTGCAGCGGCTGGCGGGCGCGGCCGCGCTGGGGCCGATCCTCCAGGGGCTGGCCAGGCCGATGGCCGACCTGTCGCGCGGGGCCACCGCCGATGATATTGTCGAGGTGGCGGCGATGGTGGCGCTGCAGTGCGATACGACGACCTGAGGGAGACACGCGCATGGGCTTCAGTCAGACCAAGGACCCCAGCGGGGTAGCGGTCGTGCAGGCGGAAGGACAGCTGATCGTCGGGAACCGGCAGGAGTTGAAGGAGCTCATCCAGGGCGCCCTCGACCGCGGCGAGCGCCGACTCCTCATCGACTTCTCGCGCGCGGGTTACATCGATTCGTCCGGACTCGGCGAGCTGGTGTCCATCGCCAAGCGGGTGCGGGAGACCGGTGGCGAGCTCCGGCTCGCCGGGCTCAACGAGGACCTCCGGTCGCTCTTCGAGCTGACCAAGCTGGACACTCTCTTCGCCATCGCCGAAACGCCCCAACAGGCCCTCGCCAGCTTCTAGCCGGCCAACCGCCATGCCGTCTGCGCTCCGACTCTGCGTCCGCCGCACTCCGGCCCCGACACCATCCGAGTCTCCGTCACCGATGAGGGCACCGGTTTCGATCCGTCGTCGGTGCCGGAACCGATCCATCCCGACCAGATCGATGTAGCCAACGGCCGCGGCCTCTTTCTCATCCGCAAACTCGTGGACGCCGTGGAATTCAACGACCAAGGGAACTCCATCTGCATGATCCTTCGCCAGGCGCCGGAGGCGATCGTACAAGGCGTTCTTGCCGAGGCCGAAGCGTTCGGCTCCCGGCCGGCCGACGACCGCACCATTCTGGTGATGCGGATCTAGAGGTGCGCCGGGCGAAGCGCCGACTCGGACAGCATTTTCTCACCGATCCGCGGCTCCTCGGCCGAATCGCCGACGCGCTCGCGCCCACACGAGACGACACGGTGCTCGAGGTCGGCCCCGGCCGGGGCGGGTTGACGGCGGCGCTGCTGGAGCGGGCGGGCCGGCTGGTCGCAATCGAGAAAGACGGCGATCTCGTTCCCGAGTTGCGCGCGCGATTCCCCGGCGCCACGATCGTGGAAGGCGATGCCCTCGAGACGGACTGGCGGGCCGCGGCCGGGCCGCGATTCCTCGTGACCGGCAACATTCCCTACAACATCACGTCGCCGCTCATCGACAAGGCGCTGGAGCCGCCGAGGCCGGAGCGCATCGTCTTTCTGGTGCAGCTCGAGGTAGCGGAGCGAGTGACGGCCCGCCCGGCGACGCCGGAATACGGGGCGCTGAGCGTCGGGGTGCAGGCGGTGGCCCGCGCCGAGCGGTTGTTCACAGTGCCCGCCGGCGCCTTCCAGCCGAGGCCGAAGGTGGACTCGGCAGTGCTGCGGCTGGTGCCGCTGGAGGAGCCGCTCATCAGCGATGCGGAGGCGCGGACCTTTCGGCGACTGGTGGTCGGGCTCTTCGGTTTCCGGCGGAAGCAGTTGCTGCGGGGGCTCAGGGAGCTCACGGGCTGGCCCGCGCCGCCGCTGGAGGAGCTCCTCGGCTGCCTCGGCATTGCGGGGAGCCTTCGCCCGGAGGTGGTGGCACCGGAGGGGTTTGTGCGTCTGCTGCGTGGGCTCGTTGACGGAGGGTGGCGGGTGGGGTAGGTTTGTGAAATGTTTCACATAAATCGGCTCCATGCGTAAGGTCGCCGAATCCACCGTTCGCCGACTTTCGCTCTACCTGCGCTTCCTGGAGGAATTCGAAGGGCAGGGAGTCGCGACGGTGAGCTCGGGCTCGCTCGCCTCCCGCGGGGGGACGACCTCCGCGCAGGTGCGGAAGGATCTCTCGTTCTTCGGGTCGTTCGGGAAGCGGGGGCTGGGGTATCCGGTCCCGGAGCTGGCGGACCGGCTGCGGGAGATCCTGGGGCTCAAGCGACGCTACATGGTGGCAATGATCGGGGCGGGGAAGATCGGGAGTGCGTTGGTGCAGTACCGCGGGTTCCGGCAGCGGGGGTTCGACATCGTCGCGATCTTCGATGCGGACCCCGCCAAGATCGGCCGGCAGTGGAATGGACTCACCGTCCAGGACATCTCCACCCTCGAACGCGAGCTGCAGCGGCGTCCGGTCGACATGGCGGTGCTGGTGACGCCGGCCGAGGCGGCACAGCCGGTGACGGACCGGCTGGTGGCGCTCGGGGTGAAATCGATCCTGAACTTCGCACCGGTGCAGCTGGTGGTGCCGGAGGACGTGAATGTGAAGACGGTGAATCTCGCCCTTGAGCTGGAGACGCTGAGTTACGCGCTGGCGAATCGGTAGGCTGCGGCGGTCCTCGTCGCGTCGCTCGATTGCAGCGGATGGAGCTCCCGCCCGCGACCGGGCATCGATGCCCGCCAGACGGCCCACACGTCACATCCCGGCGCCCATGCGACTGACTCTCTCCGCCCTCACGCTTCTCGCGCTCTCCGCGCTTCCCGCCGCTGCACAGCGCGTCGACTACGACCTCCTCATCCGCCGCGGCCGCATCATTGACGGCACCGGGGCCCCCTGGTACGCGGGCGACCTCGCGATCAAGGACGGGCGCATCGCCGCGATAGGCCGCCTCGACGGAGCGAGCGCCGGACAGGTGGTGGACGCGGGCGGCAGGGTGGTCGCTCCGGGGTTCATCGACATGCTCGGTCAATCGGAAACCAGCATACTCGTGAGCCCGCAGCTGCCGTCGAAGATCTTCCAGGGCATCACCACCGAGTTTACCGGGGAGGGCGGGTCCGCCGCGCCGCTCACCGATACGCTGGTCAAGGCCGACCAGGTGTCCTGGGATCACTTCGGAGTGACGCCTGACTGGCGAAGCTTCAAGGAGTACTTTGCGCGGCTCGAGAAGCAGGGGATCGGGATCAACCTGGGGAGCTACGTCGGCGCCACCCAGGTGCGTCGCGTCGTCCTCGGAGACGCCGATCGCACGCCGACGCCGGAGCAACTCGACAGCATGAGAGCGCTGGTGCGTGCCGCGATGCTCGACGGCGCGGTGGGTCTCTCGACCTCGCTCCAGTATCCGCCGGCGCCGTACGCGAAGACCGGCGAGCTGGTGGCGCTCGCGAAAGAGGCGGCCCGGTTCGGCGGCAGCTACGCGACCCACCTGCGCTCGGAGGGCAATCGCATCTCCCAGGCGATAGACGAGGCGATCACGATCGGCCGGGAGGCGGACATTCCGGTCGAGATCTGGCACCTCAAGGCGGCCGGGAAGAAGAACTGGGGCCGGATGCCGGAGATCGTCGCCAAGATCGACTCGGCCAGGCGCGCGGGCGTGGATATCGCGGCCGACACCTATGCCTATCCGGCCTGGTTCAACTCGATGTCGGCGTTCGTGCCGCCATGGGCACTGGATGGGGGGACGGCCAGTCTGGTGGAGCGGCTCCGCGATCCGGCCGCCCGGAAGCGCATCCGCCGCGACATGTTGACGCCGAGCGATACCTGGGACAACGAGTGGCAGGAGATCCCGGGGCCGGAGTCGGTGCTGATCAGCGTCGTGCAGAACCCGGCGCTCCGCCAGTACCAGGGGAAGACGCTGGCGGAGGTGGCGGCACTGAGGAAGAAGGATGCGATCGAAACGCTGCTCGACATCCTCGCGGAGGATGAGGCGTACACCTACGTGGCGGTGTTCGGGATGTCGGAGCGCGACATCGCGGTGGCGATCGAGCAGCCATGGGTGTCCATCAATAATGACTCCCAGGGAACGTCACCCGAGGGGCCCTTGGGGAAGGAGCACCCGCATCCCCGGGCATACGGGACCTTCCCGCGGATACTCCGGAAGTACGTGCGCGAGGAGAAGCGGCTGAGCCTGGAGGAGGCGATCCGGAAGTTCACCTCGCTCCCGGCGGGACGGATGCGGGTCGGCGATCGCGGCGTGCTCAAGGTGGGGATGTGGGCCGACGTGGTGGTCTTCGATCCCGACAGCGTCCGCGACAAGGCAACGTTTGCGGAACCGAACCAGCTCTCCGAGGGGATGACCTGGGTGCTGGTGAATGGGGTGCCGGTCATCGCCGACGGCAAGGCGACGGGCGCGCTGCCTGGCAAGGTGCTCAGGGGCTCGGGGGCGGTGCGGCTCGCCCACTAGCCCGGGATCCGCCTGCCCGAATACCTTCACCTATGCCCGTCGACGTCACCTCCGAAATCGGCGCCCTCGAGTCCGTGTTGGTCCACACCCCCGGCCCCGAGCTGGAAGCGGTCACTCCCGGCAACCGGGAAGACTACCTCTACACCGACATCATCGATCTCGAGATCGCCCAGCGCGAGCACCGCCAGTTCGTCTCCGTCCTCCGCCGCTTCGCCAAGGTGCACCAGGTCCGCGACCTCCTGGCCGAGATCCTCGGCCAGCCCGATGCGCGCGAGTTCCTGATCCGGGAGACGATGGACGTGGTTCCGGACGACGAGCTCTCCCAGCGGCTCGGCACCTATCCGCCGGCGCAGATCGTGGAGATGCTCATCGAGGGGACCCGTGAGGAGAGCGGACCGATCTCCCGGGCGCTGAACGAGGAGGGGTTCGCCTTTCCCCCGCTCCCGAACCTCTTCTTCCCCCGCGACATCGGCATGGTCATCGGCCGCCACGCCGTGGTCGGCTCCATGCGCTACGGGGTCCGGTGGACCGAGGAGCTGCTGGTGAAGGCGCTCTTCCTCTTTCACCCCGAGCTCGCCAACGCCGGCTTCCTTTACGACGGCTCGGAGGAGCGGCGCAGCAACTACACCCTCGAGGGCGGCGACGTGCATTATCTCCGCCCCGATCTCCTGGTCCTCGGGTTCAGCGAGCGGAGCTCGCCGGCCGCGCTCGACGCGCTCTGCGACCGGGTGTTCGAGCGGGGCCAGGTGACCGACGTGGTTGTGGTCGTGATGCCCAAGGCGCCGACCGCGATCCACCTCGACATGATCTTCACCCAGGTGGACCGGGAGCTCTGCGTCGTCTCGCCGCCGTTCTTCGTGGGCCCCGAGCGCCGGGCGGTGCTGCACCGGCGCAAGGGAGAGGAGGGGGTGCACGAGCGCGCCGACTTCTTCACCGCGCTCCGCGACGTGGGGCTGGCGCTCGAACCGATCATGGCCGGCGGCGACCATCGTACCAGCCAGGAACGGGAGCAGTGGAGCTCCGCCTGCAACTTCCTCGCGGTGCGCCCGGGGACGATCGTGAGCTACCGCCGGAACGACGCCACGCTCGACGAGCTGCAGCGCGCCGGCTTCCGGGTGGTGCCGTCGGTCAACTTCCTGGCGTTCGACGACTGGAGCGAGGCGAAGCACCGGACCGTGATCACGGTCGAGGGCGCGGAGCTGGCGCGCGGGGGGGGCGGACCCCGGTGCATGTCGCTGCCGCTCCGGAGGGCGCCGCTGTGATCGGCACCGCCGCCCACCCCGAGAGCACACTCCTCGGCCGGGTCCTCGACACTCTGCGCGACGGCGCCCGGCCGGCCACCGTGCTCTGCCACGAGGTACTGGGCCTTCCCGGCGCCCCTGACCTCGTGTGCGATCGGATCGCCGTGGCCCTGCTCGGCGCCGACCCCCGTGTCCGACGGCTCCCCGACGGGCGCTGGGGACTCGTTCCGGAGGCGCAGGGCTCGCCGCTGCTCGACGACTGCGCCTTCGCCGTGGTGGACGTCGAGACCACCGGCATGCGCGCCGCGGGCAGCGACCGGATCACAGAGATCGCCGTCGTGGTGCTTCAGGGCGACCGCCGCGAGGTGATCTTCCAGTCGCTGGTCAACCCGGGCAGGCCGATCCCGCCGGTGATCAGCGCCATCACCCGGATCACCAACGAAATGGTGCAGGACGCGCCCTCCTTTGACGCCCTGGCCGACCAGCTCCTCGCGGCCCTGGCGGGCCGCATCTTCGTGGCTCACAACGCCCGTTTCGACTGGGGTTTCCTCTCCGCCGAGCTGCGGCGTGCGCGCGCCCTGACCCTCGAGGGCCATCGCCTGTGCACCGTGAGGCTGGCGCGCCGGCTGGTCGCCGGGGTGCGCTCCTGCGGGCTCGACAATCTCAGCCTCCATTTCGGCATCGGGAACGATGCCCGCCACCGCGCTGCCGGCGACGCGCTCGTCACCGCGGACCTCCTGGCACGGTTGCTCAGCCTGGCCCGGGCCGAAGGCGCGCGCACGCTGCAGGACCTGGCCGCAATCGAGGCACGACGCACCCGTGCGGCGCGGCGCAAGCGCCTCGCCATGCCCACCGGGCCCCGCGCCGACTCCATCCCCGAGGCTTCGGCGTGACGCTGCAGACGACCTTCCAGGTGGGCGGGTTCCGCTGCCACACGCTCGAGGGCGGACTCCAGCGGCTGGACGGCGGAGCGATGTTCGGCGTGGTGCCGAGGCCGCTCTGGAGCAGCCGGATCGCCCCTGACGACCGGCACCGGATTCCGCTCGCCATGCGATGCCTGCTCATCGAGCATCCCGACGGGCTCGTGCTGGTGGACACGGCGGTCGGCAACAAGGAGAGCCCCAGGTTCCACGACATCTATGGCATCGAGAACCAGGGGCTCGAAGGGGCCACGCAACTCGAGGACGCGCTCGCCACGGCGGGCTTCCTCCCCGGCGACATTCGCTGGGTGATCAACACCCATCTGCATTTCGATCATGCGGGCGGCAATACCACGATCGACCCCGAGCTCCGGGACGACCCGCGGCGGCACGTGCGGCCCACCTATCCCGGCGCGACCTACGTGGTGCAGAAGGGGGAGCTGGAGTTCGCCCGACACACCAACGAGCGCACCAGGGCCAGTTACCTGCCTCACAACTTCGAGCCGGTGGCCGGCGCGCACCGCTGGCGGCTGGTCGAGGGGGCCGGGGAGGTCCTGCCGGGGATTTCGGTGCGGCCCATCCCTGGGCACGTGCCGTTCCAGCAGGCGGTCCTGGTGAGCGATCGGGGCGAGACCGCGGCCTTCATGGCGGACCTGATCCCCACAACGGCCCACCTCCCGCTGGCGTGGATCATGGCATACGACCTGGAACCGCTCCGGACGCTGGAGACGAAGCGCACGTTCCTGCGGGACGCGGTGGCGGGGGAGTGGCGATTGGTGTTCGAGCACGACACCACGGTCGTGTCGGGGGTGCCGGTATCGGAGGACAAGGGGGTCGTGCTTCGAGATGTGGTATACGCGCCCGCGAGCGCCCCGGCGTCGTCGACCCGCTGAGCGCGGCTGGCCCCGCGCCGACGTTGACACCCCCTCCGGCCCTCACTAGCTTCCCGGCTCAGCAAAGTGGGGAGCGGTGCTCCCCCACCCTCCGCCTGCCGGCCCGGTGCCGCAGCGCTCCCGGGTCCCGGCATCGCAGCTCAAGGAGGCCGCAGGCCTCCGCGGCATTCGACGTGACGGGCACTCGGCGGTTCGGACGGGTGCCCGTTCTCTTTTTTCTCCGCCATGGAGGCACGCGCACTGTCCACAAACGATCGCGATAAGCGAATCCGGGTCAACCGGATGATCCGGATCAGCCCGGTCCGGGTCATCACCGCCGCCGGCGAGCAGTTGGGAGTGCTCCCGATCGAAGAGGCGCTCGCCGCCGCGCTGGAACGTGGTCTCGATCTCGTGGAAGTGGCGCCGACCGCGCGCCCCCCCGTCGTCAAGATCATGGACTACGGGAAGTTCAAGTTCGAGGAAGCCAAGGCGGCTCGCGCCGCCAAGAAGAAGCAGCACATCATTCAGCTCAAGGAAGTGAAGTACCGCCCGGCGATCGACGACCACGATTTCGATTTCAAGACGCGCCACGCGCGCGAGTTCCTGGGTGACGGCAACAAGGTGAAGGTGACGATGATGTTCCGCGGCCGGCAGATCGCCCACCTCGAGTTGGGCCGCGCGGTACTCGACCGGGTGGCGGCAAGCCTGGCCGATGTCGGCAAGATCGAAGCCGACGCCAAGCTCGAAGGCCGGAACATGACGATGGTGATTGCACCGAAATAACGGAGCCAGGGATGCCCAAGCAGAAGACCAAGCGAGCGGCGATGAAGCGCTTCACCCGGACCGGAACCGGGAAGCTGAAGCGCGGGCACGCCAATCACACGCACATCCTGACCAAGAAGACCCGCAAGCGGAAGAACCGGCTGAAGAAGACCGACCTGGTGAGCTCGGCTGACTTCCCCCGCGTCAACCGCCTGCTCCAGGCCTGAGGACCAGCCATGCCACGCGTCAAGAACGGCGTCGCCCATCACGCCCGGAAGAAAAAGATCATGGAGGCCGCGAAGGGCGCTCGCGGCGGCCGGAGCAAGCTCTACAAGGCGGCCAAGGAGACGGCCGAGCGGGCGATGCGGTATGCCTACCGCGACCGCCGAAAGAAGAAGGGGGAGTTCCGCGCCCTCTGGATCACGCGCATCAACGCCGCCGCCCGGATCCATGGCATCAGCTACAGCCGGCTGGTCGCGGGGCTCAAGAAGGGCGGCGTCGAGATCAACCGGAAGGTTCTCGCCGACCTGGCCGTGAGAGACAGCGACGCGTTCGGCAAACTGGCCGAGGTCGCCCGGAACAACCAGTAGCTCCCGGGGCCGACGGCCCCACCCGGCATCGCCGCCCAATGGGGCCGTTCGCGCTCGGCGGGCGGCCCCATTGACGCTCAGGACCCGGTGTCCCCACACTCCGCAGCCATGACCACAGGATTCTCCGACCTCGACGTCTTCCTCCCGCGCCTCGGGGCCATCCCGCTGCTCGACGCCGCGGCGCTGGAGGCCGAAGAGATCGCGGTGCTCGGACGGAAGAGCGGGGCGCTCACCAGCGCGCTCAAGGCGGTGGCGGCGCTTCCGGTCGAGGATCGCAAGCGCTACGGCGCCGCGGTCAACCAGCTGAAGGGGAGCTTCGAGGCCGCCTTCGCTGCGCGACGCGCGGCGCTCGACGGGGAGCGGAAGAGCCGGGAGCAGGCGGCGCTCGATCTCTCGATGCCGGCTCGCCGCCGCTGGGTCGGGGCGGAGCATCCCGTCACCCGGGTGGTGGACGAGATCGTCGGGATCTTCCGCGCGATCGGATTCTCGGTCGCGGTCGGACCGGAAGTCGAGACCGAGTGGTACAACTTTCTCGCGCTCAATTTTCCGCCTGAGCACCCGGCGATGGACATGCACGACACGCTGTACGTCGATGCTCCGCCGGCGGAGGGGGAGCCGGCGGGCCGCCTCCTGATGCGGACCCACACCTCTCCGGTGCAGATCCGGACGCTGCTCGAGTCGCCGCCCCCGGTGCGGGTCGTCATCCCCGGCATGGTGTACCGGAGTGACGCCTTCGACGCGTCGCACTCGCCGGTGTTCAGCCAGATCGAAGGGCTCGCGGTGGACGAGGGGATCTCGTTCGTGGATCTCAAGGCGACGCTGGTCCACTTTGCCCATCGCTTCTTCTCACCCAGCACCCGGACCCGGTTCCGCCCGTCGTACTTCCCGTTCACCGAACCCTCGGCCGAGATGGACGTCGAGTGCCAGCTCTGTCACGGGAGCGGGTGCCCGGCGTGCAAGGGGACGGGATGGATGGAGATCCTCGGCTGCGGCATGGTGCATCCGGCCGTGCTCGAGAACTGCAACCTCGATTCCGAGAGGTACACCGGGTGGGCCTTCGGGATGGGGCCGCACCGCATCACGATGCTGCGCTACCGCCTCCCGGACATCCGGCTGCTCTTCGAGGGCGACATGCGGTTCCTGGGCCGGCTCGGCGGGCAGGGGGGCGGGTGAACGTCTCCCTCCGCTGGCTCGAGGATTTTCTCCGGCGGTCGCTGGAGCCGGCCGACGTGTCGGAGCGCCTCGCGATGCTGGGCGCGCCGGTGGACGCCGTCGAGCCGCTGCACACCGGTATGGGTGACATCGTCGTCGCCCTCGTGGAGGAGGTGCGCCCGCACCCGAACGCCGATCGTCTGCGAGTCTGCACCGTGGACTCCGGGCTCCCCACCCGGCACAACGTCGTGTGCGGCGCCGCGAACGTCGCCGCCGGCCACAAGTATCCCTTCGCGCGGGTGGGCGCGACGCTGCCCGGCGGGCTCGCCATCGAAAGCCGCGTGCTCCGTGGCGAGCCGTCGGAAGGGATGCTCTGCTCCGCGCGGGAGCTGGGGCTCGGCCAGGACCACGACGGTATCCTGGAGCTGGCGACTTCGGCCCCGCCGGGCACACCGCTGCTCAAGGCGGTTCCGCTCGCCGACCATCGCCTCGTCGTGGACGTCGGCCCCAACCGCCCCGATCTCCTCGGCCACAAGGGGATCGCGCGCGAGCTGGGCGCGTCGTATGGCACACCGTTCCGCCTCCCCGTCATTCCGCGGGTTACCGGGGCGGATATCCCGCCCTCGCGACGGAGCGGCACCACGGGCCGGGCCGGGACCGTGGACATCGCCATCGAGGACATCGAATCGTGTCCCCGGTTCCACGGCGCGATGGTGCGCGGCGCCCGAGTCGGTCCCTCGCCCGAGTGGCTCAAGCGGCGGCTTGAAGCGGTCGGAGTGCGGTCCATCAATAACGTGGTGGACGCTACCAACTGGGTCATGCTCGAGCTGAACCAGCCGATGCACGCCTACGACGCCGCCAGGCTTCACGGAGGCCGGCTCATCGTCCGGCGGGCGGCGGCGGGCGAGCGGGTGGTGACGCTCGACGGGGTCGATCGGGCCCTCACCGACGAGATGGTCGCGATCGCCGATCCCGAGGAGGTCATCGGCATCGCCGGCGTCATGGGCGGGGCCGGCACCGAGGTGGGGCCCGAGACGCGGGACGTCCTGCTCGAGGGGGCGTACTGGGACCCGGCGCGCACCCGGCGCACCCGACGGACGCTGGGGCTCAGCACCGAGGCGAGCTACCGCTTCGAGCGGGGCGTCGACCGGTGGGGCGGGGGCGACGCGATGCGCCGCTGCCTTGAGATCGTGCTCTCCACCGCCGGCGGCGAACTGATGGACACGCCGGTGGATCTGTGGCCGTCGCCCACGCACCCGCCCCGCATCTTCCTCCGTCCCGCCCGCGTCGCGCAGGTGCTCGGCGTGGAGCTGCCATGGAGCGACCTGGAGCAGCACCTCGTCGCGATCGGCGCCACGGTGGTCTCCAAGCCGGAGGACGGCCGCATCGCCGTCGATGTGCCGGGGTGGCGCCCCGATCTCCAGCGCGAGATCGATCTGGTCGAGGAAATCGCCCGGATTCACGGCTACGACAACTTTCCCGCCGACCTCCGGCGTTTCCGGATGGGCGCTCTCCCCGATGCTCCGGTGGAAGCCATCATCTCCGCGGTCCGGAAGGGAATGGCGGCTCAGGGACTGTACGAGGTGGTGAGCCTGCCGCTCGGCCCGCCCGACGGCGAGGGGAGCGTGCGCCTCCTCAATCCCCTTTCCGCCGAGGACGGCTACCTCCGCCGCCGTCTCCTGCCGGGCCTCGTGCGGCTGGTCGAGCGCAACTGGGCCAACCACGTCACCGACATCCGGCTCTTCGAGATCGGCACGGCGTTCAGCGCCGCGCCTGCAGGCCAGCGTCCGGCCGAGGAACCCCGCCTGGCCGCCGTGCTCACCGGACGGCGGGAGCCACCGCACTGGAGCGGGAGCAGCGAACCGCTGGATCTGTGGGACCTCAAGGGGCGGCTGGAGGCCGCGGTTGCTCTGGCGATTCCCGATGCTGCGATACAGGTTGAAGGGAACGCCTGGATCGTACGGGACCGGACGGGGCGAGTCGTCGGCGAAGCGGGCCCGCTGACCGCGGATGCGCCGCCCTGGGCGGCGCCGCTCTACGGCCTTGAGGTGGCCATCGATCCCACCCCGCGCCGGCCGGTTCCCTTTGCGCCCCTGCCCACGACGCCGGCTTCCGAGCGGGTGCTTGCCCTGTTGCTGCCGGACGGGACGGGGGCGGAGCGGGTGGCCCGAGTCATCCGGACCTCGGGCGGCGACCTCGTGGAATCGGTGGCGGTCGAGAGCGACTACCGCGGTCCCGAGTTGCCGGCCGGCACCCGAAGCGTGGCTTACCGGATCACCTTCCGGGCGCCGGACCGCACGCTGCGCGATACCGAGGTGGACCAGGCCGAGTCCCGGCTGCTGGCCGCGCTGGCGGCGGAGCTGGGGGTCCGGCGGAGAGACGCGGGCGCTCCCCGCGGCGGAGGTTAACGTGTCCCAGAGCTACGAACGGCCCGACCTTCCCGCCGTCGCCGATCTGGAGAAGGTGATCCGCCACGTGACCGAGGAACTGGCGGGGTGGCGCCGCCGATCGCTCAAGGCGGAGGGCGAGCTGCAGGAGGCGAAGGCCAGCGGCGGGGTGGTGGCCGGCGCGGCGCTGCGCGAGTCTCGCCAGCGGGTGATCGATCTCGAGACCGAGAACCAGGCATTGCGCCAGCGGATCGAAGGCGCCAAGGAACGGCTCCGGGTGCTGTCCTCGCGGCTGGCGTTCCTGGAGCATCACGGCGGAGGCAACGCGGCGTGAGCACAACGGCCAAGAACGCGGTTCGAGTGACGATCGGCGGTGAGGAATACACCGTCCGCTCCGAGCTCCCTCCCGAATACACCCGCGAGGTCGCGGCCTATCTCGACGCGGCGCTCAAGCGGGTGCGCGACTCTCTCCCCATGGTCGAGGCCCACAAGGCCGCCATCCTGGCGGCGCTCGCCATCACCGACGAGCTCTTCCAGGCCCGGCGCGGTGATCGCGAGGTCTCCGCTCGGCTGACGGTCCTGACCGACGAGCTCGCCCGGCTCCTGCCCCCGGCCAAGCGCGGCGGCAGGGTCGCCGCTTCCTGACGGAGAATCGCTGATGTCCCCTTCCCAGCTCCTGCCGGCTGTCGCAGGGGTGGCCGCCGGACTCCTCGTCGCGCTGATCTTCATCCTCATCTACACTCGAAGCCAGCGCCGCGCCGCCACCGGCGTGATGTCGCTCGCCAAGGCCGCGGCCGAGCGGCTTCGGGCCGACGCGATGCGCGACGCCGAGTCGTCGCGGGCGGAGGTGCTGGTGGCGGCGCGGATCGAGGCGCTCAAGCTGCGCGAGGAGATCGACCGGGAGATCGCGCGACGGCGGGAGGAATGGGAGCGGCTGGAGGTCCGGGCGGACGAGCGGTCGCGCGCGCAGGAGCGAAAGGCCGAGGAGCTGGAGGCGCGGGAGCACGCGCTGGGAAAGCGCGAGGAAAGCCTGGGAGGACGGGAGGCGGCGCTGAAGGCGCGTGAGGGAGAGGCCGACCGCCTCGCTCAGGAGCAGCGCAGGAAGCTCGAGCGCATCGCCGGGCTTTCAACGGAGGACGCGCGGCGCGAGGTGCTGCAGCGGGTGGAAGACGAGGCCCGCGGCCAGGCCGCCGCGCTGGTGCGTGACATCAAGGAGCAAGCACGGCGGGGGGCCGACCGCGACGCCCGCCGGATCCTCTCGATCGCGATCCAGCGCCTGGCCGCGGAGCACACGGCCGAGAGCACCGTCGCCGCGGTGGCGCTGCCGAGCGACGAAATGAAGGGCCGCATCATCGGCCGGGAAGGCCGGAACATCCGCGCCTTCGAGACCGCCACCGGCGTGGACGTCATCATCGACGACACGCCCGATACCGTCGTCGTCTCCTGCTTCGATCCGATCCGCCGTGAGGTCGCGCGCCGCGCGCTCGAGGCGCTGATCCTGGACGGCCGCATCCACCCGGGCCGCATCGAGGAGCTGGTGCTCAAGGCGCAGAAGGAGCTCGAGGGCCAGCTCGTCGAGCTGGGCGAGCAGGCGGCCTACGACACCGGCATTCACGGGCTGCACCCGGAGATGATCAAGCTGATCGGCCGGATGCGATACCGGACCTCCTACGGCCAGAACATCCACGACCACTCGAAGGAAGTGGCGTGGCTCGCGGGCATGATGGCGGCCGAGCTGCACCTCGACGTCCAGCTTGCCAAGCGGGGCGGGTTGCTGCACGACGTGGGCAAGGTGCTCACCCACGAGAGCGAGGGGACCCACGTCGAGCTGGGGGTCGAGGTGGCGCGGCGGTACGGCGAGAGCGCGGCGGTGATCAACTGCATCCAGGCCCACCATGACGATGTACCCCACGAGAGCGCGGAATCGGTGCTGGTTCAGGCGGCCGACGCGATCAGCGGGGCGCGCCCCGGAGCCCGGCGCGAGGCATTCGAGACCTACGTGAAGCGGCTCACCAAGCTCGAAGAGATCGCGAACGCCTTTCCCGGTGTGGAGAAGAGCAACGTCATCCAGGCGGGGCGCGAGGTTCGGGTGGTGGTGACCCCGGAGCGGATCGACGATGACGCGGCCGCCGCGCTGTCGGAGTCGATCGCGCGCAAGATCGAGACCGAGCTTCAATACCCGGGGCAGATCAAGGTCGTCGTCATCAGGGAGACGCGTTCCGTGGACTACGCACGGTGAGCGCCCGCATCATCGATGGAGTCGCCCTGGCCCGGACGATCCGCGCGGAGGTGGCGGCGGAGGTGGCAAAGCTGCAGGGAAGCGGACCCAGGCCCGGCTTGGCGGCGGTGCTGGTGGGAGAGGATCCCGCGAGCGCCGTCTACGTGCGCTCGAAAGGGAAGGCGTGCGAGGAGGCCGGCATGCACTCGCTGACGGTCCGGTTGCCGGCCGAGACCTCCGAGGCCGAGCTGCTGGCGACGGTGGACAAGCTGAACCGCGATCCCGCGATTCACGGCATCCTCGTGCAGCTCCCGCTGCCGAAGCACATCAACAGCGAGAGGGTGCTGCAACGGATCGATCCCGCGAAGGATGTGGACGGCTTTCACCCGGTGAACGTCGGCAAGCTGGTGACCGGCGACAAGTCGGCCTTCCGTCCCGCGACGCCCTACGGCGTCCAACAGATGCTGATCCGCTCCGGCATCGAGACCAGGGGCGCCAACGCCGTCATCGTCGGCCGCTCGAACATCGTCGGGAAGCCGATGGCAAACCTGCTGATCCAGCAGGGGCCCGGCGGCGACGCCACGGTGACGGTCTGTCATTCGCGGACGCGAGATTTGCCCGCCGTCACCCGGACGGCAGACATTCTCATCGCCGCGATCGGTAAACCGGAGTTCGTGACCGCCGACATGGTACGCCCGGGTGCGGTGGTGATCGATGTCGGGATCAACCGGGTGGACGATCCTACCCTCCCCAAGGGGTACCGTCTCACCGGCGACGTGGCGTACGGCCCGGTGGCACGGATCGCGTCGGCCATCACACCAGTGCCGGGCGGAGTGGGTCCCATGACGATCGCAATGCTGCTGCAGAACACGCTGCAGGCGTGGCGACAGATGTAGGGATTACATTCTGACGATGTCCTCTCCCCTTCACCTCGGCATCCTCGCCCCCACCGACGAGGTCTGGACCGTCACCGAGGTCGTCGGCACAGCTCGGCGCGCGGTCGAAGGCGTGTTCCCCGACGTCTGGGTGCGCGGTGAGGTGGTGAACTGCAAGGCCTGGCCGAGCGGCCACTGGTACTTCGGCTTGCGCGACGGCGCCAGCCAGATGCGCTGCTGCATGTGGAAGACCAACGCGCAGCGCGCAGGCAAACCCCCTGACGACGGCACGGAAGTGTTCGTCCAGGGCCGGCCCACGATCTACGAGGGGAAGGGCGAGTTCCAGTTCGTCGTCACCCGCCTCATCCCTACCGCCGCCATCGGCGCCGCGCAGCAGGAGCTGGAGCGGGTCAAGGGCCTTCTCCAGAAGGACGGCCTGTTCGACGCCTCGCGGAAGCGGCCGCTGCCGGCGTACCCCGCCACTGTCGCAGTCGTCACCAGCGTGGCGGGCGCCGCGCTGCGCGACATCATCACGGTCACCCGGAAGCGCTGGCCCTCCGCTCGTCTCCTCGTCATCGATGCCCGGGTCCAGGGGGACGGCGCGGTGGACGAGATCTGCCGGGCGCTTCGTTTGGTCAACCGGCTCGCGGGGGTGGATCTCTGCATTGTCGGCCGGGGAGGCGGGGGCAGGGAAGATCTGAACGCCTTCAACGCCGAGGCGGTCTGCCGCGCGCTGGCCGACGTCAAGGTTCCCACCATTTCGGCGGTAGGGCACGAGACCGACATTTCCTTCACCGACCTGATCGCCGACTTCCGCGCGGCGACGCCCTCGGCCGCAGCGGAGATGGCCTGGGCCGACACCGACGAGGTGATACGCCAGCTCGGTGACTTCGGCGCCCGCCTCGCCGGCGGTCTCACCGGCCGCACCCGCTTGGCCGCCGAACGGCTGGAGCGCACGGGCGATCGCATGTATGGCGCTCTGCAGACCGGCCTCAAGCGCCGGGGCCACCAGATCGTCCGCCTCGCGGCGCAGCTCGACGCGTTGAGCCCCCTCCGCGTGCTCGACCGGGGCTACGCCGTGCCGCTCGACGCCGAGGGCCGCGTCCTCAAGACCCGGTCGGCGTTCGTTGCGGGTGAGGCGTTTCGGCTCCGCATTTCCGACGGTGAGGTGCCGGCTCGGGTGGAGCCCCGGTGAGCAGCATCGCCGACGACCTGGCGAGACTCGAGGAGATCGTGCGCCGGCTCGAGGCCGACGATCTTGAGCTCGACGACGCGCTCGCCCTCTTCGAGGAGGGAGTGACCCGGATGCGCGCGGCGCGGGAAAGGCTCGCCTCGGCAGAGATGAAGGTGCAGAAAGTGCTCGAGGAGGCGGGCGGCGACCTTCGGGTCACCGATCTCGATGCCTGAAGCGTCCTTGGTGGCCGCTGACAACCTCCTCGCCGAGGCGCGGGATCGGAGCGACGCGTTGCTGGCGCAATGGAGCGAGCTCCTCGGCGAGGAGGTGGGCGGCCGGATCGGTGCGGCGCTGGGCTACGCGCTCCGCACGCCCGGCAAGCGGGTGCGCGCCGCGTTGTTGATCGCGTCCTACCGGTCGGCCGGTGGCACCTCGCCCGCCATCGCCGGCGTGGCGGCGGCGGTCGAGACGGTCCATGCCTACTCGCTCGTGCACGACGACCTCCCCTGCATGGACGACGACGACCTCCGCCGCGGGCGGCCCACGACCCACCGCCAGTTCGACGTTCCCACGGCTACCCGGGTGGGCTTCCTCCTCGTGCCGGTGGCGGCGCGGGTGCTCGCCGCGGCGGCGGAGGAGATGGCACTCCCTCCGGCCACGCTCGGCCGCATGGCGGAGGCACTCTTCGAGGCCGGCGGCATCGAGGGGATGGTGGGCGGGCAGTGGCTCGACCTCGAGGCGGAGCGCCGGAGCCTCACTCTCCCTCAACTCATCGCGGTGCACAGAGGGAAAACCGGCGCGCTCATCCGCGCTTCGTGCACCCTCGGCGGCATCGCGGCGCAAGCGTCGCCGGAGGAGGTGGCGGCGCTCAGCGCTTTCGGAGAAGATGTCGGTCTCGCCTTCCAGATTGCGGACGATGTCCTCGACGCCACCGCCACCAGTGCCGAGCTGGGGAAGACGGCGGGGAGGGATGCCGAGCTGGCCAAGTCCACCTACGTGGGGGTGACGGGGGTGGAGGGAGCGCGGGCCGAAGCGGATCGGCTGGCCCGGAGCGCGGTGCGGCACCTGGAGGCCGCCGGCGTGCCGTCCGGGACACTGGGAGCCCTTGCCGGGTATATTGTTACGAGGAATTCGTGAGGTAATCTCTCACCTCCCGGAAGCGACCGTGACCTTGTTGTCCACCATCCATGGCCCCGCCGACCTCAAGCGCCTGAAACGCGAGCAGCTGCCCCAGCTCGCGCAGGAGATCCGGGACCGCCTCATCGAATGCGTGTCCATGACCGGCGGCCACATCGGCGCCAGTCTCGGCGTGGTCGAGCTGACCATCGCTCTTCTGTACGAGTTCGATTCCCCTGTCGACCGGATCGTCTGGGACGTTGGCCACCAGGCCTACACCTGGAAGCTGCTTACCGGCCGGAACGATCCCTTCCCCAGCCTGCGCCAGCGGGACGGCATCTCCGGCTTCCTGAAGCGCGCCGAAAGCGAGCACGATCACTTCGGCGCGGGCCACGCCGGCACCGCGATGTCGGCCGCGCTGGGCATGGCCACGGCGCGCGACCTGAAGGGCGACGCCTACAAGGTGGCCGCGGTGGTGGGCGACGGCGCCCTCACCTGCGGGCTTTCCTACGAAGGGATGAATAACGCCGGCCATTCCGACCGCGACATCATCCTCATCATCAACGACAACGGGATGTCGATCTCGCCCAACGTCGGCGCCATCCACAAGACCCTGGGCCGGATCGTCGCCGATCCACGGACCAACCGCCTGCGGGAGAAGATCAAGGGGATGACCTTCGCGCTCCGCGGCGTGTTCGGCGAGGGAGTGGTGGAATTCGCCAAGAATGTCGAGGAGAGCGTCAAGAATCTCTTCTCGGCCGGAATGCTCTTCGAGGAGCTGGGATTCCGGTACTTCGGGCCAATCGACGGGCACGATCTCCCCGTGCTCTGCGACACCCTCCGCTTCGTCCGCGGGCTGACCGGCCCCCGCGTGATCCACGTGATGACGCAGAAGGGGAAGGGCTTCGCCTTCGCCGAGTCGAACAAGGAGAAGTGGCACGGCCTGGCGGCCTACGATCCGCTCACCGGAGAGGCGAGGAAGAAGGCAAGCGGGCCGCCGGCGTGGACCCAGGTGTTCGGCGACGGACTCGCCGCCCTGGCCGACGAGCATCCGGAGATCGTCGCGATCACGGCGGCGATGCCGTCGGGCACCGGCACCAATCTGTTCCAGAAACGCCACCCCGAACGCTTCTTCGACGTCGGCATCGCGGAGGGCCACGCGGTCACCTTTGCCGGCGGGCTGGCCGCGTCGGGGATGAGGCCGGTCGTCGCCATCTACAGCACCTTCCTCCAGCGCGCCTACGACAACGTCATCCACGACATTGCCGTGCAACAGCTGCCGGTGATCTTCTGCATGGACCGCGCGGGCCTGGTGGGCGAAGACGGCCAGACCCACATGGGGCTCTACGACATCGCGTACATGCTCGCGGTGCCGGGGATGACGGTGACCGCGCCCAAGGACGGTGACGAGCTGATCGGACTGCTCCGCTGCGCCCTGGCCCACACCAGCGGGCCGTTCTGCACCCGCTATCCCCGCGACAAGGCGCCGGCCGGGCCGAGCCCCGCGGCGGAGATCCCCGCCGTTCCGTATGGGAGCTGGGAGCAGCTCAGGCCCGGCAAGGACGTCGCGATTCTCGCTGTCGGCACCATGGTGAACGCGGCCCGGCAGGCGGCCGAGCTGCTGGCGCCCGACGACATAGACTGCGAAGTGGTGAACTGCCGCTTTCTCAAGCCGCTCGACCACGCGATGCTCGAGTCCCTCCTCCAGCGCCATCGCACCATCGTCACGGTCGAAGAGGGCACCATAGTGAACGGCTTTGGCGCCTACCTCGCCGAAACGCTGCAGACCACCCACCCCGAGGTGCGGGTCGTCGCCCTCGGCGTTCCCGACCGCCTCATCGAGCAGGCCCCCCGGGTGGAGCAGCTCGAGCTGTTCGGCCTCACTGCGGCGGGGATCGCGCGGCGGATCACGACGCTTCAGCACGAGGAAAGCCTCGAGGCCCGATGAAGGTCGGCGTGGTGGGTAATCCCAGATATCCCGGGCTTACGACGGTGCTGGAGCAGCTCACCGCCCAGGCGGCCGCCCGCGGCATCACCTTCTACAGCGAGCCGCGGCTGGTGCCGTTCTGGGGCCGCGAGATGCCGGACTTCGACACCGTCGAGCTCGACGCCCTCATCTCCTTCGGAGGCGACGGCACCCTGCTCCGCGGTGCCCGGCTGCTCGGTGCCCGTGAAACCCCCATCCTCGGCGTCAACCTCGGGCGGGTCGGCTTTCTCACCTCGGCGACGCGCACCTCGATCGAGTCGGCGCTCGACGCGCTGGTAGCGGGGCGGTTCGTCACCGAACGGCGCATGGCGCTGGTCGCCTCCATCAAGACGAGCGAGGGCGAGGTGCGCGCCGCCACCATCGCGGTGAACGACGTCGCGGTGCACAAGGGCGGCGTCGCCCGTGTGGTCCGGGTCAACGTCTACATCCAGGGCGAGAACGTCGGACCCTACAGTGCGGACGGAATCATCGTCGCCACGCCGACCGGATCCACGGCGTACTCACTCAGCGCTGGCGGGCCGATCGTGGTGCCCGGCGTGGAGGCGATGGTGGTGACGCCGATCGCGGCGCATACCCTCGCGGTCCGGCCACTGGTCGTCCCGGCGACGTACCGGATCGTGATCGAGCCGATGGTCGGCTGGGCCGACGATCTACTCGTCTCGTTCGACGGGCAGACCGGGAGCCCCCTGGCGCCGGGGGAATCCGTGGACGTGCGCCGCGCGGACCACCGGGTCTGCCTCATCCGGCTCGACGGCGACGGGTTCTTCGGCCGGATGCGGCAGAAGCTGCACTGGGGCGACCTGTCCGGGCGGGAGGCGGTGCGGTGAGGCGCCCTCGCCGTCGCGGCAGCGTTCCCAGACCTCGCGCTGGCCAAAGATGTCTGCCCCAGCACGCTGCACGATGATTTCCGAACTGCGCGTCCGCGACCTCGCCACCATCGCCGACGTCACCCTCCCGCTCGGACCCGGCCTCAACGTCCTCACCGGCGAGACCGGCGCCGGCAAGTCCATGCTGGTGGACGCGCTCGCGCTCCTCCTCGGCGAGCGCGCGGCCGGCGCCAGCGTGCGCCCCGGCGCCGCCAAGGCGATCGTCGAAGGCGCCTTCGAGTCCATCGAGGGACCGACCCTCCGGGCGGTGGAGTCGCTTGGGCTCGACGTCGAGGATGGGCGCGTGGTGGTGCGGCGCGAGGTGTCGCCGGAGGGCCGCTCGCGCGCCTGGGTGAACGGCAGCCCCACCACGGCGTCGGTGCTCGCCCAGCTCGGCACCATCCTGGTGGACCTCCACGGCCAGCATGAGACCCAGTCGCTGCTCCGCGCCGACGCGCAGCGGGACATCCTCGATGCCTTCGCCCACGCGGAGGCGGAGCGGGGCGCCGTGGCCGACACTCACTTGGCGGCGGCAAGGCTGCGACAGGAAGAGATGGAACTCGCCTCGCGCCGGGACGAGGTCCGCCGCCGCGCCGACTACCTGCGCCACGTGGTGAGGGAAATCGACCAGGCGCGGCTCAAGCCGGGTGAGGAGGACGCGCTCCAGATCGAGGCCCGGCGCCTGAGCCAGGCCGGCGCCCTTGCCGAGCAGGCCGCACGGATTGCCGAGCTTCTCGAGGGCGAGTCCGGCAACGTCCTCGGCGCGCTCTCGCTGGCGGGGCGCTCCCTCACCTCGCTCGAGAAGAGCGACCCCACCACCGCCGAGTGGCGTGAGTTGCTCGATGGTGCGTACACCAACCTCACCGAGCTGGCGCGGGTCGCCTCGGCGTACGCCGAGCACGTGCAGGAGGACCCGGAGCGTCTGAGCGAGGTGGAGCAGCGGCGCGACGTGATCCACCGGCTCTGCCAGAAGCACGGCGCCACCATCGAGGCGGTGCTCGCCACGCGTGATGCCGCCGCTGCAGAGCTCGACCTGCTCGATACCGCCGATATGGACCTGCGCGGGCTCGCCGCAAAGCGGACCGCCGCCGAGGCGGCGCTCCGTTCGGCGGCGGACGCGCTCAGCAAGCGGCGCCTCGAGGCCGCCGACCGTCTCGTGCGCGGCGTGAACCGCCTCCTCCCCAAGCTCGGCCTGCCGGGCGGCAAGCTCCTGGTCGTGTTCGAGCCGCTGCCCCAGTCCGGCCCCCGGGGGCAGGAGGAGGTCCGGTTCGACGTCCAGCTCAACGCAGGTCTCGACGCGCGGCCGCTTGCGCGCGCGGCATCGGGCGGCGAGCTCTCCCGGCTTATGCTCGCGCTCAAGGTGGTGCTGGTCCGGCACGACGCGGTAGCGACCATGGTGTTCGACGAGGTGGACCAGGGAATCGGTGGCGAGGTAGGCGCGCGGGTGGGCGATGCGTTGGCGGAGGTGGCGGAGCGCCACCAGGTGCTGGTCATTACCCACCTCCCGCAGATCGCGGCGCGGGCCGACCGTCACCTCGTCGTCTCGAAGGAAGCGCGTGGGGGACTGGCCACGAGCGATGTGCAGGGGATTCACGGCGAGGACCGCGTCGCCGAGATAGCGCGGATGCTGGGAGACGCGGAGGGCGACGCGGCTCGGCGGCACGCCCAGGCGCTCCTCCGCCGCGAGGCCCGTGCGCGCCACTAGCCTCCTAGAAGAGCCCGAAGTAGAACCGGAACCGCGCCGAAATGCTGTGCCTGTTCGGCACCCGTCCTGCCGACGACTTCACCACCCGCTCATAGCTCCATCCTGCATCCACCGGCAGGCCGCGTCCTCCCTGGCGCAGCGCGCCGGGATTGGCGTAGGTGAGGCCGATCCCGAGCACCGTCGCGTTGGCCTTGGTGTCCGCCGCGAGCACGCCCGGGTCCACGCCGGCGATTTCGTCCGCGGGCGTCGCCCAGGTCACATCGTCGGCGCCGCGCGACCAGTAGACCGCGCTCCCCTGAATCGCAAGGGTGCGCGCGAGGCGGTAGAAGGGGCGCGCGGCGAGCGTCGTGATGTCACCCGGGTCGTTCCGGACGTTGGTGAGGAAGCCCGTGGGGGGCTGGCTCGGGTCCGCCACCCACGCGGTCATGTCGGCGGCGAGTTGCCGGTTGTAGTCGCCCTCGAGCCGGATGCCGAGGTTGCCCGCGCCGAAATCGGCAGTGACGCGGCCCTCGAGGTCGGTCTGCCCGTCACCGGTGCCGACCGGGAAGAGGCGGTCGGCTTGCGGGACCCGGCCGGTGGGTAGGCGGACGAGGCCCTCGACAGCGGCGCGGAACCCGCCGCGGTGGCCGCCACGGTCCCAGTGATCGACCAGAGTGAGCGCGGCGCCGGCCTCCGCGTCGCCGCGAAAGGTGATGGTGGAGCCGCCGGGGCGGAGCCCCACCGGACCGGACAGGGCCGAGAGGAGGCTGGCCGGGGCTGCCGGCGTAGTGACGATGGAGCTTTGGGCGCGAGACCGAACCAGCGGGACCCGGCCGACGATGGCGATTCCGTTGGTCAGGCCGATGCTCAGTCCGAAGACGCCTCGGGTCTCGTCGCGCAGTGCGTCGGCGGTGAGGTCGGCACCGAGGGGGACCACGGTACCGTCGAGGTACTGCGAGTCCCAGATGTCCATCCTGCCGTCCAACTCGACCCGCACCTTTCCGGCCGGCACGCCGACCGGCGCAAGCTGGGCGTGGGCCGCCGCGGGGGCGAGCAGGCAGGCCAAAGCTCCCAGTCGCCTCACGCTGAGTCCCAAGCATCCTCCGGAGAGCGGTGATGTGGTCCGCGGCACCGAGCTGCGGGTCTCCCAAGTTCGCCGGTTCCGGCGGCCATTGGAAGCGGGGCGGGGCGGGCGGGCGGTATATTGGGGTGCCCGCCCGGGTGGCGAAACTGGTAGACGCTTGAGACTTAAAATCTCTTGGGGGCAACCCCGTGCGGGTTCGAGTCCCGCCCCGGGCATCGCATCATGGATCGCCTCACCGCCTTCGGTCTCTTCGCCGTGACGGCCATGCTCGTCACCTACGCCCTGGAGCCCAGGAGCCGCTGGTGGACGCTGGCCTTTGCCGGGGCGTGCGCGCTGGGCTCGGTGTACGGGTTCCTTCAGGGAGCGTGGCCCTTCGGCGTGGTCGAGGCGATCTGGGCGCTGGTGGCGGTGTGGCGGTGGCGGATTCCCCCGTTGGCGCGGAAGGATCGTTCTCGATGAAGGGCTCCACTGGAGTGCCGATGAGCGTGGCCGACTTTCGGGCCGCACTCGCCCAATCCCCCGAAAACCTGTACACCGTCGCCGGCGACGAGCGGCTCCTGGCACAGCTCCCCAGAGGCAACTGGGTCGGCGGCACCATCCCCTACATGATGACCGACGAGCAGGGCGGGCTCACCACCCGTGACCTCCTGCTCGTGCACCGGTTGCCGAGGGACGAGCGAGCGGCGCCGAAGATCTCCGTCTACGATGCCAGGACGATTGCGCGCATTACCGAGGACGCGCCGCGGAACGGGTACACCCTCCTGCTGATCCCAGCGTTCTCCGACGTCCATCTCACCTACGGGAAGGACGCGCCCACCTACAAGGACCTCTTCAGCCATCCCATCGTGGGCTGGATCACCGGCGTCCACCTCGACGACCTGGGCAAGGAGAAGCCCAAGGTGTTCAACGGCACGACGGGCGAGGCATTCACCGACATGGCGCTGGCCTGCCACGTGCCGCTCCCGCCCGGCAAGGCGGCGGCCGTCGAGATCGTGAACATCTTCGAGCGCTCCGACGGCCCGGATATCCGCTTCGAGACGGATGGCTTCGCGATCACCGACTGCACCATCGATGGGAAGAGGATCAACTTTGCCCGGTGGCTGACGGAGAACGAGGTGGATACGCGATTGCCTCTCATCGCGGACTACGGCGGCGCACTGATCAACGCCAGCATTCAGAGCGTGGACAAGGAGGCCGGCAAGGTGGTGATGTACGCACCGGTCTTCAAGGGCAGGACGTACCGCCTTGCCAAGCCGGTGGCGGATTATGTGCAGGCGTTCAAGTCGGCGACCGCGGGCATGGACCGTAACGTCCCCTTCGCCTGCAACTGCATCCTCAACTTCCTCTACGGGCAACTGGAGGGGGAGCACGTCGGGCTGCCTGCGCCGTTCACCTTCGGCGAGATTGCCTTCCAGCTGCTGAACCAGACGATGGTTTATTGTGACGTCGTCGATGTTGCGGCGGACAGGGGAGAGCGCACGCTCGTCAAGCGCCCGACGGAGAACGTCGAGGCCTACCAGCTGTACCTGAAGGGCCGCTACTTCGCGAACCAGTACTTCTCGAACCAGCG
>CAYYXP010000051.1:0-26350 GCA_964475685.1 uncultured Gemmatimonadaceae bacterium | reverse complement strand
CGCCGGTGAGCATCTCGAAGCAGGTCACCGCAAGCGCGTACTGGTCGGCGCGGGCGTCGATCGTCCGGTCGCCGGTGGCTTGCTCCGGCGCCATGTAGTGGGAGGTGCCGAGCGCCATCCCGGTCTCGGTGAGGCGTTGCTCGCCGGTTTCGTTGTCCGACAGCGCCCGCGCGATCCCGAAGTCGGCGACGAGGGTATCGCCGTCGGCGGTGAGCAGGAGGTTCTCCGGCTTCACATCGCGGTGGACGAACCCCTCGCGGTGGGCGTAGTCGAGGGCCCGGCCGGCTTCGCCGGTGATGCGCAGCGCTTCCTCGAGAGTGAGCCGTCCCTCACGCCGGAGCCGGTCGCGCAGGCTCTCTCCCCGCACGTACGGCATCGTGAACCAGAGATGTCCGGCCGTTTCACCGGAGTCGAAGACGGAGCAGATGTGTGGATGCTGCAGCCGGGCGGCGGTCTCGATCTCGCGGCGGAACCGTTCGGATCCGAGCGTCGCGGCGATGCCGGGTCGGAGGACCTTGAGCGCGACGTGGCGGTTGTGCTTGCGGTCGTGGGCGAGGTAGACAGTGGCCATCCCCCCGCGGCCGAGCTCGCGCTCGATCGCGTACCGGTCTTCGAGCGCGGCGGCCAGCGGCGGCGGAATCACCTCAACCCCAGTGCCCCTGCCCCGGTCAACGCCACCACCCTCCTCCCCGCCCTCTCCAGCGCTTCCCTGCCCCCCTCCTCCCGGTCCACCACCGCCAGCACGCCGAGGACGATCCCGCCCGCCGACACCACCGCGGCGATGGCTTTCTCCGCCGATCCGCCCGTCGTGATCACGTCCTCCACCACCACCACCTCGTCCCCTGCCCTGAAATTTCCCTCGAGCTGCTGCCCCATCCCGTGCGTCTTCCCTTCCCTGCGCACGCTGAAAGCATCCACCTGGGCCTCGGTCCCCAGGCTCGCCGCCGCGATGGCGTAGGCCACCGGGTCGGCCCCCATCGTCAACCCGCCGACAGCCGTGGGCCGCCACCCCGCCTTCCGGATGGCCTCCAGTCCCAGCCTCCCGATGAGCACCATCCCCTCGGCGCTCATCGTGGTCGGCCGGCAGTCGACGTAGTAGGAGGAGTGCTGGCCCGAGGAAAGCACGAACTCGCCCCGCCGAACCGACCGCTCGAGCAGCAGGCGGCGGAGGGCGTCCGCGTCGCTCACTTCTTGAAGAGCGACGACAGGAACCCGCCCTTCTTGCCCCCCTCCGACCGGACAGCCGTGCAGAATTCCCTGGCGAATTCGTCCACCGTCTTGGAACGCTTGGCAAGGTCCCGGTCCAGCCCGTGCATGACCGCCGCTTCGATCTCGGAGCTGAACTTGAGCCCCTTCACCGCCTGGTTCAGCGGGACTGCAGATTGGCTTAGTAGTTGCTGGAACAACTCCCTAGGGCTTTTCCCTTGAAATGGAAGCTCTTGCGTCAACATGTAGTAGGTGATCGTCGCCAGGCTGTACACGTCCGCCTGCTCGCTCACCAGCTCGCCGCTCAGGGTCTCCGGGGCCACGTATTGGAGGGTTCCCACGAAGAAGCCGGCCCGCGTGAGCCGCTCGTCCGGGTTGAGTTCGGCGTCCCGCGCGATGCCGAAATCGAGCAGCTTGGCCGTCTGGGTGGCCGGATCGTACATGATATTGGCGGGCTTGAGGTCGCGGTGGATGATTCCCGCCTTGTGCGCCGCCGCCAGGGCCGCGCCCAGCTGCTCGATGATCGTCGCCACCAGCGTCGGGGCCAGCTTCCCCGAGCGGGTGACGAAATCGGCCAGCGGCTCGCCCGGGGCCCATTCCAGCGCAAGGTAGTGGAAGCCGTCCGCCTCGCCGAAGTCGTGTGACCGGACGATGTTGGGATGGTTGACCCGGGAGCCGTACTCCGCCTCGCGGAAGAAGCGCTTGACCGCGATCGGGTCCTGCGCCAGTCGTTGCCGGAGGATCTTCACCGCGGCGGTACCGCGCTCCGGGTGCTCGGCGCAATACACCGTCGCCGTGCCACCCTCGCCGATGTACTTGGCAAGGTGGTACCCCGCCACCGTCCGGCCGACCAGATTATCTGTGTTCATGGAAGGCCAAACTACTGCTTGACGCCTGTTGCTCGCAACCACTAACCTTGTGCCGGCCTGCAATCCTGCTGGCCGCCACGGCCCAGCCGGGAAGGCCCAGATGCGTCGGCTCCTCCTCTCGTCGGTCCTTCTCGGGGCCCTTTTCGGGTGCGGCAGCTGGAAGCGCGTCGGCACCCAGAGCCAGCCGGCCGCCTCCGAAACCCTTACCCGGATCCTCAACTCCACCCAGTTCTACCAGAAGCTCGGCCGGCTCGCCGCCGGGGATCCGCTGCCGTTCGTCGGCACCGTCGCCTTCGCCGCGGGTCCCGCCGACTCGGTCATCGCCATCGTCGGCCTCTCCCTCGAGAACCGGGCGCTCGCCTTCCAGCGCGAGGGCAACGTCTTCGTGGCCCGCTACCGGGTGACCCTCTCGCTCCAGCGCGAGGGCGCGCCGCCGGTGGACCTCTCCCGCGAGGAGATCGTCCGCGTCGCCGCGTTCCAGGAGACGCTACGCAGCGACGAGAGCATCCTCTTCCAGCAGGTGCTCCGCATTCTCCCCGGCGCCTACAAGGTGACCGTGGCCCTGCGCGACGTCGGCTCCACCTCCGAGAGCCGGGCTACCCAGGACTACACCGCGCCCAGCTTCGGCCCGGCGAGCTTCAGCGCGCCGATCCTGGCGTACCAGGCGACGGGGCGGGGGGCCCTCGCAGACCCCCTCTCCCTCGTGCTCAACCCGCGCGGCGCCGTCGGCTACGGCAGCGACACGCTCCTCGCGTACATCGAGGGTTACGGCTTCAGCGGTCCCGCCATGGTGCCGATCCGGGTCTTCGACGAGCAGGGCAACTCGATCTATACAGACTCACTGCGCTTCCGTGGCGAGCGTCCGGTCGAGAGCCAGGTCGTGCGGCTCTCGCCCGACAGCGTCTCCTTGGGCGAGCTCAGGCTGGTGATCGGAAGCGGGGCGGGGGAGCGCACCGCTTCCGCCCTCGTCTCGTTCACCCAGGCGTGGGTGGTCACTAACTTCGACGAGATGCTCGACCTGCTCCGCTACTTCGGGTACGACAACAAGATCGGCGCCATGCGGAAGGCGCCGGCATCGGAGCGCGCCCGGCTCTGGCGCGAGTTCTACGCCGAGACCGACCCCAATCAGGCGACGCCGGAAAACGAGGCGCTCAACCTGTACTTCAGCCGCGTCAACGCCGCCAACCAGCGCTTCACCGACGAGGGGGTGGCCGGATGGCGCACCGACCGCGGCGAAGTCTTCATCAACATCGGCTCGCCCGACGAAAGCATCGAGAGCTCCCCGGGGACGGGCAACCGGATCCTCCGCTGGACGTATACTGAACACCGTCTGGTGGTCTACTTCCAGGACGAGACCGGCTTCGGCCGTCTCCGGCTCACGCCCAGCTCGCGCTCGGAGTACGAGCGGGTGCGGATGAGGCTGCAGAGGCAGAGCTAGAAGGAGGGGGAGCCTGCCCGCTAGCGAGCAACCCGCTAATAGCCAATAGCCGTCAGCCCCACCCGTCGTATGTTTCTCGCATGCCAGCCGCCCCCCGCCTCTTCCTCCTCGACGGCTACGCCCTCATCTATCGCGCCTTCTTCGCGATGATCGCCCGCCCCCTCCGCACCACCAGGGGCGAGAACACCTCGGCGGCGTGGGGCGTCGTCAACTTCCTCCTCCGGCTCCGCGAGAAGTACGCCCCCGAGTACGTCGCCTGGGTCAACGACGCCGGCAGCTCCTTTCGCGAGGAGCGCTACCCCGACTACAAGTCCACCCGCGAAAAGCTCGACGACGAGCTCCAGGCCGACTTCGACCGTTCCGTCGAGCGGATCGGCGAGATGCTCGCCGCCTTCCGGATCCCCCTCGTCACCGTCCCGGGCTACGAGGCCGACGACGTGATCGCCACCCTCGCCGTGAAGGCCGCCGAGCGCGACCTCCAGGCGGTGATCGTCTCCGGCGACAAGGATTTCTACCAGCTCATCGCCCCGCGCGTGGCCCTCCTCAACCCCGGGCGCGGCGGCCCCGCCGGCGTCGAGGAGACCTGGGTGGACGAACGCAACGCCTCCGAGCGGCTCGGCGTCGCGCCCTCGCAGGTGGTGGATTTCCTGGCGCTGGTGGGCGACAGCAGTGACAACATCCCCGGCGTCAAGGGCGTCGGCGAGAAGGGCGCCCAGAAGCTCCTCGCGGAATACGGCGATCTCGACACCATCCTCGCCCGCGCCGGAGAGGTGAGCGCCAAGCGCACCCGAGAGGCACTGCTCGCCGGCGGCGACAACGCCCGCCTCTCCCGCGAGCTGGTGACCATCAAGCGGGACGTACCGGTCGAGCTGAATCTCGAAACAATGAAGGCCGGCGCGCCCGACTTCGACGCGCTGCGGCGGATTCTCACCGAGCTGGAGTTCTACTCCCTGGCCAAGAAGCTGGAGCCGGCCGCAGCGGTCGCGGCCCGGGAGTCACCAGCCGCCACTCTCGAGACGCCGGAGATCGTGGACGAGGCGGAGCCCGCCGGCGAGCCGGAGCCCGTTACGTCGGCCGCCGTGCCCCCCGTGACTCCGGTCACCATTCTCGAGGATCCGGCCGACCTTCCGGCCCTCGTCCGGCGCCTCCGTGCCGCCCCCATCGTGGCGCTCGATGCCGAGACCTCCTCGCTTGAGCCGCACGACGCCGACCTCGTGGGCCTCTCCCTCGCCGCCAGCCCCACCGAGGTCTGGTACATCCCGTTCTCCCATCGGCATCGCAGGGAGGGCGAGCTGGCGCTGTCCGACGCGCCGCTGCCGCCGGGCTCGGTCAGGAACCTGCCGGCGCTCACGACCCCCGAGGCCGCGCCGCTGCGCGAGTTGCTGGAAGATCCCGCGGTGCCCAAGGCCGGACACAACATCAAGTACGACTGGCAGGTGCTGCGCGGGGCAGGGGTGGAGCTGCGCGGCGTGGCCTACGACACGATGCTCGCCAGCTTCGTGCTCGATCCCGGGCGCCGCTCCCACGCCATCGACACGCTCTGCCTCGAGCACCTCGGCCGCCCGATGCGCACCTACCAGGACGTGGCAGGGCGGGGGAGGTCCGAGGTCCCGTTCGCCGAAGTGACCGTCGCCTCCGCGGCCGCCTACTGCGGCGACGACAGCGGAACCGTCCTCGCCCTCCGCGACTTCTTCGCGACCTCCCTCGAGGGCCACCAGCTGGGGCCGCTCCTCCACGACATCGAGATGCCGCTGGTGGAAGTGCTGGTGGACATGGAGTGGGAGGGGATCGCGGTGGACAACGCGGTCTTCACCCGCCTCGGTGCCGAGCTTGGTGCCGACATGCGGCGGCTGGAGGAGCAGATCGCCACAGCAGCGGGGGAGACGCTGAACCTGAACTCGCCGAGGCAGCTCGCGGCGGTGCTCTTCGAGAAGCACCAGCTGCCGGTGTTGAAGCGGACCAAGACCGGCCCCTCCACCGATGCCGACGTGCTGGAGCAGCTCGCCGCCGCGGGGCACGAGCTGCCGCAGCTGATCCTCGACTACCGCGAGCTCCAGAAACTCAAGAGCACCTACGTGGACACGCTGCCCGGGCGGGTCAACCGGAAGACCGGGCGCATCCACACCAGCTTCAACCAGACCGGCGCCGCCACCGGCCGGCTCAGCTCCTCCGACCCCAACCTCCAGAACATCCCGGTCCGCGCGCCCCGCGGTGAGGAGATTCGGAAGGGCTTCGTGCCCCGGCACGGCTGGTCGTTCCTCGTCGCCGATTACTCCCAGATCGAGCTGCGCCTCATGGCGCACCTCTCCGGCGACCCCGCCTTCATCGAGGCGTTCCGGCAGGGAGGCGACATCCACCGGCAGACGGCGGCGCTCATCTTCGGCGTTCCCGTCGAGGCGGTGACTCCGGAGATGCGGGCCCGCGCCAAGACGATCAACTTCGCCACCATCTACGGCCAGGGCGCCTTCTCGCTGAGCCGCCAGCTCGGCATCGCCCAGGAGGAGGCGAAGGCGTTCATCACCGGCTATTTCGAGCGCTTTGCCGGGGTGCGCGCCTTTCTCGACGCGCAGGTAGAGCTGGCCCGTACCCAGGGCTACGTCGAGACCATCTTCAAGCGGCGCCGGTACGTTCCGGAGATCAAGGACCGCAACTTCAACATGCGCGCCTTCGGTGAGCGCCTGGCCCAGAACTCGCCGCTCCAGGGCTCGGCGGCCGACCTCATCAAGCTGGCCATGATCCGGATCCACCGGGCGCTCAAGGACGGCGCCCTCCAGAGCCGCATGCTCCTCCAGGTGCATGACGAACTGGTCTTCGAGGCCCCGGAGGCCGAGATCGAAATCCTGCGCGGCCTGGTCCGTACCCACATGGAACAGGCGGCGGAGCTGCGGGTGCCGTTGGTGGTGGACATCGGGGTGGGGCCAAACTGGTTGGACGCGAAGCGATAGGTCAGGATGGCGGAGCGATTTCTCTGTGCGGCAAGCACTAGCGGCCGCCCTCACGGCATCCGGTGCTCCGCCGACTTCCTCGGGATCCTCCGCACCCCCGGCCACCAGTTCCACCGCCCCATCGCCTGCATGAACGCCGGCACCAGCACCATCCGGATCACCGTCGCGTCCAGCAGCACCGCCACCGCCAGCCCGAAGCCGAGCAGCTGCATCGCCAGCACCCGCGCGAAGGCGAAGATCCCGAACACCAGGATCATGATGAGCGCGGCGGAGGTGATCACCGATGCCGTGGCGCTCAGTCCCTCCATCGTCGCGGCGGTGTTCTTTCCGGTGCGGTCGAACGCCTCCTTGATCCGGCTCAGGAGAAACACCTCGTAGTCCATGCTGAGCCCGAACACCACAGCGAACACCAGCACCGGCACCGCCACGAAGATCGCGGAGGTCGGCCCGTCGAGCCCGAAGATCCACGACCCCACCCCGCGCTGGAAGACGAGCACGATGAGTCCGAAGGTGGCGCCCACGGACAGGGTGTTCATGATGATCGCCTTGATGGGCACCAGGACCGACTTGAAGGCGATGGCGAGCATGACTGCCGTGGCCGCGAGAATGAGAACGACCAGCAGCGGGAAGCGCCGGAGCAGGTCTGTCTGGAAGTCGAGCGCCGAGGCGGAGTAACCGCCGACGGTGATCTCCATCCCCCTGGTACCCCGGAGGCCGGCCTTGGCCAGCTGCCGCGCGCGAATGACCACATCGGTGGCGCTGGTGAGCGAGGTGGTGTCGGAGAGGATGACGTCCATCAGCGCCAGCCGGCGATCGGTGCTGAGATATCCATCCAGGAAGTCGCCGTACCTGGCCCGCGCCTGGTCGAGGTCGCTGTAGAGCACCGAGTAGGTGAGCAGCGAGCCCTTGGGGTCCACGTCCACCAGGCTTCGCACTTCCCGCACCCGGGGGTCGGCCCGGAGCGAATCGCTCAGCGTCATCAGTCCGCGGAGCGACGTCGCCTCGACCACACTGCGTCCCTCCGGCAGCTGCACCAGCACCCGCGTCGGCTGGATGAATCCCGACACCCCCATCCGCGAGAGCACGGCGAGCCCGTCGCCCGCTTCCGTCCCCCTGGGCCACCAGTGGCGCGACGGCAGCCCGATCTTGATCCATGCGAGCGGCAACGTGAGGATGGCGATCACCGCGCCACCGTAGACCAGCGCCCGCACCGGGTGGCGGGACAGCGTGCGCGCCCACTTCTCCCACATCCGCGGCGAGTGGTACCAGGCGAGCCGGCGCGCCAGCCACTTCGGCCGGTCGATGTCGCGTCCGATGATGGCAAGTAGGGCGGGGAGGAGGGTGATCGAGAGCAGCACCGCCACCCCGACCACGATCAGCCCGCCGAGCCCGACGCTCCGGGTCTCGATGAGCGGGGTGAAGAGAAGCGCCGCGAACCCGACGACCACGGTGAGCCCCGAGGTGATCACCGCCGCACCGGCGGTGCGGAGGGTGCGCGTGGCCGCCTCCCGCCGGCTGAGCCCCCGGGCCGTCTCCTCACGGAACCGGGTGACCACGAGCAGTGAATAGTCGATCCCCACGCCGAGCCCGATCATCGTGGTCATGTTGAGCACGAACACCGACATCGGGGTGTAGCGGGCGATCACCCCGATGATCGCGAGCGAGATGGCGATGGCGAGGATGCCCACCACCAGCGGCAGCAGCGCCGCCACCAGGGCCCCGAAGGCCAGCACCAGAACGATCAGCGTGAGCGGCAGGAGCCGCTTTTCTCCCTGGGCGCTGTCCCGCGCCACCACCGTGCGCACGTCGAGATCGAGCGGTGCCCGGCCCGTCACCTTCACCGCGATGCCCGCGGCCTGGGGCATCCCGGCGAGGGTGTGGCGCAGCAGTTGTCGCACCGGCACTACAAGCGCACCGGCGCTATCGCCCCTAGTTGCTTCCAGCGCAACGAGAAAGAAGGTGGCACGCCTATCGCGAGCCACGAACGTGGTGTCGCCCGTGCCTGGCCAGGAAACGAGGCCGCGCACGTACTCCTGGCGGCCTGCCACGGCGAGCAGGGAGTCGAGCACCGCGCGGGGGCCCGGGTCGTCGAAGGATTGGTTGCTTTCGAGGGTGACCGCGAAGAACTCGCCGATCGGACGGCTGAAGCGGCTGTTGAGCAGGTCTTCGGTGCGGGAGGCCTCGGTTTCCCGCTCGCTTCCCCCACGAATGTTGAGCAGCCCCGGCGTCGCGGGGGCCCGTACCATGGCAACCGCGCCGATCGCTGCCCAGACGACAACTACCGCCCATCGCCAGCGCACCAGCGCCCGGGCGAATCGATCCATCGGCTTCAGCGGGCCCTCCGGAGCTTCGGCGCCGCCGCGGTCCGGTTCCCGGTCGAAGGCGCAGGTGGCAACATCTTAGATGGCCTGGCTTCCCCGCGCCAGCGGGGGTTCTAGCGGGTCGGCGTTTTCGAGGTTCATATTTTCACCATGATTCGCCGGTACATTCTTCCCGTCGTGACCTGCAGTCTCGTGGTCCTCGTCATCGGCGACCGCCTCGCCGCGGCGCGCCGCCGGGCCGAGCCGGTGAAGACCGCCAGCCAGACCATGTCCGCCGCCCACGCGCTCGATTCGAAGACCGTCAAGCGTGGCGTGAGCGCCGGCCGGGCCGGCCCGGCCGGCCGCCCCGCTGTGGACCGCTCCGCGCGCATGGCCACCCGGCAGCAGCTCACCCGCGAGGCAGGCGCCACCTACCTCGATTCGCTGATGCTCAGCACCGACTCGGTGGTTCGCCGCTGGCCCGACCGGCAGGACCTCCCGATCAAGGTCGTCATCATCGAGGGCGGTGCGCCCGAGTACAGCCCCCGGATGGGGGACTTCATGCGCGAGTCGCTCGAGCGGTGGGAGACGATCGGGATCGGCGTGCGCTTCCAGATCGTCAGCGACACCAGCGACGCCGACGTCGTGGTGCGCTGGATCGACCACTTCGACTTCGATCGGGCCGGGCAGACCGACCTCACCTGGGACCAGGCGGGTCACGTGCGGCGCGCCGTCATTTCCCTCGCGCTCCGCACCAGCACCGGCGTCGCCTTTCCCGACAAGGCCCTGCTCGCCGTCGCCGTTCACGAGGCCGGCCACGCGCTGGGCCTGCCGCATTCGTCCGACTCCAGCGACGTGATGTTCCCCGCCACCCGCACCGGCATCCTCAGCGAGCGCGACCGCCGGACCGCTTCCGTGCTCTATCGCCTGCCCCCCGGGCCGGTGCGCGACGTCCTCGCCGACGGCCGGTAGCTGGCGATCGTACCGCACACCATGCGACCTTGCGTCATGGTCGCATTCCTGAAGTCGCCGAGGTTCTTCCCGGTACTGGCCGTCCTGACTCTCACCGCCGCCCCCGCCGTCGCGCAGTCGGGCGCCGAGGTGGACGCGGCGGTGCGCGCCGGGATCGATCGCGGGATCTACCCGGGTGCCGTCGTCATCATCGGTCGCCGCGATTCGCTGCTCTACGCCCGCGGCTACGGCCACCTCACCTGGGACGCGCGCTCCCCGGTTCCCACCCCCGATTCCACCATCTGGGACCTCGCCTCGATCACCAAGATCGTGTCCACCATGAGCGCTGCCATGCGGCTGGTGGACGCGGGGAAGCTCGACCTCGACGCGCCGGTGGCGACGTATCTCCCCCGCTTCACCGGCAGGCCCAAGGAGCAGGTGACGGTACGCATGCTGCTCGACCACACCAGCGGACTCAAGAGCTTCATCCCGATCTACCAGATGACGCGCAGCAAGGCCAAGGCGACGAGCATCCTCTATGGTCAGCCGCTGTCGCGCCCTCCGGGTGACTCGGCCGTCTACAGCGACCTCAACGCCCTCCTCCTTGGCCTCGTGATCGAGAAGGTGTCGGGCACGTCTCTCGACCGCTTGGCGAGCAGGGAGATCTTCACCCCGCTGGACATGCGGGAGACGATGTTCAAGCCGCTGCGGAAGCTCGGGAAGCGGATCGCGCCGAGCGGGATGTGGCGGGGAGAGCCGGTGGCGGGCGAGGTGAACGATCAGAACGCGGTGGTATTCGGCGGGGTGGCGGGCCATGCGGGGCTCTTCTCGACCGCCGCCGACCTGGCCAGGTTTGCCCAAGTGTGGCTCCGGGGGGGAATGGGGCCGAGGGGCCGGTGGATCGGCTCCGCGACGATGGCGGAGTTTCTCTCACGTGGCGCCCACACCGGGTCCCGCCTCCTCGGCTGGGACACCCGCGAACGGGTTGACGGCGAGCTGAGCCTCTTCGGCGACTTGACCAGCGACGCCCTCTACGGCCACACCGGGTTCACCGGCACCCTGCTCTGGGTGGACCCGTCCCGGGACCTGTTTCTCGTCTTCCTCACCAACCGGAGCTTTGATGCAAGGGTGGCGGGGTCGGTCAGGGAGCTGAAGGCGGTGCGGGCCGCGGTGTCCGATGCGGCGGTGCGGCTGGCGCCCCACGGCTGCGGCCAGGCGCCCGTCTCGCGGTGCTGACCGGTTAGCTTTCGGCTCATGACCACCGGCCCCGAGATTCCCCCGTCAGCGGCCCCGTCGCCGGACACCGTCCGGAAGGCGCTCCGCGCGGTCAAGGACCCCGAGCTCAATCTCAACATCATGGACATCGGGCTGGTCTACGACGTCGAGGTGAACGACGGCGGGCAGGTGGACGTGCGGATGACGCTCACCTCCCCCGGCTGCCCCGCCGGCACCGAGATCATCGACGACGTGAAGCGGGTGGTGACCGACCTGGACGGGGTGACCGGCGTCGAGGTCGAGCTGGTCTGGGATCCGTACTGGACCCCGGAGAAGATGGACCCGCGCGTGCGGGCGTTCCTCGGGTTCTAGCGCCGACCGCCCGCGACAGAGCGCCGACGCCCGCGACCCTCAGGTTGCTGCCGGAGACGGAGTCGGCGCCAGCCCGTCGAGCAACCCTTCGCCGATCGCGGAGAGCTGCCACCGGCGCAACTCCGGGATCAGCGCCATCTCCTCCATGCTCCCGGGATTGGCCCGGGCAATCGCCTCGAGCGTTCCGTTCGGGCAGAGGACTCCCGGCGCCAGCTCCAGCTCGGTGGCGAGCCGGTTGCGCGCTGTCTTGAGCCGCTCCAGCCGGGCCTCCAGCGCGGGATCGTGCTGCCGGCGCGGCGCGCGGGGAATCCGGGGCAGGTCGCCCTCGGGCACCTGCAGCCCGCGCTGCACCGCCGCGAGAATCTCCCTCCCCCGCCGCTCGGCCTGGTCGCCGCTGATGCCGGGAATCGCCTTCAAGGCGGTGACATCCGCCGGCGGGGTGCGCGCCATCGCGAGGATGGGGTCGTTGTTGAGGATCCGGAACGTCGCCTTGTCGGCCTGCTGCGCCACTCCGTCCCTCCACTCGTAGAGCTCCCGCAGCACCGCCAGCTCCCGCCCGCGCAGCGCCCTGGCGCCCTTCATCCGGAGGTACGCCGGCTCCTCGCTGTTGGCTGGAGCGTACCGGGTGGCCGCCAGCAGCTCGAACTCTTCCTCCGCCCACGTCAGGCGGCCCCGCTCCTCGAGCTGGCGGCGGAGGATGTCACGCAGCTCGGGGAGATGGGTGGTATCGCTCGCGGCATAGTCCAGCATCCCCCGCGAGAGCGGCCGGGCCGACCAGTCGGCTCGCTGGAATCGCTTGTCCAGACGGACATCGAGGTATTTCTCGAGCAACGCGGCGAGTCCGATGCCGGGCTCGTTGAGGAGCTGGGCGGCGATCCTGGTGTCGAAGAGGCTCGTCGCTCCGAAACCATACTCGCGATCGAGGAGCCGGAGATCATAGTCGGCGTCGTGGAAGACGATCTCGATGGCCGGATCGGCCAGGACTTCGGCGAACGCCGCCAGCCCGCCCACCGCGAGCGGGTCCACCACCGCGGTCTCGCTGCGCGAGGAGATCTGGAGGAGGTAGACCCGGTCGTGGTAGCGATGGAAGCTCGCGGCCTCGGTGTCCACCGCGAGCAGCGGCTCCCGACGGAGTCGCTCGATCAGTGCCTCGAGATCGGCGGCCGTCTCGATCAATACCACGGCGGGCTCAATCCGCCTTGGCGACGAGCTCGAGACCGGCCGCGATTTCGTCGAACGCCTTGGAGAGAATCTTGTAGAACTCGGCGTCCGGTTGCGGCGTGCCTCCCATGGCGGCGTCCATTTGCAGCTTGCGCGCGAGTCGGGCGGCGTGGCGGATGTAGTCGGTAGGTGGCGTCATGGGGCTTCGGGTTATGGGCTCTGGGCTAACGGCTGTGGGCTGTGGTGTAGTATATCTAGCTGGCCGATCAATCAGCTATCAGCCACCAGCCACCATCCACCAGCCCGTGCTCATCGACCTCACTGTCTACCCCGCCGAATGCGACGCCTACGGGCACCTGAATCAGGCCTCCTTCCTGAGCCTCTTCGAGCGGGCGCGCTGGGAGATGCTCGCGCGCGGGCCCGGCATGGACGTCTTCACCCGCGCGGGCTCCTGGCCGGCCGTGCGGAAGACGGTCATCGATTATCACGCCGCCGCCTTTCCCGGCGACGTGTTGCGCTTCGAGCAGACGCTCATCCACCGCGGCCGCACCAGCTTCACCATGCGGCAGACCGCCCGCCGCCCGAAAGACGACACCCTGATCGCCACGGCGGAGTTCGTCTTCGTCTGCGTTGACCGCAATGGGAAGCCGGTTCCGGTGCCGGCTGAGTTCGGCGCCTATATGGAGACGCGCCGCGCCGACCCCGGCGAGCTGCAGCGGGTGATGGTGAACGGCGTCAACCTCGCCGTCGAGGTGCGGGGCGAGGGGCCGGCGATCCTGTTCGTGCACGGCTACCCGCTCGACCACACCATCTGGGAAGACCAGGTCAACGGACTCGACGGCTTCCGGCGGATCGCCCCCGACCTGCGCGGCATGGGACGGAGCGACGCCCCCGACCTCGGCTACGGCCTCGGCATCTACGCAGCCGACCTGGCGGCGCTGCTCGACGCCTTCGGAGTGGACGACGTCGTTCTCTGCGGTTTTTCGATGGGTGGCTACGTCGCGTTCGAGTTCCTGCGGCGGTGGCGGCACCGGGTGCGCGCGCTGGTGCTGGTGAGCACCCGGGCGGAGGCAGACACCATGGAAGGGCGGCGGGCGCGGGACGCCGCGGCTGCGCTCGCGCGGGAGAACGGCGCGGGGTCGATCGCCGACTCGATGCTGGCCAAGATGCTCACGCCGGCGACGATCAACGGCTCTCCGGATCTCGTCGAGCGGACCCGCGCCATCATGGCGGCGACCCCGGTGGCCGGCATCGCGGGCGCGCTCGCCGCGATGCGCGACCGCCCCGACAGCATGGAGCTCCTGGCGAGTCTCGAGGGGATTCCCGCGCTCGTCATTGTGGGGGAAGAAGACCAGCTCACGCCGCCCGATCGCGCGCGGGCCATGGCCGAGGCGATCCCCGGTGCCCGGCTCGTGGTGATTCCCGGCGCGGCGCACTTGACGACGATGGAAAGGGCGAAGGAGACGACCGCTGCCCTGAAAGCGTTTCTGGGGAGCTGACCTACCTCTTCGGCCTCCCCGGCGGGCTATCGCTGGTGAACACGTCCTTGTTCTTCGCGGTGAAGGACGCCTGGTCGGGCGGGACGTCCTCCTCGGGGAAGATCGCGGTCACCGGGCACTCGGGCTCGCAGGCTCCGCAGTCGATGCACTCGTCGGGGTGGATGTAGAGCTGGTCTTCACCCTCGTATATGCAATCCACGGGACACACGTCCACGCAGCCCCGGTCTTTCACTCCGATGCACGCCTCGGCAATCACATACGTCATTGCTGTAATTCCTCTTGGGAAAGTCGCTCGACAAAGTCATGCGCCCTCACCAGCCGGCGCGTGACCGAGTAGGTATACGAAGTCGAATGGGGTGGCGCAAGGGGTGGATGTATCTTCCTCCCGATGCGTTCGCGTCTCGCGCCGCTGCTCTTGCCGGCCTTCACGATTTGCCTCGCCTGTACCCTCATCCAGACCCCGGTGAAGGCGCAGGACTGCCGCCCGCCGCGCACCGCGCTGGTGCTCTCCGGCGGCGGCTCCAAGGGGCTTGCGCACATCGGCGTCCTTCGGGTGCTGGACAGTCTCGGCATCCGGCCCGACCTGGTGGTGGGCACCAGCATGGGAGCGGTGGTCGGCGCTCTCTACGCCAGCGGCTACACTGGCCGGGAGCTGGACTCGCTCGCGCGCGCCGTTCCCCTCGCCGATCTCTTCCGCACCTACCAGCCGCTCGCACCGCGGTCCCTCGGCATTCTCCAGCCCATTGTCGTGTGGGAGCAGGGCGACCACGGCCTCGCGATCCAGCGGGCCGCGATCGTCGAGGCCGAAGTGAGCGCGCTGATCAACGCCGGGATGCTGCGCGGAAACCTCATCGCTCTCGGCAACTTCGATTCGCTGCCCATCCCGTTCCGCGCCGTGGCCACCGACCTCGCGAGCCGCGAGGCCGTGGTCATGGGCTCCGGCGACCTCGCCCAGGCGGTGCGCGCGAGCGCGGCGGTCCCGCTTCTCTTCGCCCCCGAGCAGCGTGACGGCCGGGACCTCGTGGACGGCGGGCTGTCGGCCAACATTCCGATCGCCGCGGCGCGCGCGGCCGGCGCGGAGCGGGTGATCGTCTCCGACGCGACCGAGCACCCGCCCGATTCGCTCGACGTCAGCTCGCCGATCCTGGTCGCCGACCGGCTGATCCAGTTCCTCTTCCAGCAGCCGGCGGACTCGCTCCGCCCGGGTGACGTGATGATCCGTCCGGCCGTCCAGGGCTTTACCGGCCTCGACTTCTCCCGCCCGGCCATCGCCAGCCTCCTGGCTCTTGGCGCGGAAGCCGCGGACTCGACGCTCCCCCTCCTCCCCTGCGCCGCCGCAGTTCCGCCGCCGCCTGCGCGTCGGCCGCCGCAACACGTCAACGGCGTCACCATCGCCGGCGCCAACCCCTCCGAGCGCCTTGCGCTCACCCGCCTTCTCGGGCTCGATGAAGGCGACTCTCTGAACGTGCCCCGCCTTCGCTCCCGCGTGCGCAACATGGCCGCCGCCTCCGACGTCTATGAGGCGATATGGCTCGGCCCGTCCGGCGAGGGTGATTCGGTGAATTTCCACCTCACTCTCCGCCGTGCGGCACGGCGCGTCGCAGGCCTCGGCATCGCCTACGACAACGAGCTCGGCGGCCGCATGTGGGCCGGACTGGTGGATCGTCGCCTCCTGGGTCGAGCGCTCGAGGGCAGCCTCGCGGTGTATTTGGGCGAGCTGCGGCGCGAGCTCTACGCCGGTGTTCGGCGGACCTACCAGGTCGGCCACCAGCTCCTCAACCCCACCGCGACAGCCCGCATCGCGGAGGAGGAGGTGAGGCGCTTCGACGTCGATGGAAACGAGCTCAGCGAGGCGAGGACACGCGAGGCGATCGGCTTCCTCGGCGCCGAGCGGCGGCTGGCGCATGGATGGCAGTTCGCCGCCGGGGTCGAGGGACGTGCCTGGCACGAGCCCGACGCCGGCGATCGCTCCACCATCGGAGTCGTCGCCAATGCATCACAGGCCAGCCGGTCGCGGGGCCAGGTGGTTTTCACGGAGCTTCTGTGGACCGGGATCTACCGGCGCGCGGTGTTTGACTGGGCGCTCCTGGCCCGGGCAGGCCCCGTGCGAATCGTTCCGCGCCTGCGCCTCGGCTGGGGCGAGAGCCTCCCGATCCAGCTCGGAATCCCGCTGGGTGGCAACGACGGCTTTCCCGGCCTTCATATCGGGGAACGCCGGGGAGACCGTGAAGCTATGCTCGACGTTCTTCTCACCACTCCGATCAAGGGCCCGCTGGTTGCGCGCGTCGAGGTCGCCGCCGGCCGCTCCGGGGTGGGTGGTGCGCTCTTCGATTCCGAGGGATGGGTCGCGGGCGTGCGAGCGGGCATTGGGGCGGAGACGCCGCTTGGGCCGGTGCGCTTCGAGTACGGCGTGGCCACCGGAGGACGGGACGCGCTCTTTGTTCGAATCGGGCGGTGGTTCTAGAAGGCCCGTCTAGAGCAGACCAGGCAGCGGGGTGGCGTAGGACTCGCTCCGGGCCTCGGGCCCGCCGTAGCGGTGCGGTCCGTGAATGCGATGCCATTCCTCCCGAAGGCAGAATGGATCGAGCCCGTACGGGCGGTCTACAGCGAGCACCCCGTCAAGATGGTCAATCTCATGCTGCACCAGCTCGGCGCGGTCACCCTCCAGGTCCACCTCCGACCACTGCCCCTTCGGGTCCTGATAGCGAACCCGGATCCGGTACGCCCGCGACACCCGGACGAGGAGATTGGGAAAGGAGAAGCAATCGTCCCAGACGGGGAAATCCTCGTGGCCGATGTCCACGATCTCGGGGTTGATCAACGGCCACGGCTTTTCCATCTCGATGAAGGTCATCCGGACCGGGGCACCGATCTGGGGCGCTGCAATGCCTCGCCCGCTGCCGAAGCGGGACTGCCAATCGCGCAGCGTCTCCCGCATATCGTCCAGAATGACCCGGACGGCGGTGGAGTTGGGCTTGGTGATTGGCTCGCAACGGGCGCGGAGGATCGGATCGCCCAGGAGTCGGATTCGGTGAATGGTCATCAGGCAGCCTCTCGGCAATGCGTCGTAGCATGTGAGTTGTAGAGTCCCAATATGGGAAGGAGGATGTGATCAGGCCAGTAACGTTATGTTGGCGAGTGAGATGGAAACGTCACATAAATAAGTAGTATATGCAACTACTAACGATAAACCACGTCGCGCCCTTGATTTCGCTTCGCCCAAACCCCCCGAGGCCTGGAAGTAATTATCTCGACGTGGCCCCGCAGTTGCTCGTAAGGCGTTGGTATTGCTGGGGATTGTAATTCACACCAAACTTCCTAGATGATTTGACAATCCCGCCCCAGTTACTTAGCATTTCCTACATGAGCACTCCCCTTCCCCTGGCTCGCGCATCAACGCAGGCGGTTCTCCCTATCGGCCACAAAGGCGCGCGGGGCGAAGTGCTGGTACAGCTCAAGCGATCGCAGCCCCTCACCGCCAAGGAGCTGGCGCACCATCTCGGCGTCTCCCTCAACGCGGTGCGGCACCACCTCAAGGAACTCGAGGCCGGGGGGCTCGTGAGGTATGAGCGGGAGAATCGGGGCGTCGGCGCCCCGGTGTTTCTCTTCCGGCTCAGCCCTGCCGGCGAGCTTCTCTTTCCCCGGCGGTACGAGGAGGCCCTCAACGGACTACTTGACCACCTGGTGGAGCGCGATGGCCGTGAAGTGGCGGTCACAATGCTTCAGGGGTATTTCGGGGCGATCGCGCGCCGACTGACCTCGGCCCTGGAGGACAGTCCGGCCGAGGAGCGGCTCCGCACCGTGGTGCAGGCGCTGTCGGAAGAGGGCTACATGGCCGAGGGGACGGCCAACGAGGCCGAGGGGACGTTGACCGAGCACAACTGCGCCATCTCCGCGGTCGCCGAGCGCTTCCCCGAGGTCTGCGCGGCGGAGGCGCGGTTTCTGGCCGATGTCCTCAAGGCCGAAGTGGAGCGCAGCGAGCACATCCTGAGCGGTTGCACCACCTGCGAATATCACGTGCGGTTCCATTCCGCCGAGGAGACGCCATGAGCTCGTCGGTCGAGTCTCTGGTCAACAAGGAGTACAAGTACGGCTTCGTCACCGACATCGACGCGGATACCGCGCCGAAGGGGCTGAACGAGGACGTCATCCGGATGATCTCCGCCAAGAAGGGCGAGCCGGAGTGGCTGCTCGAGTGGCGGCTCAAGGCCTATCGCGGCTGGCTCAAGATGACGGAGCCGCACAACTGGCCGAACATCCGCTATACCCCGGTGGACTACCAGGCCATCAGTTATTACTCCGCCCCGCGGACCACAAAACCTCTCGGCAGCCTCGACGAGGTAGACCCGAAGCTCCTCGAGACCTACGCGAAGCTCGGGATTCCTCTCTCGGAGCAGAAGATGCTCGCGGGGGTCGCGGTGGACGCGATCTTCGACAGCGTGTCGGTGGGCACCACCTACAAGGCCAAGCTGGCCGAGCAGGGCATCATCTTCTGCTCCTTCGGTGAGGCGGTGCGCGAGCACCCCGAGCTGGTCAGGAAGTACCTCGGCTCGGTGGTGCCCGCGAGCGACAACTTCTTCGCGGCGCTCAATGCGGCCGTGTTCAGCGACGGGTCGTTCGTGTACATCCCCAGGGGCGTGAAGTGTCCCATGGAACTGTCCACCTACTTCCGCATCAACACCGCGGGGACAGGGCAGTTCGAGCGGACCCTCATCGTCGCCGAGGACGGCGCGTCGGTGAGCTACCTCGAGGGGTGCACCGCGCCCAAGCGCGACGAGAACCAGCTCCACGCCGCGGTGGTCGAGCTGATTGCCCTCGAGGGCGCCACCATCAAGTACTCGACCGTGCAGAACTGGTATGCCGGCGATGCCGAGGGACGGGGCGGCATCTACAATTTCGTCACCAAGCGCGGCAAGTGCGCCGGCAACCGGTCCAAGATCTCCTGGACCCAGGTCGAGACGGGCTCCGCAATCACCTGGAAGTACCCGAGCGTCATCCTCCAGGGCGACGACACGGTCGGAGAGTTCTATTCGGTGGCCGTGGTCAACGGGCGCCAGCAGGCCGACACCGGCACCAAGATGATCCATATGGGCAGGAATTCCCGCAGCACGATCGTGTCCAAGGGCATCTCCGCCGGCTATGGCCAGAACAGCTATCGCGGGCTGGTCAAGGTGCTGCCCAAGGCCGTCGGGGCGCGGAACTACACCCAGTGCGACTCGATGCTGATCGGCAACCGCTGCGGAGCACACACCTTCCCGTACATCGACGTGCGCAACTCCTCGTCGTCAACCGAGCACGAGGCGTCGACGTCGAAGATCGGGGAGGACCAGATCTTCTACCTCAAGCAGCGCGGGCTCAATACGGAGAACGCGATCTCGATGATCGTGAACGGCTTCTGCAAGGAAGTCTTCAAGGAACTGCCGATGGAGTTCGCCGTCGAGGCGCAGAAGCTGTTGGGGGTGAGCCTGGAGGGGAGCGTAGGGTAGGGAACGGCCATCAGCCTTTAACCACAACGGAGCTTTGACCTTGCTCGAAATCAAGGACCTCAACGCCTCGGCCGGAGACACCGAAATCCTCAAGGGCATCACCCTCACGGTGAATGCCGGCGAGGTGCATGCCGTCATGGGTCCCAACGGTTCCGGCAAGAGCACGCTGGCCCAGGTGCTCGCGGGGCATCCGGCCTACACCGTCACCAGCGGCTCGGTCACGTACATGGGCCAGGATCTCCTCGACCTCGAGCCCGAGAAGCGAGCGCAGGCGGGTGTCTTCCTCGCCTTCCAGTACCCGGTCGAGATACCCGGTGTCACCAACGCCTACTTCCTGCGCGCGGCATACAACGAGATCCGGAAGGCGCGCGGGGAGGAAGAAATCGACTCGATGGACTTCATCGATATGCTCGAGAGCAAGCTCAAGGTGGTGGACTGGGGTCCGGAAATCATGAGCCGGGCCGTCAACTTCGGCTTCTCCGGCGGCGAGAAGAAGCGCAACGAGATCCTGCAGATGGCCGTCCTCGAGCCGCGCCTGGCGATCCTCGACGAGACCGATTCCGGCCTCGACATCGACGCCATGAGAATCGTGGCCAAGGGGGTCAACGAGCTGCGCCGGCCCGACAACGCCACGATTCTGGTGACCCACTACCAGCGACTGCTCAACTACATCGTGCCCGACTACGTGCACGTGCTCGTCGGGGGCCGCATCGTGAAGTCGGGGGGCAAGGAGCTGGCGCACGAGCTCGAGGCGCGGGGCTACGAGTGGCTCGAGGACACGGTCGGGGCCGCCCCATGACGGAGGCGCTGTTGCAGGAGTTCGAGGCGCTCGCCGGCACCGCCACGGCGGAATCGCCGGAGTGGCTCGAATCGGCGCGGCGGTCCGCCATGGAGCGCTTCGCGCGCACCGGCTTCCCGACCGGACGTGAGGAGGAATGGCGCTTCACTCCGATCACGCCCATCTCACAGACCAGGTGGCGGCTGCCGGGCGGCACCCCCGCCGTCGTCACCCGCCGGGACATCGCCCCGTTCATCTTCGGCCACGCGGAGTGGACGACGCTGGTCTTCGTGAACGGCACGCTGAGCGAGTCGCTGAGCGAGATCGGACCACTGCCGCCCGGCGTACTGGTCGGGAGCCTGGCAGAGGCCCTCCGGGGCGAAGGCGGGCTCCTCGAAAAGCACCTCACGCGCCACGCCCCGGTGGAGGACAGCGCGTTCACGGCGCTCAACACCGCGTTCCTCCGTGAAGGCGGCGTGATCTACGTCCCCGCCGGGGTCGAGCTCAACCGCCCCGTGCATCTCATCTTCGTTACCACCTCCGAGGCCGCGGGCACGGTCACTCACCCCCGCAACCTGATCGTGGTCGAGGGCGGATCGAGGGCCTCGGTCATCGAGAGCTATGTCAGTCTCGCGCAGGGCAGCACCTACTGGACCAATGCGGTCACCGAGGTGTCGGCCGGCGCCGGCTCGTGGCTCGAGCACACCAGGATCCAGCGCGAGAGCGAGCAGGCCCACCACATCGGTCTGACACAGGTGAATCAGCAGCGCGACAGCCACTACCGATCCTTCTCGCTCGCGATGGGTGGGGCGCTGGCCCGGCACAACCTGCACGTGCGGCTCAACGGCGAGAACATCGAGACCCTGATGTACGGCCTCTACCTCACCCGCGGCGAGCAGGTGGTGGACAACCACACCGCCATCCACCACGACCAGCCCCACTGCCGGAGCTGGGAAGTCTACAAGGGCGTTCTCGACGGCCGCTCGCGCGCGGTGTTCAACGGCAAGGTGTTGGTGAAGCCCGAGGCGCAGAAGACCGACGCCAAGCAGACCAACCGCAATCTGCTCCGGAGCGACCAGGCGCGGGTGGACACCAAGCCGCAGCTCGAGATCTTCGCCGACGACGTGAAGTGCACCCACGGCGCCACTGTGGGCAAGCTCGACGACGTGGCGCGGTTCTATGCCCGGAGCCGCGGGCTCTCCGCCGATGCCGCCGAGCGCCTGCTCACCTACGCCTTTGCCGCCGAGGTCATCGAGGAAGTGGCGCTCGAGCCTGTGCGCCAGGAGCTGGAACGCCTGGTCCTCGAGCGGCTCGGCGGGATCTGACCCGGCCATGACCGCGGCGATTACCCCCTCGACTCATCCGGGGTCCTCCGCGCCGCTCGACGTCGAGCGCCTGCGCGAGGACTTCCCCATCCTCGCCCACAGGGTGCGGGGCAAGCCGCTCGTCTACCTCGACAACGCCGCCACGACCCAGAAGCCTCAGTCGGTCATCGACGCGGTCACCCGCTTCTATTCCTCCGAGAACGCCAACATCCACCGGGGCGTCCACTACCTCAGCGAGCGGGCCACCGAGGCCTACCAGGGCGTCCGCGAGCGGGTGGCGCGATTCTTCAACGCCCCCTCGCCTCGGCAGATCATCTTCACCCGGGGCACCACCGAGTCGATCAACCTGGTGGCGCAGAGTTTCGGCCGCAGCACCTTCGGCCCCGGCGACGAAATCCTGATCACGGGAATGGAACACCACTCGAACATCGTCCCGTGGCAGCTCGCCGCCGAGGCGACGGGCGCCCGGCTCAAGGCGGTCCCGATCACCGATGCCGGCGAGCTCGATCTCGAGGCTTTCGACCGCCTGCTCGGCGACCGCACCCGTCTCGTGGCCCTGGTTCACCTCTCCAACGCCCTCGGGACGATCAACCCCGTGCGGGAAATCATCACCCGGGCGCATGCCCGCGGCGTACCTGTCCTGGTGGACGGCGCGCAGAGCGCCTCCCACCTGAGGGTGGACCTCCAGGCGCTCGACTGCGACTTCTTCGCCTGTTCCGGCCACAAGATCTACGGCCCGACCGGCGTGGGGGTGCTGTATGGGCGCGAGGAGCTGCTCGAGCGGATGCCGCCGTGGCAGGGGGGCGGGGACATGATTGCCAGCGTCACCATCGAGCGCTCGACCTGGGCCGAGGTGCCGGCCAAGTTCGAGGCCGGGACGCCGATGATCGCCGAGGTCATAGGCCTGGGCGCGGCGCTGGCATACGTGGAAGCGGTGGGGCTGGAGGCGATCGCGGCGTGGGAGGACCAGCTCCTGGCGTACGCGACGGCCCGTGTCAGCGAGGTGCCCGGCACTCGTCTGATCGGCACGGCGCGGAAGAAGGCGTCGATCCTGTCGCTCGTGGTGGAGGGCGTGCACCCGCACGATGTGGGCGCCGTGCTCGATGATGACGGAATCGCCATCCGCGCCGGGCACCACTGCGCCCAACCGGTGATGCAACGCTTCGGCGTTCCGGCCACGGCGCGGGCGTCGTTCGCCTTCTACAATACCCGGGCGGAGGTGGACGCTCTGGTGCGGGGCCTGGAGCGGGTGCGGACGGTGTTCGGCTGATGGGGAGCCTGAGCGAGCTGTACCAGAACGTCATTCTCGAGCACAACCGGTCGCCGCGGAACTACCGGGCGATGGATGACGCCGGCCGGAAGGCGCAGGGAAGCAATCCGCTCTGCGGCGACCAGGTGACGGTCTGGGTCCGGGTGGATGGAGACGTGATCAAGGAAGCCACCTTCCAGGGGTCGGGGTGCGCCATCTCCAAGGCGTCGGCGTCGCTCATGACGGGCGCGGTCGCGGGGAAGACCCGGTTGGAAGCGGAGGCGCTCTTCGACCGGTTTCAGCGGCTGGTAACGGGAACACTGGAGCCGGCGGAGGCGGAGACCCTGGGAAAACTTGCTGTGTTCTCGGGAGTGTCCAGATTTCCCATCAGAGTCAAGTGCGCGAGCCTCTCGTGGCACGCGATGAGGGAAGCACTCAACAGCGTAGAACCCACCCACACATAGCACGGAGTCAATGCCATGCCTTACAATCCCGCCCTCGTCGCCCCGATGCGCGAGGAGATGACCACGATGGGGGCCACCGAGCTCACCACCGTCGCCGCAGTGGATGCCGCCCTCGGCGACCACCGGGGGACGACACTCGTATTCGTGAACTCGGTGTGCGGCTGCGCCGCGGGTATGGCGCGGCCGGCGTTGCGCCTGGCCCTCGATCATCCGGTCAAGCCGCAGCAGGTCGTGACCGTCTTCGCCGGCCAGGACGTGGAGGCCACCTCGCGGGCGCGGCAGTACTTCGCCGAGTATCAGCCGAGCAGCCCCTCGGTGGCGCTGGTGCGGGACGGCGAGGTGGTGCACTTTATCCACCGCCACCAGATCGAGGGGAAGACGCCCCAGGTGGTGGCGGCGAACCTCGTCGCGGCGTTCGACCGCTACTGCGGCGCGACGGTCTGAGCGCGGTGTCGGGGCACGTCTTTCATCCGGGGCACCACGAGCTGCACGGCATCACCGTCGTGCTGGAGACCAACGGCCCGCGTACTTACGTGGGCCGCTTCGACAGCCAGGACCAGCGCGGCGTGCTCATGCACGACGTCGGGGTGCACGATGCGTCGGCGGGCGCGCCGTCGCGGGAGGAGTTTCTCCGGCGCAGCGCCAGGTTCGGGATTCGCGCGGAGCACAAGGACCTTCTGGTGCCCGGCAATCAGGTGGTGAGGATCACCCGGTTTTCGGACGCGGTGACCGAGGAGTAATCAGGCCGGCCACAGCTGGTCGTCGTACTGATCGATCACGGTGATGGCGTCCACCGGGCAGGCATAGGCGCGGGTGGCGGTCGGTACGAAGGCGCTAAGATGGGAGCTTTTCGGCCCTCGCCTCTTAGATTCCCCACATGACAGACCGCTACCAGGTGATCGTCATCGGCGGCGGGCATGCCGGCGCCGAGGCCGCGACGCTCGCCGCCCGCGCCGGCGCGCGCACCCTCCTCCTTACGCAGAACCTCGAGACCATCGGGCAGATGTCGTGCAATCCCGCGATCGGCGGAATTGCGAAGGGGACCGTCGTACGGGAGGTGGATGCGCTCGGCGGAATCATGGGGCGCGCGACCGACCTGGCGCGGATCCAGTTCCGCATGCTCAACCGATCGAAGGGACCGGCGGTGCGCTCGCCTCGCGCGCAGTGCGACCGCGGTCTCTACCGCCGTGCGGTGCGGGGGCTGTTGGAGCGTCAGGCTCGCCTGGAGTTTGCCCAGGGTACCGCGGCCTCGTTGCTCCTCGAGGGCGGGCGGGTGCGTGGGGTCGTCACGCTGGACGGCCGGCGGTATGAGGCTCCGGCCGTGGTCCTCACCGCCGGTACCTTCCTTCGCGGTCGCATCCACTTGGGCCTCGACACGCAGCTGCCGGCGGGCCGGGCGGGAGAGAGCTCCACAGTAGAAATCTCGCAAGCCATTGTGCAACTTGGGCTTACAGTAGAACGCTTCAAGACGGGAACGCCGCCGAGGATTGATGGGCGAACGGTGGACCTTTCCAAGATGGATCGCCAGGACGGCGACGCCGAGCCGTTCTGGTTTTCGCATTTCGAGCGCCCGCGGCATCCGCGTCAGCTGCCCTGCTACCTGACGTACACCGGGGAGCGGCTCCAGGCCATCATAGTTCGGCACCTGCGTGAATCGGCCTTGTATGGGGGCGCGATCAGCGGGCGCGGGCCGAGGTACTGCCCATCGATCGAGGACAAGATCGTGAAGTTTCCGGAGGCGAAGCGGCACCAGGTCTTTCTGGAGCCGGAGGGGCTCGAGACGGCGGAGATGTACGTCAACGGGCTCTCGACTTCCCTGCCGCCGGCGGTTCAGCTCGACTTCCTGCGGACCGTTCCAGGTCTCGAGGCCGTTCGCATGACGCGGCCGGGCTACGCGATAGAGTACGACTATTTCCCGCCGACCCAGCTCCGGCCCACCCTGGAGGCCAAGGTGGTTCCGGGGCTCTTTCTGGCCGGCCAGGTCAATGGAACAACGGGATACGAGGAGGCGGCGGGCCAGGGAGTGATCGCCGGGTTGAACGCGGCAGCCAGCGTACTGGATGGTGAGGAGGTCGTCCTGTCGCGCGACGCAGCGTTCATTGGCGTGCTGGTGGATGATCTGGTAAGCCGCGGTGTGGATGAGCCTTACCGGCTCTTCACGTCGCGATCTGAGTTTCGGCTCCTGCTGCGGCAGGACAACGCCCTTCGCCGGCTATCAGCGATTGCGGAGCGCAGGGGACTGCTCACGGACGAGGAGCTCCGAGCGGCGCAACATAGGCTTACGGAAGAGGATGCGGCGCTGGAATTGGCGCGGGCGACGGCTATAACTCCTGCCGCCGCCAACCCCGTTCTCACGTCGGCGGGTTCGGCGAGTATTGAAGAGCCCCATCGCATCAACGAGCTCGCGGCTCGCCCGGGGGTGTCCCTCGACTCCTTGCTTCGCGCGGCCGGGGTGAATCTTCCCGCCGCTACGCTCGAGTGGGCGGACATAGAGCTCAAGTACTCTGGTTACCTCGCGCGCGAGCGCCTCGCCGCTGCCCGAATCGCAGAAATGGACGAGTTCGAGCTTCCTGGGGGAATGGACTACAGCCGACTGGCATCCCTGTCTACTGAAGCCAGGCAGAAGCTGGCGGCGGCAGAACCTCGTTCCCTGGGGCAGGCAGGACGGATCCCTGGTGTTTCTCCGAGCGACTTGCAGGGCCTCGTCGTCGCGGTTCTCCAGTGGCGGCGAGAGGGGTCTGTTTCACGTGAAACGGCTTAGAATGGCTTGATTTGTAGGCAAGTACGAACCAGGGTCACTTGGGGGGCATCTCGCGACGGGGCTCGATTTCCGTCGCCGTCCTCATCGGGCAGTCTCTCCAGCTCACTCGCTCCCCCTCCCTCCCCCTTCCGCGTTCCCTGCTCCACCCATCCTGCGCTTCTAACTGCTCTCCCGTCTGCTGTTTGCCTCGGAACATTCTGATTCGTTCTCCCGAAGGCTGAGGCACACTCCTCTGGCCCCACCGAGCTCGCGCGCTGGCAGCGCCGGCCGCCCTTGGAACATCGGGTGGATGTCCGAGGTACTCCCGTTCGCGTGTTTCGTCCACCAGACG
>CAYYXP010000050.1:0-1591 GCA_964475685.1 uncultured Gemmatimonadaceae bacterium | reverse complement strand
GCGGCGGTGGACCAGGTGCGGGAACGCTTCGGTTTCGCGGCGGTCACACCCGGCAGCGCCCTGCGCGCCAGACAGCGGATGCGTGAGTAGAGGGCGGAGAGGACGGAAAGGTGAAGCCTGGTTTTCTCCGTCCTCTCCGTCGTTCGTTACATTCCCCCCCATGCCTCGGCCGCTCCGCTCCTCCACCATCACCCACGGCGTGCAGCGCGCCCCCAACCGCGCGATGCTGCGCGCGGTGGGCTTCGGCGACGGCGACTTCGACAAGCCCATCATCGGCATCGCCAACGGCTACAGCACCATCACCCCCTGCAACGCCGGACTGGACGAGCTCGCCCACCGCGCCGAGGCGGCGGTGCGCGCCGCGGGCGCGATGCCCCAGATCTTCGGCACCATCACCGTGAGCGACGGGATCTCGATGGGCACGGAGGGGATGAAGTATTCCCTGGTCTCCCGCGAGGTCATCGCCGACTCGATCGAGACCGCCTGCGGCGCGGAGAGCATGGATGGCGTGCTCGCCGTGGGCGGCTGCGACAAGAACATGCCCGGCGCCATGATCGCGTTCGCCCGGATGGACCTGCCGGCCATCTTCGTCTATGGCGGCACCATCAAGCCGGGCCACCTGCGCGGCCGGGATCTCACCGTGGTGAGCGCCTTCGAGGCGGTGGGCCAGTTCAGCGCCGGAAAGATCGACGCCCAGGAGCTGCTGGAGGTGGAGCGGAATGCCTGCCCCGGGAAGGGATCGTGCGGCGGGATGTTCACCGCCAACACGATGTCGTCGGTGTTCGAGGCGATGGGGATGAGCCTCCCCTATTCCTCCACGATGGCGGCGGAGGACGCCGAGAAGGCGGAGAGCGCCGCGCGGTCGGGCCAGGTGCTCGTCGAGGCGGTGCGCCGCGATCTCCGACCCAGCCGGATCCTCACCCGCGAGGCCTTCGAGAACGGCATCAGCGTCGTGATGGCCCTCGGCGGCTCCACCAACGCCGTCCTCCACCTGCTCGCCATCGCCCACTCGGCGGGAGTCCCGCTGGCTCTCGACGACTTCGAGGTGATCCGCGCACGGGTCCCCGTTCTCTGCGACCTCAAGCCGTCGGGGCAGTACGTCGCCACCGACCTTCACCGGGCCGGCGGCGTCCCCCAGGTGATGAAGATGCTGCTCGCCCACGGCCTCCTGCACGGCGACGCGATGACTATCACCGGGCAGACGATCGCGGAAACGCTGCTCGATGTCTCCCCGGAGCCGCGCTCCGATCAGGACGTCATTCGTCCGTGGAGCCGGCCGCTCTACCCGCAGGGACACCTCGCCGTGCTGCGCGGCAACCTCGCCCCCGAGGGGTCCGTCGCCAAGATCACCGGCGTCAAGTCGCCCCGGATCACCGGCCCCGCCCGGATCTACGATTCCGAGGAGACGTGCCTCGAGGCCGTCCTCACCGGGAAGATCCACCCCGGCGACGTGGTGGTGATCCGGTACGAGGGCCCTCGCGGCGGCCCCGGCATGCGCGAGATGCTCGCCCCGACCTCCGCCATCATCGGCGCCGGCCTCGGCGATTCCGTCGCGCTGATCACCGACGGGCGCTTCTCCGGCGGCACCTAC
>CAYYXP010000049.1:0-9386 GCA_964475685.1 uncultured Gemmatimonadaceae bacterium | reverse complement strand
GGCAGCAATAGCCCGGGAGAGGGCGCGGACACGAATGGAATGTCCGGAGGTGTAGGGATCGCGGGCTTCGATGGCCTTTACCATCAGCTGGAGCAGCTCCTCGCCGCTCTCCTGAAGCTGGTGGTAGAGCCCATACACATGCCGGACGGCGATGACGGGGATCACGACACCGATAAGGCCGATGGGGCCGAACCCTAGCCAGCGCTGCGTCGAGGTGTATAGCCAGGCGACGAGCAGTGAAATGACACTTGCGCCAATATCGTAACCGAGCACTCCGCGAGTGTTAAGACTCCATACCTCGCGGAAAGTCCTTTCCGAGGTGATGCTGACTACCAGGCTGACAAGTACAGAATTGAGAAGGAAATAGGTGGCAGCAAACACGAAGAAGAGTCCGAGGTCACGTTGGACCGCGTCGGACGAGAGCGTAATCGCTGGCGCGAGATAGCTAGGTGGAAGCTGGCCGCCGAGGGAACTGTAGAGCAAAACCGCTGTTACGATTGCGACGATCCTCTGGGAGACATTAAACACCATCTTGATGGGCTGATTGCCGCGAGCAAGTTCTCCCAAGAGAGTGGACACACCCGCAATCATTCCACTCCAATACCCTCCGAAGAGGAGGCCGGCAGCAATATGCATTATGAAAGAAGTGGATCCTTTGGCGTGAACCCGGAGCTGGGTATTTAGGGTTTCCAAGACGAACGCGATGAGAATGAAACTGCTAAACGCCCACCATCCAGGAAATGGCAAGGAAATCAGATACGCGCCGCCTCCTAGTACGGCGGCCCCAGCGGTAACGGACCCCACAAATAGGCGAGTACGTGCTTCACGTGTCATGATAGTCAGAGAAAGGTGAGAATCCCGGTCCGAACTGACCCTTAGCTCCAGGTCTGCCCTTCCGACCGCCCGAACAGGCCGGCAATCGCGTAGGCAATTGATGCGATCAAGCTGATTCTTAACATGAGCGTCACCCCCCTTCGAGTACCTGACTACTGGGGAAGTGGCAAGCCTCGCTATGGCCCACCAGACGCTCCGCTCAATCAGTTGTCCGCTAGTCTCCGCTGGTCCTACCGGACCGGGATCCCCTTACCTTTTTTCCTTTCATGAGTGGGTTCCGTACCACACCAACCCGACCCCCTGATCCCCGCAGACTCGACGGGCGCGCCCCCTGGCGCGCCCTCGGATATCATCGCTCGTTACACGCTGACGCTCAGTCCGGCCGCCGCGCCTCCGTCCACCGGTTGGTGGCATCCAGCACCGCGAACACCGCCGCCCGCTCCGCGCTCTCCTTGATCTCGCTGGTCCCCGTCATCAGGATCGTCTCCCGCCCGCCCAGCCCCTGCACCGCCACGAAGGCGAACTCCCGGTCGAAGGCCTCCACGATCTTGGCCCCCTCCAGCGCCACCGACGCCGACGACAGCAGCCGGTCGAGCACCGTGATGGCCGCCCTGGCCGCCCCCTCCACCCGGCTCCGGGGGGTGTCCGACGCTTCCTCCTCCGCCGACTCGGTCTGGCCCCGATAGCTCAAGGTGACCGTGATGGTGACCCGATGGGGACGCTGCCCGGGCGACACGGAGAGCTTCTCGAAGAGCAGCGCCCGCTGGAGCACCTTGTCGCGCACGGTGTCCCGCTCCAGCGCCTCGATCGGCCTCACTTCCGCCGTCTGGGCGATGCTGATCTTCCTGTGGTCCACCTTGAGACCGAGCTGCGCCAGGAGGGCGCTTTCGATGTTGCGGACCAGCTGCTTGGGGGCAAGCCCCGCATGGGCCAGGATGTGGACCTCGCTCACCTCGCCGAGCGGTGTCGTAACCACCCGCGCCGAGAGGATCCCCTCCAGGCTGGTGAGCAGATTCTCCGCGCGCCGGACCCCCCAGGGATCGGGCATACCCTCGGGCGGCGTCGGCCGGCCGCTGGGGCCGGTCGGAGCGTTGGGCTGTCGGGAGCCGAATCCGGTCACGATGAGTACCCTTGGGTGACGGCCATTTTGTGTGCGCTCATGCGACAGCGTTCCGGCCGGCGGCCTTGGCGCGGTAGAGCGCCCGGTCGGCAGCGACCAGCAAGTCCCCCTCCGACGGCTCCGCCGGATCGAACTCAGCCAATCCGATGCTCACCGTGATCAGCCCCGGCGAATAGCCGAGCCGGCGGCCCACCCCCTCGATGCCGGCCCGCAGCGCCTCCGCCACCCGCGCCCCGCCCTGCAGGTCGGTACGGGTGAGGATGACCACGAACTCGTCGCCGCCGTACCGCGCCGCGACGTCCGAGGCGCGCACCGCGTTCCTGATCTCGTCGGCCACGGCACGCAGGATGTCGTTACCCGCCTCGTGGCCGTACATGTCGTTGACGTCCTTGAACCGGTCGAGATCGAGAAACAGGACCGCGAAGCCCTCGTTGCTCCGCTTGCCCCGCTCCACCTCGAACGCCAGCCGGTCGCGCAGCACCCGGTAGGTGGACAGCCCCGTCATCGTGTCCACCGCCGCGGCCCGCTGCGCGTCCTCGGCCCGGCGCTCCTGATAGGGGCCGCACTGCCGCATTGACGCCCGGCCCAGACCGGCCGCCTCGGCGAAGCGGCGGCAGGTCTCGAAGCCGCAGGCCCCGCAGTCCCAGGCAAGGCCGTTGGGCGCCTTGCCGATCGCCTCGAGGATCCCCTCGACCACCTCGGGCTCGGCCCGGACCCGCCGGGGCTTGATCTCGAAAGTGGCCCCGACGCTCGCCACGACGGTGCGGTCGAGCACCGGACTGCCGCTCCGCGGCGGCTCGACGCTCCGGAGCAGCTCCCGGCGCCAGTGCAGCTCCGATGGCGGACCCGAGAGCGGATGGTCCAGCTGGCCCTCGTTCGCCAGGATGTCCACGAAGCCCAGATCGAGCCGGTCCACGCTCACTGCCCGGGCGACTGCCTTGAGCGCATCGAGACCCCGGATTTTCCGGAACCGGCGGCTCGATTGGCGCGCCTCCTCCAGCAGAGCCAGCGGCAGCCCGCCGGCCGCGCTCAAATGGCGCCGCCGCTCCTCCGGGACCCGGTGGAACAACGTGGGCTGCGAGAGGACCGAGATGCCACGGATCTGGAAGAGCTGCTCCAGGTCACCGAACGTGATGGCGGCATCGAGGTCGGGGCTGTTGACCGGCGGGCAGATCCCCGCGAACGCGATCTGAAGCTCCGGACCATGCTGCGCTCGCAGATATCGGGCCTCGGCAACCGCCGGCACGGTAACCGGAGCAAGATAAGGCACCAGCTCGGGGTACTGGGAGCGGACCGTCTCCACCACCACCGGGTCGGTGGAGCGGATGAGGGTGCCCCAGGGCTCCTCTTCCCACAGCTTAAGGTATTCCGCGGCAACGAGTTCATCGCCGATGACGCCGCGGGACACGGCGCGGAATCCCGCGGCATAGCAGGCGTTGATGAGTTGTTCCGGAGTGGCGGGATAGAAATGGGCGACGGATTCCGGGCTCAGAATCAGCACTCCCTCGCCCTGCGAAACGATGGCCAGCGCGCGGCCGATTTCGCCATTTACCTTGACCGCCCCATGGGGGCACGCCGGCACGCACTGACCACACCGGATACACGAGTCGTCCACCACCTGCAGGAGCAAAGGCTCCTCCCCCGCCACCGCAATCGCGTCGGTGGGGCAGACTCGGACGCACGCCAAGCATGCGACACAAAGTTCGGCGTCGATGACAAAATTCACTGGGGCCTGGCCGCCATGGTATGGAGGGAGTCTACTGCAATTTGACGGCCGGTGGGGGGACTGTCAATAGGGAAAGGACTGCAAAGTTATGATACAGTAGAACTTAGACCCTTCCTACCCCTTCGGTCCCTATTGGCTAAATCATTCGAGGTGATAGGCTTTGATTTTACGGTAGAGGGTCCGTTCCCCTATGCCCAATACCTCGGCGGCTTGCCGGCGGTTGCCCCGGAACTCCCGGAGCGCCGCCTCGATGGCCACCTTCTCGACGTCGGCCATGGTCATCCCGCTGCGGTAGACGACCGGCCCCACCCCGTCGCCGTCCGGCTCCGGAAGGACCTCGGCGACTGTCGCATGATCAGACAGATCAATGACTTGTACTCTCTGGGGATGGAGGTCCAGCCGGCGCCGCAGCTCCTCGATCTGGAGCTTGAGCTCGACCAGGCTCCGGAGGATGAACTCCACCTCCTGCCCCGGCAGCTCCCGGGCCCCGGGCCCCTGCAGCCTCATGGGGAGGAGCGTCCCCGGCCCCTCCAGGATGTCGGTGGGGATGTCCGCGGCCCGGATCTCCGCCCCGTGCGCCAGCACCACCATGGACTCGATCAAGTTGCGTAGCTGCCGCACGTTGCCCGGCCACGGGGCATTCACCAATCGGGCCATGGCCTCCTGGGTAATCCCGCGGAAGGTGCGGTCGTGCTGATGCGCCAGGTCCCGGACGAAGCGCCGGACCAGGAGGGGAATGTCCTCCGGGCGCTCCCTGAGCGGCGGCAGGTAGATGTTGAGCACGTTGAGCCGATAATACAGGTCGTCCCGGAACTCGCCGAGCGAAACGGCGTCCCGAAGCGACCGATTGGTGGCCGCCACGACCCGGACGTCCACCTTGATCGGTTGGATCCCGCCGACCCGGAAGAAGGTCCGGCTCTCCAGCACGCGGAGGAGCTTGACCTGGGTGGAGGGAGGCATCTCCCCGATCTCGTCGAGAAAGATCGTCCCGCCGTCGGCCAGCTCGAACCGGCCGAGCCTTCGCTCCGCGGCACCGGTGAAAGAGCCCTTCTCGTGGCCGAACAGCTCCGACTCGATGAGGGTCTCGGGGAGCGCGGCGCAGTTGACGGCAATGAACGTCTTCCCCCGGCGGGGGGAAAGATCGTGGATCGCCTTGGCCACCAGTTCCTTCCCCGTCCCACTCTCCCCCTGGACGAGCACCGTGCTCGAGACCGGCGCCATCTGCTCGATCTTGACGAGCACCTCCTGGATCGCCGCGCTCTCGCCGATGATGCCGGTCCGCTGCTGGAGCCCGCGCCGCTCGATGAGCCGGCGGGCGGTCGCCACCGCATCGTCGGGCGAGACCGGCTTCATGAGCGTCTCGGTGACGCCCATCCGGCCGACCCGCCCGGCGCGCTCGGGGTCGGTCGGCTCGAGGAGGGCGAGGGTCGAGATCTCCGCGTCGCGCGCGAGCGCCGCCAGCTGCGCCGCGTGCGGCTCGTGTACAGCACCCGTCAGGATCACCAACTCGGGGGACTCCCGCCGCACCGTCCCCCTCGCGTCGTCGAGCGAGGAGAACATGGCCGTGGAGAAGCCGGCGGCCTCGAACGCCGCGTTGAGGCGCACGGCGGTCTCGAGGTCGTCCATCGTGATGAGGATCTGGGAGGACATGCGTGGAAGATACAGCCTCTAATGCCCCGTATTGCTTCCCCGCACCAGCTCCACGGCATGCTCCACGAGGCCGTCGAGCACCGCGAGGCCATCGCGCACACCGGCGGGACTTCCGGGAAGGTTGACGATCAGCGTCCGGCCTCGCACCCCCGCCGTCCCCCGGGACAGCGCCGCACGGGGGAACCGGGGATAGACGCTCATCCGCAGCGCCTCGGCGAGGCCCGGCGCCTCCCGCTCCAGCACCGCCTTCGTCGCTTCGGGAGTGACGTCCCGCGCGGCGAGGCCGGTGCCGCCGGTGGTGAGGATCAGGTCCGCGCAATCGCCGTCGGCCCAGGCGAGCAGGACCGCCGCGATCCGCTCCGTCTGATCGGGAACGAGATCCCGGGCGGTCACGCCATACCCGTGCTCTCCCGCCCAGGCCGCGATCGAGTCGCCCGAGAGGTCGGCCCGCTCACCGCGGTAGCCAGCGTCGGAGACGGTCAGAATGGCGATTCTCATAAGAGGACGCCCTACTTCCTGACTGTTCCTTTCTTCCAGAACGGTCGCGCCACCACGACCGCCGGGACCCGCTCGCCGCGGCACTCGACCTCGAAGCGGGTGCCCACCTTCGCCGCGGCCGCCGGAAGGTAGGTGGTGCCGATCCCGCGTCCGAGCGACGGGCTCATGGTGCCGCTGCGCACGATGTCCGCTTCCCGCCCCTCGTGATGCACCGGGTAGCCGTGACGGGGAAAGCCCCGGCCCTCGAGCTCGAACCCGACCAGCTTGCGGGTGACCCCGCGCATCTTCTGCGACCGGAGCGCGGCATCGCCGGTGAACGGCGCTCCCTTGTCGAGCTTGACGATCCAGCCCAGGCCGGCCTCGAGGGGAGTGATGGTGTCGTCAATCTCGTTGCCATAGAGGGCGTACCCCATCTCCAGCCGCAGCGAGTCGCGGGCGCCGAGCCCGATGGGGGCGGCGCCGGCGGCGGTGATCGCCTCCCAAAGCGCGACGGTGCCCCGCTCGCGGCAATACAGCTCGAAACCGTCCTCGCCGGTGTATCCGGTGCGGGAGATGAAACAGTCTACGCCCGCCACCGCGCCGGCGCTGAACCTGTAGTACCCGATCGAGCCGAGCGGGACCTGGGTGAGCGGCTGGAGCAGCGACTCCGCACGGGGGCCTTGCACAGCGAGCAGGCCCACATCGGGCGAGATGTCCTTGATCCGCACGTTCACCCCACCCTTGAGGCCCACGATGTGGGCCCACGCCCGCGCCGTGTTCGAGGCGTTGACCACGATCATCACCTTGTCGTCGAACCGATACACCGTGCAATCGTCCACGAACGTCCCTTCGGAGGTGAGGATCGCGGAATACTGGACCGCGCCCGCCTCCAGCGCACCGACATCGTTGCAGGTGATCCGGTTGACGAAGGCGTTGCGGTCGGGGCCGGTGACCTCGAACTCGCCCATGTGGGAGACGTCGAAGATCCCCACGCCGCTGCGCACGGCCTCGTGCTCCGCCAGGATCCCGGAGTGGTACTGCACCGGCATCTGCCACCCGGCGAAGGAAACCATCTTGGCGCCGAGCCGGCGGTGGGTGTCGTAGAGCGCGGTTTGCTGCAGAGTCATGGCAGAATCCGATCCCGGTTCACGGCGTTCCTCCCATCAGTATCGCCATCAGCGCCTTCTGCACGTGGAGGCGGTTCTCGGCCTCGTCCCAGACTCGCGACTGGGGCCCTTCGAGGACCTCCTCCGACACCTCTTCGCCACGGTGGGCGGGCAGACAGTGAAGGAAGATCGCGCCGGGGTCGGCGAGCCCCATGAGCGACTGGTCCACGATGTAGCCGGCAAAGGCCCGCGCGCGGACCGCCTGCTCCTCTTCCTGGCCCATGGACGCCCACACGTCGGTGTTGACGACGTGGGCCCCGCGGACCGCCTCACGCGGATCATCGGTCAGGACTATCGTGGTGCCGGCGCGATTGCGGTCGAGAATCTCCCTGTTCGGCTGGTACCCCTTCGGGCAGGCGAGTCGCAGCTCGAATCCGAGGGTGCCGGCGGCGTTGATCCAGCTGTTGGCCATGTTGTGTCCGTCGCCCACCCACGCCACGACTTTGCCGTCCCACCCGCCGAGGCTCTCCCGGACCGTGAGCAGATCGGCCAGCACCTGGCAGGGATGCAGCAGGTCGGTGAGCCCGTTGATGACCGGAATCGATCCGTAGCGCGCCAGCTCCTCGACGTCGGCGTGATCGAAGGTCCGAATCATGATGCCGTCGAGATAACGCGACAGGACCCGCGCGGTGTCGCGGATCGGCTCGCCCCGGCCGAGCTGGATGTCGCGGGACGAGAGGAAGAGAGCGTGGCCTCCGAGTTGGAAAGCGCCGACCTCGAACGACACCCGGGTCCGGGTGGAGCTCTTGGCGAAGATCATCCCCAGCGTCTTCCCGGCAAGCGGCTTCTCGCGATACTTCCCCGACTTCATGTCGGCGGCAAGGTCGAAAAGCGCGGCCAGCTCGGACGGACTGAGATCGGGAATGGCGAGAAAGTGTCGCACGCGAGTCATCGGGGACTGGATTGTGGGCCGGACGGTGGCTGTCGGGAGGGGATTGTAGCCTGGGGGAGTCGGGCGAGCAATGACTCGAACCGGCGAGTGCCATGGAGCGCGTCGAGCCGGGGATCGAGCCCCGCATAGAGCGCCCATGGTGTGCGCTCGGCGATCGCCCGCGCGACTGCGTCCGCCGCCTGGTCGGGCTTCCCGGCCGCGACCGCCGCCACCGCGAGTGCATAGGGCGAGACGTACCGCTCCCTGGCGGCCGCCACGAGCGAGTCGTAGCTCCTGCCCGAATCGGCGGGGGCCGCGGCTCGCCAGGCCATGTGCGGGTCGAGGGCGACCCGCGACGAGTCGAGTGACCACGCGCGCGCGAAGAAGACAGCGGAGAGGCTGTCGTTCCTGGTCAGGAGATGCTGCCATCCCAGGTGGGCCCGGAGCGCCGCATCGAACGGGCTGAGCTCGACGGCTCGCTGCGCGGCGGCGAGCGCGCTGTCCGGCCGGCCGACGGCCAGCAGGCGATGGGCCTCCCAATGGAGCCCGTCTGGGAGATTCGGATTGAGAGCGATGGCCCGGCGAAGCTCCGCCGCCGCCTTTCCCGGCTCCCGGTCGTGGAGCAGCCAGATGACCGCGCGGGCGATCCGTCCCGCGGCGAGTGTGCTGTCGAGTTCGGCAGCGCGCTCGGCGGCCTCGCGTGCGAACGGCACGACATCTTCGGGCGGCGCCGATTCGGAGAGGAAGCTCCTGAGGTGCAACTCGGCCACGCCGGCCCAGGCGGGGGCGTAGCCCGAATCAAGGGCGATGGCCTGCTCCATGCGGGCGAGCGCCGGCTCGCTGGAACCGGGCCACGAGCGCTCCAGCGCGAGTCTGCCCCGGAGATACGCCGCGTGGGCCGCGGGCGAGGTCCGGAACTCGGCGGCCGGCGGGAGCTTCTTTCCATCGGGGGCCCGAAGGCGGAGTGCGGCGGCAATGGCGGCGAGGAGGTCGCTCTCGACGCTCAGGAAGTTGGCCTCCGACCGTTCGTAGGCCTCGGACCAGAGGTCGAACCCGCCATCCACGCTGACCAGATGAGCGGAGACCCGAAGCCTGTCGCCCACCGGGCGGATGCTCCCGAGCAGCACCGTGCCCACGCCGAGCCGCCGCCCGATCGCCGAGGGATTGTCGCCGGAGAGGGCGGCAGCGCTGCGCCCCGCCGCCACGCGGAGGCCCGGGATGCGACCGAGCGCGCTGGTGAGATCCTCGCCGATGCCCTCGCTCAGGTAGTCGTACGAGGAATCCGGGCTGGCGTTGATGAAGGGCACCACGGCGATGGACCGCGGTGTCGGGGCCGGTGGTGACGGCGGCGCGGAAGGACCGGCGGTGCCGCGCAGCCAGAGGGTGATTACCAGGAATCCGGCGACCGCGGCCCCGAACACCTTCCAGCGCACGGGCAGGGCGGGACGAACCAGTTCCATCACAGCAAACTACGGGGCTGCGAGCCGGAAACCAACGAATGCCATCCAGGCGCGGCCAGGAGATCGCTCGCCGACGGCGGCG
>CAYYXP010000048.1:0-25141 GCA_964475685.1 uncultured Gemmatimonadaceae bacterium | reverse complement strand
CGACTCGGCGTACTCCAGCGTGGCGCCGAAGCCGTTGCAGGCGGAGCAGGCGCCCCGCGGATTGTTGAACGAGAAGAGCGCCGGGGTGACCGTGGCGGCCGGTGTGTCGCACGCGCTGCACGCCGGGTGCCGGGTGAACCGGAGACGGCCGGTGTCCCGAAGCGCCACCGCGACTCCTTCTCCCTCCTGGAACGCCGTGGCGACGGCCTCCACGATGCGGCCGGCCGATTCCGCTCCGGCCTCGAGGCGGTCCACGACCACGAGCAGCTCCCCCGGCGTGGTGAAGTCGAGCGCGGGCGGCAGCTCGTCGAGACGATGCGGCGCCCCATCGGCGAGGACCCGGACGAAGCCGAGGGCCCGGAGGTTCTCGACGACCGCCTCGTGGGTGAGCCGGGCCACGGGAGGGAGGGGGAAGCAGATCTGAAGCCGGCCCGGCCCTCCGGCCAGGATGTCGTCCGCCGCCGATTGGGGCGTGTCCCGCCGGACGGGGGCGCCGCAGGCGCGGCAGAAGCTCCGTCCCGCGCGGGCCCAGAGAAGCCGGAGGTAGTCGTAGACCTCGGTCGCTGTGCCGACGGTGGACCGGCTGGAGACGGTCGGGTTCCGCTGCTCGATCGCCACCGAGGGGGCCAGCCCTTCCAGCCGGTCCACCAGCGGCTTGGGCATTCGGTCGAGGAACTGCTTGGCATAGGTGGAGAGCGACTCGATGTACCGGCGCTGTCCCTCAGCGTAGATCGTATCGAAGGCGAGCGAGCTCTTGCCGGAGCCGGAGGGGCCGGTGATGACGGTGAGCGCGCGGTGCGGCAGCTCGACGGTGATGCCCTTGAGGTTGTGCTGCCGGGCGTTGACGATGCGGATGACGGATTCAGGCATCTCAAGCGAAGGATAAGGGGCAGGTGGTCTTCGGGAAAGTTTCGGTTCGAGGCCGTCCTTTCGCCCTCCGCCCCTCCCGCCCTACCTTTCGTCCTTCATGGCCCGCTTGCTCACACCGAAGTTCCTTCTCCGCGGTTTCGAGTTCTCCGTCCTGGCCTCTCTGGTCGGCTTCGGGATCACCCTCATTTACGGGAACAATTTCCCGGCGTTCCTCCAGGGCATCGGGCGCATCCACTGGATATGGCTCCCGGTGGGACTCGCGCTCGCCTCCCTGGACTGGCTCGGCGGCGGCTTGCGGCTCTGGGTGGTTGCGCGGCACGTCCATCCCCGGCCGTGGCTGCCCGGAATGTTTCTGGCCGGCGGCATGGGGGCCTGGGCGGGGTACATCACTCCGCTCAATTCGGGCGCGGGGCCGATGACGATGTACACCATGCGGCGGTACGGCGTGCCCCTGCCGGTGGCGGTGACGTCCACCTTCATGAGCTTCGTCGCGACGATCCTCTTCTTCGCCATCGCGGGCCCGCTGGCGCTTCTCTTCGGCGCGGGCCAGTCGCTGGGCCAGCGGGGCAACGTGTTGGGGCTCTCGCTGTACGACCTGTTCCGGGGGAGCCTCACCATCGTGGGCGGGATCGGTGTGCTCATGGCGGTGGTCATCCTCTTTCCGCGAGTGGTGGCCGACCTGATCCACCGGGTCGCCGAGGCGGTGGGCAGGCGCAGCCGCCGGGTGGCCGACCGGCTGGAGCGGCTCCGCGAAGGGATCGACCAGGCCCACGCGAGCGTGGTCGCGTTCAACAGTCCGAGCGGGTGGTTGTCGCTCTTCTGGGCGACAATCCTGTCCGCGCCCTCCCACGCGAACAAGCTGCTTGCCGGGTACGTGGCGCTCCGCGCCCTCGGGCTCAACGCCAACTTCGTCGACATTCTGCTCCTCCAGACCTTGGTCATGTTCCTCCTCTACTTCGCTCCGACTCCGGGCGCCTCCGGGATCGGCGAGGTGCTGTCGGCGGCGGTGATGGCGTCGTACGTGCCGCGGGAGCTGACGCCGATCTACATCCTGCTCTGGCGTCTCATCCTCACCTACTTCACTCTGGCCTTCGGGTTCCTCGTCTTTTCGAGGTGGGTCCGCCGGGGGCTCCGCGCGATCGATCAGGACGCGCCGGCGGAGCCGGCGCTGACGGGGTGAGCACGCTCGACGAGGACCCCCGGGCCCCGGCCGAGGGTTACGACGCGGCGTTGCTGCGCCGCCTCCTCCGGTACCTCACGCCTTACCGCTGGCTCACCGCTCTTGCCCTGCTGCTGCTTCTGGGCCAGTCGGGGCTGGCGTTGATCGGTCCGCGGCTCACGGAGCACGCGCTCGACGTCGCGATCCCCGGCCACGACACCAGCCTGCTCGGGCTGCTGGCGGCGGTGTATCTCGCCACCATGCTCCTCGAGTTCCTCGTGGAGTATGCCGGCGCTCTCCTCACCACATTCATCGGCCAGCGGGTGATGTATGACCTGCGGATGGAGATCTTCTCGCATCTCCAGCGGCTCAGCGTCACCTATTTCGACCGGAACGCGGTCGGCCGCCTGATGACGAGAGTCACCTCCGACGTCGAGACGCTGAACGAGCTCTTCTCGTCGGGCGTCGTGACGATCTTCGGCGATGCCTTCACCCTGATCGCCATCATGGGCATGATGCTGGTGCTCGACTGGCGGCTGGCGCTGGTGACGTTCGCCGTGATTCCGCTCGTCTGGCTCACGGCGCGCATCTTCCGCCGCCGGGTGCGCGAGGCCTTTCGCGACATCAGGTACCGGCTGGCGCGGCTCAACTCGTATCTGCAGGAGCGGTTGTCGGGGATGCGGGTGGTGCAGCTCTTCGGGCGCGAGCAGAGCTCCGCGGGGCGGTTCGCCGAGCTCAATCGGGAGCACCTGGAGGCGCATCTCCGGTCCATCACGATCTACGCGGTGTTCTTTCCGGTCGTCGAGGTGTTGACGGCGGTGGCGATGGCGCTGCTGCTCTGGTACGGGGGCCTCAGGGTCCTCGACGGGACCCTGACCGTGGGCGTCCTGGCGGCGTTCATCCTGTATACCCGGCGGTTCTTTCAGCCGCTCCAGGACCTGTCGGAGAAGTTCAACCTGCTCCAGAGCGCCATGGCCTCCTCGGAGCGGGTCTTCTCGCTGCTCGACGAGCCGGTGGTCGTTCCCGAGGCGGTGGCACCGGCCCCCCTCCCGAGTCCGGTTCGCGGCGCGGTGCGCTTCGAAGGGGTCTGGTTCCGGTACAGTCCCGACGGCCCCTGGGTTCTCCGGGACATCTCGTTCAGCGCCTCGCCGGGGCAGACGATCGCCCTCGTGGGCCATACCGGCGCGGGGAAGACGACGATCGTGAATCTGCTGCTTCGCTTCTACGATCCGGAGCGGGGGAGGATCACGGTAGACGGAGTGGATATCCGGGAGCTGGCGATGGCAGACCTGCGCTCGATCATCGGCTTCGTGCAGCAGGATCTCTTTCTCTTCGCCGGCGACATCCTGCACAACCTGACGCTCGACGCGCCGGTCACGCCCGAGGCCGCAGTCGAGGCGGCCCGCCGCGTTGGGGCCGACCGGTTCATCGAGCGGCTGCCGGCCAGGTACGCCCATGAGCTCGGCGAGCGGGGGCGGAGCCTGAGTGTCGGAGAGCGGCAGCTCCTGAGCTTCGCCCGGGCGCTCACGCTCGATCCCAGGATCCTGGTGCTCGACGAGGCGACGAGCTCGGTGGACGCGGAGGCGGAAGCGCAGATTCAGCGGGCCATAGGCGAGCTGATGGCGGGCCGGACCAGCATTGTGGTGGCCCACCGGCTCAGCACGATTCTCCACGCCGACGAGATCCTGGTTCTGCACCACGGCGAGATCCGGGAACGGGGGAGCCACCGAGAGCTGCTGGCGCAGAGCGGGATCTACCAGCGGCTCTACCAGCTTCAGTTGCGTGGTCAGGAGCAGCGCAAGATTGCGTAAAACACGATTCCTTGCGCGGTTACGGGTCGCGCGGTACGTTTGTCGGCGACTTTATTCTTCCTCGGGAATCGACCGATGATGCACCTCGAAATCGGAGGCGTCCGCGTGCCGGTGGCCGCCGGAGAGACGACCATGGGGTCGGCTCCGGGATGCGGCATCTTGCTCGAGGGGGAGGGGGTCGAGCCACGCCATGCGGTTCTCCATGGGACGCCCCAGGGTGGGGCCGCCATCCGCGCCGCTACTCCCGAGGCCGAGCTGCGGATCAATGGCGTCCGGCTTGGAACCGACCCGACACCGGTGCTGCACGGCGACAAGATACAGATCGGCCGCCATGAGATCCTCGCCGTGGACTCCCTCCGGGTCGGGCATACCCAGCTCTTCGACAGCGGCGCCTTCACCGACCTGGTGCCCGCGCCCCGGCCCACCAGGCCCGACTCGGCGACGGCGCCGACGGGAGGCAGGGTCGTCTGTCTCACCGATGGGCGGGAGTATCCGGTCGGCCTCAACCCGCTGGTGTTCGGGCGGGACGCCGGCTCCGACGTGGTGGTCACCGGGAACGACGTGTCGCGGCGGCACGCCGAGATCCAGGCGTCGCCCGAGGGGTACGTGCTGATGGACGTGAGCGTGAATGGCACCTACATCAACGGGGAGCGGGCGGGACGGCGGCACCTCCTGGCCAGGGCCGACGTCATCCGGATGGGGAACGACGAATACCGCTTCTACGCCGACGCTGTCTCCCCGTCGGGGCCTCGCATTCCACGGAGCGTTCCCGCCGCCACGCCGGTGCGGCCGCCGACGGGGGCGGCAGCCAGGCTCTCCGACACCCTGCACGGACTGCCGACGCCGGCGCCGCAGGGGGCACTTACCCCCACCGAGCCCACCGTGGCGCCGCTCGCGTCGCTGCTCATCCGGAGCGGGGTGCTCAAGGGAAAGCGGCTTCCGGTGAAAGCGGCCGCCGTGAACATCGGACGAGCCGACCACAACGACGTCGTCATCACCGATCCGAGCGTGAGCACCAGCCACGCCAGGATCCAGCGGCGCGACAACGTCTGGATGCTGAGTGATGTGGGGTCGACCAACGGGACCTACGTCGAGGACGTGCGCGTGGCCGGCGAAGTCCCGTTGAGTCCGGGGGCCACCGTGCGTTTCGGCGAAGTGGCGGTGCTGTGGGAACCGTTCGATCACCTCCCGTCCGTCCGGGCTGCCGGGACCCGGGTGGCCGAGGCTGTCGACCTGGCGGCCAGGGAGCCGGCCCGCCGCCGGACCAGCTCGCCGGCACCCAGGCCCGGAGGCCTCCCTGCCTGGGCGTTTGGCGTGCTTGGCGTGGTCGTCCTGGCTCTCGCCTACTTCCTCCTGCTCCGGCGCTAGGCCGGACGAGATATCGTGCACTTCACTTGCGCGGCCCGTACCGACGTCGGCATTGTCCGATCGGGCAATGAAGACAACTATCTCATGCTCGCCGACCGCGGGATCTTCATCGTGGCGGACGGGATGGGGGGTCACGCCGCGGGTGAGGTGGCAAGCGAGATGGCTGTCCGGATCACCTCCCACCAGATCGGGTCGCTTCGCGGAATGAGCGACGACCAGGCGAGCGAAAAGGTGAGGGAGGCCATCCGTGCGGCCAACGACGCCATCTTCGAGCGCACGCTGTCGGAACACGACAAGCGCGGGATGGGCACCACGGCCACCGTGCTCGTTCTCCTGCCCGGCCGCTACGTCGTCGGGCAGGTCGGCGACAGCCGCGCCTATCTCCTCCGGGACGGCCAATTCCAGCAGCTGACGAAGGACCACTCCTACGTGCAGGAACAGGTGGATGCCGGGCTGCTGACCCCGGAACAGGCCCGGGTGCACCCCTACAGCAACGTCATCACCCGCTGTGTCGGCGCGAGCGTGGACGTCGTGCCCGACATCTATTTCGGCACACTGGAAAAGGGGGATGTCATCCTGCTGGCCTCGGACGGCCTCACCGGCATGCTCGAGGACGAGCAGCTGAATGTGATCCTCGACGCCGATGGCGGACCCCAGGGATGGGTGGACCGGATGATCACCGAGGCCAACCGGCGCGGTGGCCTCGACAACATCACGGCGATCGTGGTCCGGATAGACGCGGTGGGCAATACCGGCGAGCATCCCGCGGCCGTGGCCGCCGCGGGGGAAAAGGCGTAGCGCCTCCGGGCGACGGTCAGCCGGCCAGTTCGCGCTCCAGCCTGATGTTCGCGCGGGCGAAGCGTTCGTGGGTCAACGGCACCCGCACGAAGCCGTATTTTTCGTACAGGCGGATCGCCGTTGTGAGCACCGTGTTCGACACGATGACCATCTTCGTTGCGCCGGCCCGCCGGGCGAATCCCATCGTCGCTTCCATCAACAGGTCGCCGTACCCCCGCCCCCGGGCCGCCGGATTCACCGCCATCTTGGCGATCTCGTAGACCCTCGGCTCATGGGGAATGACGGCGCAGGTGCCCAGGACATCGCCCTCCTCGACCACGAAGAAGATCTCTCCTCCGGACTCGAGGATGGCGCCTTCGGGATCGTCGAAGACCTCGCGATCCGCCTCTTCCACCCGGAAGTACTCCTCGATCCAGGCGAGGTTCAGCCGCGCGAAGTCGGCGCGGTACTCCCTGCGATAGGGGACGACCGAAGCCACCGCCGCCTAATGCCGGGCGTAGACGGCTGTCGCGCCGGCGCTGGTGAAGGTCACCACCTCGTAGGGCTTGACCGCCGCCCCGGGCTCCAGCATCCCGGGGGCGCTCGCCGGCATCCCCGGCACCGCGAGCCCGGCCACCTTGGGCCGCTCGGAGAGGAGGCGGCGGATGTCGGCGGCCGGGACGTGCCCCTCGATCAGATACTTGTCCACTATCGCCGTATGGCAGGACCGCACACCCTCCGGCACACCCATCTCGTCCTTGATCCTGTCCATGGCGTCGTCGTCGTGCACCGTGGGGGCGAAGCCGTTCTCCCTCACGTGGTCCACCCACTTGGCGCAGCACAGGCAACTCTTGCTCTTGTAGACGGTAATAGGCGTCGGGGCCGTCGCCCCGACGGCGGCCCAGGCGCGCCGGGTACCGGCGGCCGCGGCGGCGAGTCCGGCGGCGTGCGTGAGAAAGGCGCGGCGGCTGATCATGAGACGGTTCCTCCCAGCAGAGAAGTCTGTTCATCCACTCGTCGCCGGGCCTCGGCGGCAGGGAGCGCGAGAAGATCGAGAATGCCGTTCAGGGAGCGGGCCGGCGCCGACGCCACGAAGACGCGGAGCCTCCGCGCGCTGCGATAGAGCTCGTCGGCGACGCGCGGCAGGCCGAGCTGCCCGGCGCGTCCGGCATCGGTGAGCCGCTCGACCGATCCGCTCCGGGTCCGGAGGGGGAGGTCGACGCCCAGCATCGAGGAACGCGCGGGAAAGTCGAGGAACAGCTCTCCGGGCGCCAGGCCGACCTCGCGGGCGACGCCGTCCTCCACCCGCTCGAGGAGGTCGGGGTCCTCGGCGATCCACGGTTGAACGTCGCCCGGAACATCGCTGGCGGGAAGGTCGAGGGCCCGCTTGTACAGGCGCCGCGAGCGGATCGCGCCGGCCAGCGCGTTGCCGTCCCGGGCGATGAGCAGCTCCATGAGCCCGTCGTCGGTGGCTTCGGCCAGCTCGGCCACTCCCACGCTGCTCCGCCCCACCGCGATGCGCACCGCGCGCTTGAACATGCAGGTGGCGGACCTGACGGCGTGGTGCCAGTAGACGTTCCGGTACATCTGGTACTTGGCGAAGAGCAGCGATTCGAGGGCGCTCACGCCCTTCTCCTTCACCCCGACCTCGTACCTCCCCGGCGACGTCTCGACGAGCGTGAGGGTCGCCAGCAGGCGGTCCACGTCCACGTTGCCGTAGGGCACGCCGCACATGTGGGCGTCGCGGCTCAGGTAGTCGATCTTGTCCAGGTCCAGCGACCCGGAGATGAGCCCCTGAAGCGGGCTCGAGCTTTCCCCGGTGATGAGGGCAGCGAGCTCTCCGGGGAACCCGGCGCCGCCGATCTGCTCCAGCGTTTCGGCGAGCGGGCCGACACTCAATTTCGCGACGCCGAGCGTTTCGTGCGAGGGGAATCCCGCCTCCTCGAGCGCGTGGGAGAAGGGATAGTGGCCGATGTCGTGCAGGAGGGCCGCGAGCCGGACCGCCAGGCACTGCTCCGGCGGCACCCGCGCCAGCTCGCCGCACTCCTCGAGGGTGGCGAGCGCCCGGCGGGTCAGGTGGTAGGCACCGAGGGCGTGCTCGAAGCGGGTATGGGTGGCGCCGGGATAGACGAGAAAGGCGTGGCCGACCTGCCGGATGTACCGGAGACGCTGGACCGGCGGGGTGTCGAGTGTGAGGAGGGCCGGGCGGTCGAGACGGATGTTGTCCCAGATCGGATCGCGGATGACCTCCAGGTCGACCGGGTCGCTCCGGATCACACCAGGGGGCCCGCCGCCGCTCCCTCGGGCGCCTCGGAGCGGTACTGCTCGAAGTTCTCGCGGAACATCGCCGCGAGCCTGCGGGCCTGGGCGTCGTAGGCCGCGGGATCGGCCCAGGTGTTCCGGGGTCTCAGCAGCTCCGGGGGCACTTCGGGAACGGAGGCCGGGACCTCGAACCCGAACACCGGGTCCTCGGCGAAGGCGACCTTGTCGAGCCCGCCCGCCAGCGCGGCGCGCACCATGGCGCGCGTATGGGAGAGTTTCATGCGGGTCCCCGTCCCGCAGGGGCCCCCGGTCCATCCGGTGTTCACCAGCCAGACCTTCACCTTGTGACGGGTGATCCGCTCGCCGAGCATCCGCGCGTAGACGCCGGGGTGCAGCGGAAGGAACGGCGCGCCGAAGCAGGCGGAGAACGTCGCGGTGGGCTCGGTCACCCCCCTCTCCGTGCCGGCGACCTTGGCGGTGTACCCCGACAGGAAGTGATACATCGCCTGCTCGGGGGTGAGGCGCGCGATCGGCGGCAGGACGCCGAAGGCGTCCGCGGTCAGGAAGATGATGTTCCTCGGGTGACCGCCCGATCCCCCGGGGAGATGGTTGGGGATGTAGTGGATCGGGTAGCAGGCCCGGGTGTTCTCGGTCAGCCGGTCGCTGTCGAAGTCCACCGCGCGGGTCACCGGGTCGAGGGCGACGTTCTCGAGGACCGTGCCGAAGGTCTGCGCCGCGGCGTAGATCTCGGGCTCGGTGTCGGGGCGGAGTCGGATCACCTTGGCGTAGCAGCCGCCCTCGAAATTGAAGACGCCGCGATCGCTCCATCCGTGCTCGTCATCGCCGATGAGCTGGCGGGTAGGATCGGCGGAGAGAGTGGTCTTGCCGGTCCCGGAGAGGCCGAAGAACACCGCGGTGTCGCCGGCGGGGCCCACGTTGGCCGAGCAGTGCATCGGCATGACGCCGAGCGACGGGAGCAAATAGTTGAGCGCGGTGAAGATCGACTTCTTCATTTCCCCCGCGTACCGGGTTCCGCCGATGAGCACCAGCTTCTTCCCGAAGTGGATCACCACGAAGGTGCCGCTCCGGGTGCCGTGGCGCGACGGATCGGCCTGGAAGTCGGGGGCATGGAGCACGGTGAAACCCGGCCGGAAGTGAGCCAGCTCCGCCGGCAGGGCGCGAATGAACATGTTGCGGACGAAGAGTGCATGCCACGCGTTCGGGGTGACGAAGCGGACCGCGATGCGATAGGCGGGGTCGGCGCCGCCGAAGAGGTCCTGCACGAACACTTCGCGCGCGTCGAGATACCCCCGCACGTCGTCGTGCAGCCGTTCGAAGGCGGCGGCCTCGAGCCGGGGGTTCTTCTCCAGCCAGATCCGCTCGGCCGCGCCCGCTTCGGCCACGACGAACTTGTCCCTCGGCGAACGGCCGGTGAGCGGGGTGGTGTCGCTGACGAAGGCGCCGCGATCGGTGAGGTGGCCTTCCCCCCGGCGAAGGGCGTGCTCGATCAGCGCTGGCGGTGTGAGGTTGGCGTGGATGCGGATGGGAAACAGGCCGTGCTCGACGAGGGTCAGGCTCTCTCGAGGAGGGGCTGTCGTCTCGGTGCTCATACGCTCCCATGGCGCGTCGCCGCGCGGCAGAGGACTCCGGGGGTCGTCGCGATACCGGTGTTCCGCCGGGGAATTATCGGCAGGTTCCGGGCCGGGGGCAACCGCGGATTCCGTGGATCAGGGCCCCACGGGCTCCAGCGTGGACGGCGAGTCGTACACGATCTGGGCTGTCGTCTGGTCCCGCGCGCTCGGCAGCTCCACCGACGGGTCGAAGTACATGAGGTCAGCGGAGTTAGGGGAGTGGCGAAAGATGCCCAGGCTGTGACCTATCTCGTGAGCCACCGTAAGCGCCATGCACCTGTCCAGTCCAGGGGTACCCGGGCTCGACTGGGCGTTGATATAGATCCTGATGGGAAGCCGCAACTGGGTGTGGTCATCGCTCACGTCCAGGTCGGTGGCTCCCGCGCATTGCGGCGCCAGCGCGCTCCCCACCCGGGTCGCCGACAGCCGCAGCTGCGGCGGAGTCTGGGAGGTGACCACCACGTCGGCGGTGGCTGAATCGCTGACGATGGTGGCGTCCCACTCACCGTGGAGGAATTGATCGCCCCAGACGGTGATGGCGCTGGCCACGTCGGCGGGGAGCGGGTCGCTTTGCTCGACCCAGATCCGGACTGGCAGCCGGTCGGCCGGCCAGTGGAAGCTGATGGTGTCCACGCCGGTTCCCGAGGGCGACGGCGCCTCCAGCCGCCACTCGTAGTAGTCGTCGCCCGGTGGCGAGACGACGTCGCTGCATGCCCACGCCAGGGCGGCCATTGAAATCGTGGTCCACCGGGCCCGCGGGGTCACCGGATGCTCCGGGAGGGGCCGACCGAGAGCTGGAGGTCGCGTCGTTGCACCGGAGGAAGATGTCCGCTGGACGGAACCCGGTCAACGCGCGCGGGGCCGCCGTGCGTAGGCGCGGAGGCGTCGCAACATGCGACGGTCCTGGGTGACCTCGTCGTCGCCCTTCGGTGTCTCGATCACCTTGGGTATCCGGGCGAATCGCGGGTCGCGCATGAGGCGCCGGAACGGCTCGGCGCCGAGCGATCCTTCGGCGATCAGCTCGTGGCGATCGCGACGGGAGGAGAAGGCCGTCTTCGAGTCATTGAGATGGATGCACCGGAGGTGCGCGAGCCCGATCGTCGCCTCCCAGCGGCGCCAGACACCCTCGAAGTCGCCGAGGAGGTCGTAGCCCGCGGAATAGAGGTGGCAGGTGTCGGCACAGAACCCGATCCGGTGCCGCACATGATCGCCGATCCGGTCGCGCAATTCCGCCAGCTCCTCGAAGCTGCTCCCGAGCGAGGTGCCGGTGCCCGCCGTTGTCTCCAGCAACACCATCACCGGGCCCGGGATCGCCTCGAGACATCGGGTGTACGCCCCGGCGTTGCGGCGGAGGCCCTCGTCTCGGTGGTCGATGTAGTTGCCGGGATGGGAGACGACCGCGGAGATCCCGAGCAGGGTGCAGCGCTCCAGCTCGGCGCGAAACGACGCCTCCGAGCGGGCCAGGAGGGCCGGATCGGGAGAGGCGAGGTTGATAAGGTAGGAGTCATGCGCCACTATACTGGCAATCCCGCTCCGATCGACTTCCCGGCGGAAGGCGTTTCGGATTTCCGCCGTGACCGCGGGCTCACGCCACTGGTTGGGGGTCTTGGTGAACACCTGGATCGCGGTGGCCCCTATGGCAGTGCCTCGGGCGGGCGCCGTCGCCACACCGCCCTGGGTGGAGACGTGGGCACCGAGCAGATCGGCTCCCGTGGTCTGATGCATTCCGTGCGGCCTCGCCTCCACCTCGCGGGTGATGTTTCGGCCCGGCCGGCCGGGCTGGAGCGAGCGCTCACCCGGGCCGGCTTCCAGGTCGGCGAGGGCGCCGGCCATCCGGCGCTGGATCCCCCCGATGCCGTCCTGATCACGCTCCCCGACGCGCACGACGAACGACTGGCGAAGATGCTGGAGGCGGGAGGCGTGGAACCACCCCGGCTCGTCCTCTTCTCGGCCGGGGGCGCCGACGCCGTGGCGGCCGCGCTCACGCTTGGCGCCGACGACGCGCTCGTCGCCCCGGTGCGTTTCCCGGAGCTGTGTGCCCGGCTCCAGGCCAGGATTCGCGATCGCCAGGCGCCGCGGCGCACGCCGTACGAGGCCGAGGTCCGCGAAACGTTGCGCGACCTGGTGGCGGAGGCGCGCACGATGCTTCAGCCCGAGGAAATCGTGGTGGCGCTGGTCCGGCGGCTGACCCGCGCCTTCTCGCTGGCGCAGTGCTCGTTCGTCGTCATCGTGCCCGGCGGGACCGAAGGGCGGATCCTCGCCGACGTCGAGCCGCGATCCGGTGAACCGGAGCGGCTCCGTCTCGCCGATCACCCCGGGATCGGTGAGGCGATCCGGACCCGACAACCGGTCGCGCTCTCCCGGGCCCATGAGGGCAACGGTGACGGCGGGGCCCCCGCGACCATCGCGCTGCCGGTGCGCCGGCGAGACACCGTTCCCGCCGTGCTCCTCATGCGGCCGCGCGAGTCCCATCCGGCGCTCAGCACCGCCCAGATCGAGATGGCCTCGAGCCTGGCGCAGGTGGCCGCCGAGGCCCTCGACGGCACGGAGGGGGTGGAGACCGGGGCTGCCGGCGGTCTCGACCACCGCCTCCGGGAGGAGTTCGAGCGCGCGCGGCGATACTCTCTCGGTTTCAGCCTGGTGTTGCTCGACGTTCAGGCGGCCGGCGGAGCCAACGGCGCCGGGAACATGCCGGCCGACGCCGGGGAGCTGCTGCGGCGCGAGGTGGGCGCGAGACTCCGGCGGGAGCTGCGCCTGCCCGATTTCGTGGTGCGCTACGGCGGCGACGAGTTCGCCATCGTGCTGCCGGAGACCGGGCCGGACGGCGCCGTCAGGTCGGTGACCCGGTTGCAGGAACGGCTCGCCGAGCTTCCGCTCGAGGCCGGAGTGCGCCCGCTCTTCAGCGCGGGCATCGTTTCCTATCCCCACCCCGCGGTCACCCAGGCCGACGACCTCTTCGCCCTCGGGGAGGCGGCGCTCATGCGGGGCAAGCTGCAGGCGGGGGAACGGATCGGCCGGGCGGAGTGACCCTCGATCGCCCTAGCGCTTCCTGAGCCATTCGGCCGGATCCAGCGCCACCTGGTTTGCCCCTCTGATCTCGAAGTGCAGGTGCGGCCCGTAGTCGGAGTTTTCCCCGCCGACCGTCCCCAGCGCGTCTCCCTTGGCCACCGAGGCCCCCAGTTTGGTTCCGGCGCTCTGGAGGTGCGAGTAGACCGAGTAGTAGCCGTTGCCGTGCTCAAGGACGATCGTCAGCCCGTAGGTGCCGAACTGGCCGACGAGGCGCACCTTGCCCGCTTCCACCGCCTTCACCGGCGTTCCCACCGCCGCGGCGATGCCGACGCCATTCCACCGGATGATCCCCCCGCTCGGCAGCGTGTCACGCCCGAACCGGTACACGATGGTCCCTTCCACCGGCCAGTCGAGCTTGCCGATGTCGGCGGTGGTCATCGATCCCGGGGCGCGCACCCCCCCGCGCACGCCGCCGCGCGCGGCTTCGTCGAGCCGGGCCTTTTCGAGCGCCGCCAGCAGGCCGTTGAGACGCGCCTCGTCCTTCTGCAGGGCGGTCAGGCGCTGCTCAGTCTTCCGGGCGGACTGCTGGAGGGCCTGCCGCCGCCGCTCCCGCGCCTTGGCGAGGTCGGTGTACTTGGCGTACTCGGCTTCGCGTTCCTCCCGCGTCCGGGCGAGCTGGTTGCGCACGTTGAGGATGGAGTTCCGCTCGCTGACGACCCGGTTGCGCAGGCTCTCGACATCCTTGACCAGCGAGCGGTCCTGCCGGCTCGTGAGGTACAGGTACTTGTACCGGCTGAGGAGGTCGCCGAACGATTCGGCGGCGAAGAGGGCCTGGAAGGTGTAGAGCGGGCCGCGCTTGTAGATGTCCACGAGGCGCCGCTGGAGCACGGCGCGCCGGTCGGCCAGATTGTCCTCGGCGAGAATCAGCTCGGCGCTCGAGCGATCGATCTGCAGCGCCATTCCGCCGATCTGCCGCTCGATCTCGTCCACGATCCGCTGGGTGGACTCGCGCTGCCGCTCGAGATTGCTCAGCTCGTCGTTGACGTCGTGGACCTGCCCTTGCAAGCGCTGCTGCTGCTCCTCGAGCTTGTCGCGCTCCCGGCGGATCTCCTGGAGCCTCCGGCGGCTCTGCTCGACTTCGGTATCGACCTGCGCCTGGAGGGGGCACGGGGAGAGGACGGAAAGGACGGAAAGGACGGAGAGGACGGAGAGGACGGAAAGGACGGAAAGGACGGAGCGGACGGAGGGGGGCTCCGTTCTTTCCGTCCTCTCCGTCTTCTCACACATTGCGCAGGTGCCGTCCCACGCTCACCAGGCTCCCCAGGAGACCGAGCAGGACGCCGAACAGCACGATGAAGAGGAGGTGCCCCGGCCGGAAGAAGATCAGCCCGGCGAAGGTGCCGCCGCTCCGGTCGCGGAAGAGGAGGTAGCCGGCGTAGCAGAGCGCGAGCGAGAGCAGGCCGCCGAGCAGTCCCTTGAGCGCGCCCTCGAGAAGGAACGGGCCCCGGATGAACCAGTTGGTGGCGCCGACCAGCCGCATGATCGAGATCTCGCGTGCGCGCTGGAGCAGCGTCAGGCGGATGGTCACGCCGATGATCACCACCGCGACGGCGGCGAAGGCGAGCCCGATCACGAAGCCGACCACCCCCGTGACGTTCCGGAGGTGATCGAGCTTCTCGACCCACTCCCGGCCGAAGCGCACGTCGTCGACGAACCCGAAGCCCTTGAGCCGCTGGGCGACGCGCTCCACCGTCGCCGCGTCGCGGTAGCCCTCCTTGAGGCGCACCTCGATGGAGGCGGGCAGGGGGTTCACCTGCAGATCGCGGTAGGCGTCCTTGAACTCGACGAGCTCGGCCTGGGCCCGGGCCAGCGCCTGCGCTTCGGTGACGAACCCGACCTCCCCGACCTCGGGGAAGGCCGCGATGTCCTGGGTGGCGAGCGTGGTCGTCTCCGCGGGGGTGCCACGGAGGATGAACGCCACGATCTCGACCCGCTCCTCGAGCCCGCGCAGCGCCTCGCGCAGGTTGATGGCGACGAGGCCGAAGAGCCCCAGCGTGAAGAGCGAGAAGGCGATGGTCGTGACCGAAAGGGCGGACAGGAGCGGCGCCCGCCGGAACGAGAGCAGCGCCTCGCGCGTCAGCAACTTCATTCGGCCCCCGCCGTCTCGGGGGCGCCGGCATCGTCGACGACGCTGTCATAGACCACCCCGCCGTCCCGGAGCTCGATCGTGCGGTACGCGGCCTGTCGGACGAGATCGAGGTCGTGCGTGGCCATGACGACCACCGTTCCGGCCGCATTGATGTCCCTGAGAAGCTGGAAGACGCCCCGGGTGGCCCGCTCGTCGAGATTGCCCGTGGGCTCGTCCGCCACCAGGATCGCGGGATCGTTCACGAGGGCGCGGGCGATGGCCACCCGCTGCTGTTCTCCGCCGGAGAGCTCCCGCGGATAGGCCCGGCTCTTGGGGGCCAGGCCCACCTGCATGAGCACGCGGGTCACCCGCGCGGCGATGGTGTCGCCGCGGGCCCCGGTGACCTCCAGCGCGAAGGCGACGTTTTCCGCCGCGGTGCGGTCCTCGAGCAGCCGGAAGTCCTGGAAGACGATGCCGAGCCGGCGACGGAGTTTGGGAATCTCGTCGGTGCTGAGCGTGCTCACGTTGTAGCCGGAGACGCGGACGTCGCCGGTGGTCGGCTTCTGTTCGGCGAAGAGCAGCTTCAGGATGGTGGACTTGCCCGCCCCCGAGTGGCCGGTCAGGAAGACGAACTCACCCCGGTTGACCCGGAAGGAGACGTCCTTCAGGGCGAGGGCGCCGTTCGGATAGGACTTGTGGACATGGGAGAGGCGGATCACGCGGGGAAAATAAGGGGGACCCGCGCCGCAGGCGATGGCCCAGACCCCTGATTCAACTACTTCAATGCCTGCTCCAGGTCCGCGATGATGTCCGCCGCGTCCTCCACCCCGCAGCTCAGCCGCAGGAACCCGTCGGGAAATCCGAGGGCCGCACGCGCCTCCGGGGTGAGGTTCCGGTGCGACGTGCGCCGGGGCTCCGAGACCAGCGTCTCCACCCCGCCGAGGCTGGGGGCATGGATGATCATCTTGAGGCGGCCGAGCATGCGGGCGGCCGCGGCGGTCCCGCCCTTGAGCTCGAGGCCCACGATCCCCCCGAAGCCGTCGAGTACCTGGCGCGCGATGTCGTGATCGGGATGATCCGTCAGCCCGGGGTAGTGCACCCTCGCGACCGCGGCATGCGCCTCGGCCCAGTGCGCCACCGCCAGGCCGTTGGCGTTGTGGCGCTCCATGCGGACCGCGAGCGTCCGCATGCCGCGGTCCACCAGCCAGGCGGCGTGCGGGTCGATCGACTGCCCCCAGAGCTTCATCAGGCGGGTCACCTCGTCCACCAAGGAAGCCGACCCCGCCACCGCGCCCGCGACCACGTCGCTGTGGCCGTTGAGGTACTTGGTGGCGCTGGTGATGGCGACATCGGCCCCGTGCTCAAGCGGCCGGAAGTTGATCGGGCTCGCGAAGGTCGCGTCCACCAGGAGTGCGATGCCGAACTCGCGCGCCACCTGGGCCACCGGGCCGAGATCGAGGACCCGGGCGAGGGGGTTGGTGGGGGTCTCCACGAAGATCGCCCGGGTGGACTTCCGGACCGACTTCCGCCATGCGCGCGGCTTGCTCGGGTCCACATAGGTGAGCTCGATCCCGAACCGGCCCAGCTCCTCGTCGAAGAGGGCCTGGGTGCCCCCGAAGATCCAGCTGCTGCTGATGAGGTGATCGCCGGGGCGGAGCACCGCCAGGTGCGCGAGTGCGGTGGCGCCCATGCCGCTCGAGAGGAACACCGCGTCCTCCGCGCCTTCGAGCAGCGCGTACTTCCGGGCGAGCGACACCTGGTTCGGATTGTTGCCGTACCGGCTGTAGATGGCCTCTTCGTCGGAATCGACCGGGGTGGCGAACGTGCTGCTCTGCATGAGCGGCGCCACGACCGGCCCCCGATCGGCCTGGAGCCGGCCGGCGCCATGGATCGAGGTGGTGGAGGGCCCGGGGCCGTGAGCCTTCATGCGATGGTGATCGGGTGGAAGATGTCGCCGTCCCCACGGACGAGGCGGCGCTCCAGCAGCGCACGCAGCGTCTCCTGTGCCCGCGACTCGCTCCAGCCGAGCGTCTGGGCCAGATGGAACGACCGCAGCGCCCCGCACTCACAGAGGCAGCCGAACGCCTCCCGCACGTCGGACGTCACAAAACCGATCAGCTGGGGCATGCTCCCGCCGTCGGCGCAGGAGACGACGATCACCGTCAGCTCATGCTGGATGAGCACCTGCTCGATCGCCTCGTGCTGGTCCTCGCGCAACCCCTGGAGCACGACCACCGGCCTTTCGGGATCGGTGCCGGCCAGCAGCAGCTTGGCGACCGCCTCGTCCGCGCCGCTGAAATCGATCAGCCCGATATCGGAAAAATCGAGCAACGCGGTGAGGCAGTCCGACTCGGCGAGCGCCGCCTCGATGCGGTCGCGCACCGCGGCGCCGGCGGGGCGGGTGATCAGGTTGCAATAGGGAGTGGCGGCGGTCTCACGCAGGAGAGTACCGACTCGGATCGTTTCGATCATCTCGGCTCGGCGTCGGGCGCCGGAATGGTGATCTGCACCTGGGCTCCGGGAAAGAACGGAAGGTGTTCGCTCAACGGCACGTCCTCATCCCACGCGGGCACGATCGCGAGCCGCGCCGTGCCGCTGCGGATCGAGATCTTGCCTTCCCACTTGTCGAGAAATGGCTTGATCTGGCGGAAGCCCTGCCCGCGGCCGGGGTCGCGAAACCGGCTCACATTCTGGATCAGCGCCGCTTCCAGCGCGGCGCCGTCGCCCCACCGCTCGCCGAAGCGCTTGGCGTGCGTGCTCTCGAGCGAGCGGCGGAACCCGATGCCGGCGTCGCTCACCGCGATGACCGCCACCCGGCGCCCCAGCCGCCGCCGGAATGTATACGTTTGTGCCGCGACCCAACCACCCGTGCCGGCGTGCTCCACAATATTCTGGCACACCTCCGAAAGCGCCATACTGAATCGGCCGGTGGCCGTGCGCTCGAGCCCGAGTTCGGCGCGGAGGATGCGTACGGCCGTCTCCGAGATCCGGTTGACCGCCTCGTGGACGTCCTCCATGGCCCGCACCGGCGTGACGTCGAGCAAGGCGTCCGAGGGCCCCGACGCGGTGGACTTCGGCACCTTGCCGTGCAACTCGAACAAGTCGGCGGCGTGCCGGAAGAACCCGATCCGCGACCAGTACGACTTGACCTCCGAGCTTGCCGGGACCGCGAAGAGGGGCCGATCGCGCCGCGCCTCGGCCAGCGCCTGCCCGGCGGTCAGCATCCCGATCAATCCATAGGGCGACGCCCACTGCGCGCCCCTGGCGTCGAAGAGGAGCTTGCCTTCGGGTGGCCAGGCGCCGAAGCCGGCCGCGAACTGCTCGAACGACCGATCGTCGAGGTGTGCCGGAATCTCGATGATCATGGTCATGGGACGAGCAGCTCGCCGCGAAGGTGCCTCGCGAGACCGCCCGCGCCGCGGAGTGCGGCGTTCCGGCCGGCCATGGCCGCGGCGTGGCGCAGAGCGGTTTCGACGCCGGCCCCCGCCAGGAGTCGCGCGAAGGCCGCCGCGCCGAAGACGTCGCCACAGCCCGTGGGATCGAGGGCGTCGGTCGCCGCGCCGGGAATGAGCGCCGTCCGCACCGCAGGCGAGATTGCCGGGCTTCCCGCGCCGGCGAAGCCGTCGAAGCCCTGCGCGGCCACATACGCCGCCCCGCGCGCTCCCAGGGTCACCACCAGCAGACGGACGCCGGCGGCGAGCGCCTGCGCGGAGAGGGAGAGGGGGTCGGGAGAGAGCTGCCGCATCTCGTCCTCATTGAGCTGAACCAGGTCGAAGCAGCCGAACCATGCCGGGGCGTCGGCGAGAGGCTGCAGCACGCGCATTCCGTCCTGCTGCATGCCGAGAAAGAGACTGTGCAGGTCGGCGTAGATCGGTCCGCCGAAGCCGCGCCGGAGGGCCTGCGCGGTGCCGAGACACAGCTCGAATCCCGAGATGAAATTGAGATAGATCGCGTCGAGGTCCCGCACCATCGGGCCCAGCTCCGGCCAGGTCCACCCCGGCACTCCCCCCGACATCCGCTCGCAGCGCCGCTCGCTGGAGTCGTAGTGCAGCACGACCCGGTTGTTCGGTGCGGGGACCTCGACGCACCGCCCCCCCGGCGTGAGCCGGTCCAGCCCGCGCAGGAGCTCCTGTGCCTGGGGCGCGAGGTCGCGGCCGACCTTGATGAGCGGGACGATCTCCCAGTCCGGCGGCAGGCTCGCATCGAGCCCGCCGAGCGCGTAGGCGATCCCGCCCCACTCCTCCAGCGGCGCCGCCAGGGGGTCCCGGCCATGGATCAGGTCCCAGACGAGGGATCCGATGACACCGACTCTAGGCACCCGTGCCCGTCTGGTCCAGGAAGACCTTCGCGGCGCCGTAGACTCCCGCGGTGTTGATCAGCTCGCCCGGCACGATGCGGCAGGCCTGGACCGCGGGCCGGAAAGCGCGGCGGGCCACCTCGCGGCGGAGCGGAACGAAGAGATGGTCCCCGGCGAGGGTCACTCCGCCGCAGACGACCACGACCTCCGGATTGAATATGTTGAGCAGATTGGCGATGCCGGCGCCGAGGAACTTGGCGGTGTCGTTCACCACCTCGAGCGCGAGCTCGTCGCCTTCGCGCGCGGCCTCGTAGACCGTTTGCGCCGTGATCTTCCTGAGGTCGCCCTCCACCAGGCGGGAGAGGCTGGTCTCGGCGCCCGCCTCCGCCGCCTCGATGGCCCGCATGGCGATGTTGGGGCCCGAGGCGTACGCCTCGAGGCACCCATAGTTGCCGCACTTGCACCGGCGCCCCTCGGTGTCGATGGTCGTGTGACCGATTTCCCCGGCCACATCCGACGCGCCGTGGTAGAGCTTGCCGTCGAGCACCAGACCGCCGCCTATGCCGGTGCCGATGGTGATGCCGATTGCGTGGCGGGCTCCCCGGGCGGCCCCCACCCACCACTCGCCGAGCACCGCGCAGTTGGCGTCATTGTCGAGCGCCGTGGGAAGCCCGAGCCGGTCGTGAATGATCTTGCGCAGGGGCATGTTCACCCAGCCCAGGTTCGGCGTCAGGAGGACGATGCCGCTCCTGGTGTCGAGCGGACCCGGCGCGCCGACCCCCACGCCGGCGATCTGCGCTCCCGGCACCTCGCGCCGCGTCCTCGCGATCGCGCGCTCGGCCAGCGCCACGAGCCGGTCCACCACCGCAGTGGCGCCCGCCTCGGCGTGGGTGGGCTCGCTCGCCATGGCGTGAAGCACGCTGCCGTCTTCGGCGACGCTCCCGACCACGAGATTGGTCCCACCGATGTCAATCCCCAGTACGAATCGCACGCCGCGCCTCCACGCCCGTGATGCCGCGCACCGCCGCCGCCACCCGTTCGACCGAGAGCTCGATCATGCACCGGTGGTGTCCCAGCGGGCAGACCCGCGGCCCGTGCGACGAGCAGGGCCGGCAGGCGAGCCCGGATTGCTGGACGACCACGTCACGCGGCCCCCGAGGCCCGAAGCCGAACTCGGGCACCGTCGGGCCGAAGATGGCCACGATCGGAGTGCCCACCGCGGCGGCGAGGTGGAGCGGGGCGGAGTCGTTGGTGACGAGCACCGACGCCCGCTCGAGCAGCGCGGCCGAGGCCCGGAGCCCCAGTTCCCCTGCCGCGTTTCCGGAGCGGCCTTCCGCGGCGGTCAGGACCTCGTGACCCAACGCCGCATCGTCACGGCCGCCGACGACGACGATGGGAACTCCGAGCGCCGCCGCAAGCTCGCGGTAGCCGGGCCACTGCTTCGTGCCCCAGATGGAGCCGGGCGCCATCGCCACGAACCCGGGGGCGATGCCACGCTCGCGAAGCCATGCGTCGGCGGCGGCCCGGTCCCCGGCGGTGAGCCCGAGACTCGGCCACTCCGCTTGCCCGGGGGAAACGCCGGCGAGCGCGAGCAGCCTGTCCGTTTCATGGCCGCCGCGGGGGCGAGGGACCCGGGTGGTATATGTAACCGCGCCGGCCGCGTCGGCGAACCCCGTGCGCTCGGCGGCACCCGCGAGCATTGCGAGAGCCGCCGTCCGCAAGGATCGGTGCGGGAGGACGGCCCGCGCGTAGCCTCGGCGCCGGAGCAGGCGACCGAGGCGCCAGAGCCCGCCCGGTCCCGCGTCGGCGCCGCGCTTGTCGTAGCGCACGACCTCGGCCACCGCCGGATGGCCCTCGAGCAGGGGGGCCGCCGCCGGGGTCGTCACCACGTCCACCGGCCCGTATCGCCTGGCCAGGACCGAGAGCAGCGGAGTGGTGAGCACGACGTCGCCGAGGAAGGCGGTCTGGATGACGAGAGTGCTACTCGGGTTCACCCACTCCCTCAGTCCACCTGCAGGACGGCCAGGAACGCCTCCTGCGGAATCGCCACGGCGCCGATCTGCTTCATCCGCTTCTTGCCCTCTTTCTGCTTCTCGAGGAGCTTGCGCTTCCGCGTGATGTCGCCGCCATAGCACTTGGCGAGGACGTCCTTGCGAAAGGCCGAGATCGTCTCGCGCGCGATGATCTTGTTGCCGATCGCCGCCTGGATCGCCACCTGGTAGAGCTGGCGGGGGATGAGTTCCTTCAGCTTCTCGGCCACCTTCCGGCCGCACTCCTGCGCCTTCTCGCGATGGATGATCACACTGAAGGCGTCCACGGGATCGCCGTTGATGAGCATGTCGAGCTTCACGAGGTCGGACTCTCGATAGCCCGCCATCTCATAGTCGAGCGAGGCGTAGCCGCGGCTCAGCGACTTGAGCTTGTCGTAGAAGTCGAGCACGATCTCGCCGAGGGGAAACTCGAAGTCGAACTCGACCCGCGTGGTGTCGATGTAGTGCATGCCGTTGTAGACGCCCCGCCGCTCCTGGCCCAGCCGCATGATGCCGCCGATGTATTCGGCCGGCGCCATGATGCGCGCCTTGACGTACGGCTCGTCGATGCGGGCGATTTCGGCCGGGTCGGGGAGGTTGCTCGGGTTCTCCAGAAGCAGCATCTCTCCGTCGGTGCGATAGACGTGGTACTCCACGGTGGGCACCGTTGAGATCAGATCGAGGTCGAATTCCCGCTCCAGCCGCTCCTGCACAATTTCCATGTGCAGCAGCCCCAGGAAACCGCAGCGGAAGCCGAAGCCGAGCGCGGTGGACGATTCGGGCTCGTACTGCAGGCTCGCGTCGTTGAGCCGGAGCTTCTCCAGCGCGTCCCGCAGCCCCTCGTACTGGTCGGATTCGGTCGGATAGAGGCCGGCGAACACCATCGACTTGACCACCCGGTAGCCCGGCAGCAGCTCACCGGCCCGGTCGTGGGCGTCGAGGATGGTGTCGCCCACCCGGGCGTCGCGCACGTCGCGCAGGCTGGCGACGAGATAGCCCACCTCGCCCGCGCGCAGCTCGTGCGACGGATGCTGCCCGAGCTGGAGATAGCCCACCTCGTCCACGTGGTAGACGTCGTCGGGGTGCGAGCCGAAGGCGATCTCCATCCCCTCGCGGACGGCGCCGTCCACCACCCGGATGCTGGGGATGGCCCCACGGTAGCGGTCGTAATACGAATCGAAGATGAGGGCGCGGAGCGGCGCCGACTCCCGCCCCCGGGGCGGCGGGACCCGGGCGACGATCGCCTCGAGCAGGTCGGGGATCCCGGTCCCGTCCTTGGCCGAGACCGCGAGAATCTCCTCGCGCTTTGCGCCGATCAGGTCGATGATCTCGGTGGCGCGCCGCTCCGGCTCCGCCCCGGGGAGATCGATCTTGTTCAGTACGGGAATGATCTCGAGACCGGCGTCCATCGCGAGAAACAGGTTGCTCAGCGTCTGCGCCTGCACCCCCTGCGAGGCGTCCACCACCAGAATGGCCCCTTCGCACGCGGCCAGGGAGCGGGAGACCTCGTAGGTGAAGTCGACGTGGCCCGGCGTGTCGATGAGGTTGAGCTCGTAGACCGCGCCGCTCCGATCGGTGTAGCTCATCCGGACGGCGTTCAATTTGATGGTGATTCCGCGCTCCCGCTCCAGGTCCATCGTGTCGAGAAGCTGCTCTCGCATCTGGCGCTTCTCCACGGCGCCGGTGGCCTCGATGAGGCGGTCGGCCAGAGTGGATTTGCCATGATCGATGTGGGCGACGATGCAGAAGTTGCGGATACGCGAGTGGGACATGGGGGGAATATAAGAGGGCGGAAGGACGGAGGGACGGAAGGACGGTCGCGGGCTGTGTTATTGTTCAGGCTGTGACCAGACCACCCAACGCTCCGCCCTCTCCGCCCTCTCCGCCCTCTCCGTCTCCGCCGTCCTCTCCGTCCTTTCCGTCCTCTTCAGCCTCCCCATCGGCGGACCTGGGCATGCTCCTCGTCTGCCTGATCTGGGGGCTCAACTTCAGTGTCACCAAGGGGGCGTTCGAGCGGTTCCCGCCGCTGGCGTTCACCGCGGTCCGCTTCGCGATCGCGAGCGTCCTGCTGGTGCCGCTGGTGCGGCACATCGAGGGAGCCGGGCCGCTGCCACCGGGCGCTCTCCGCCGGCTCATCGTGCTCGGAGTGGTCGGTAACACCCTGTACCAGCTCGGTTTCATGTCGGGGCTCGCCCGCACCAGCGCCTCCAACAGCGCGCTCATTCTCGCCTCGATGCCGTCGCTCGTGGCGCTTCTGGCGGCGGGCCTCGGGTTCGAACCCGCGCGCCCCCGCGTGATCGGCGGTGTGCTGGTGGCCACCACCGGGGTCGTACTGGTCGTTCTCGCCCGCGGAATCGGATTCGGGCAGGGTGAGCTGGCCGGCGATCTCCTCACGATGGGCGCCGTCGTCTGCTGGGCGGGATACACCCTCGGCCTCCGCAGCATCCCGCCGGGGATCACCCCGCTCAGGGTGACGATGGTGACCACCGTCGCCGGTGCGCCGGGGCTCATTCTCGCCGGCGTGCCCGAGATGGTGCGGATGGAGTGGGGGGAGGTCGGCCTGGCCGGGTGGGCGGCGCTCGCGTACGCCACGCTGTTTTCGCTGGTCCTGGCCTACCTGATCTGGAACCGCAGCGTCCAGATGGTGGGCCCCAGCCGCACCGTCGTCTACATGTGCCTCACGCCGCTCATCGCGGTGGCAGGGGCGGCGGTGATGCTCGGAGAGCGGCCCCGGCCGCTTCAGGCGGTCGGGGCGGTGCTCATCCTGGCCGGTGTGCTGCTCGTCCGGGGGCGGGGGCGGGGTGCCGATGCCGACCGCATTTCCGGGAGGCCTCCGGCCGAGGGGTGAGAGTGTAGCGACATCTCATTTCGCTTCGTCCGCGATCTCCCGATAGCTGTCAGGCCTCCACGCCGGTCGCTTCGGACTGTTGGCGATCTCCTGCCCGAGATGGAAGATCAGCCTGAGTATCCGGGACTCCTTCTCACTATTGATCTTGTCGGGGGAGTCCGTCACCTGGTGGTAGTCCTCGTGCACCCCGTTGAAGAAGAAGAGGATGGGCACGCCCTTCCGGGCGAAGTTGTAGTGGTCGGAGCGGAAGTAGAACCGCTCGTCCGGCCATGGGTCGTCTATGATGGTCATGCCGAGCTCGCGGTGGGCGGCGGTGACCCGCTCCAGTGTGGCGCCGAGGTCGGAGTGCTCCTTGCCGATCGCCACGATCGTGTCCGGCCAGTTCCGGCCGATCATGTCGATGTTGAGATCGGCTACCACGCGGTCGAGCGGCACGGGAGGGTGCTCGGTGAAGTAGCGGCTGCCCCAGAGTCCCTTCTCCTCGCCGCTCACCGTCAGAAAGATGATCGACCGCCTGGGGCGTGCCCCCGGCCGGCTGAACGCCTCCGCCAGTTCCACGACGCCCACGGTGCCCGAACCGTCGTCATCGGCGCCGTTGTTGATGCTGTCGGGTTGTCCCGGCGTGATCCCGACATGGTCCATGTGCGCGGAGAAGACGAGGTACTCGCCTTTGAGCCCGGGATCGCTGCCCTCCAGGATGCCGATGGCGTTCGGGGCCGTGGCCAGGGACAGCACCGAGTCGGCCAGCTCGACCCGGATCGTGAGCCCGGGCAGTACCCGGTACACCGGACTCGTCGCGCTCCGGACCGCGGCCAGGTCCACTCCCGCGGTCCGCAGTGTCCCCCGGACGGCGCGCTCGTCCACCTCGACGACGGGCGGAACCGCACGCTCGACTTCCGCGCCAAACCGTTCGGGCATGGTCCGGGGCAGGCGCGCGGCGAACAAGGCCGA
>CAYYXP010000047.1:0-7825 GCA_964475685.1 uncultured Gemmatimonadaceae bacterium | reverse complement strand
CTATCTACTCGAGCGGGCCGCGACTCACGTCGCTGCTCGGCCCACCATCGCTTCGCGATTCAGCTGGTCGAGAATCTTTGCTGGTCGGTACTCCCGGGGGCAGGAGATTTCCCAGTGAAGTCGCTCCGCGACGTTGTGCCGAGCAGCGACGTAAGTCGCGAGAAGCCCGGGGTGAGTTCATGAACGACTCAGCCGAACGCCTCTCCGCCGCCCTCGCCGACCGCTACCGCATCGAGCGGGAGCTGGGCACGGGCGGGATGGCCACGTTGTACCTGGCCGAAGACCTCAAACACCATCGCAAGGTGGCGGTCAAGGTGCTGCGGCCCGAGTTGAGCGCAGCGCTGGGGCCGGAGCGGTTCCTGCGGGAGATCGAGACCACGGCGAGCCTGAGGCATCCGCACATACTGCCGTTGTACGACAGTGGGGCAGCGGGGCAAATGGGCGGAGGGGCAGAGGGCTCCGCGTTCCTCTACTATGTAATGCCGTACGTCGAGGGCGAAAGTCTCCGCGACCGCCTGAACCGCGAGAAGCAGCTGCCCCTCGAGGACGCGCTGCGGATCACCCGCGAGGTGGCGGACGCGTTGAGCTTCGCCCATTCTCGCGGCATCGTGCACCGCGACATCAAGCCGGAAAACATCCTGCTGGAGAGCGGGCACGCGGTGGTGGCCGATTTCGGCATCGCCCGGGCCGTCAGCGAGGCCGACGCCGAGCGCCTCACCGCGACAGGGGTGTCGGTAGGAACCCCGCTCTACATGAGCCCGGAGCAGGCGGCCGGTGAGTCCGAGCTCGACGGGCGGAGCGACCTCTATTCGTTGGCCTGCGTGCTGTACGAGATGCTGGCGGGCCAGCCGCCATTTACCGGCAGCACGGCCGCCAACGTGGTGCACCAGCACCTGACCGCCGAGGCGCGGCCCATTTCGCAGCTGCGGCCGGCGGTGCCTCCGGCAATCGCCGATGTGCTGGCGCGCGCGCTGGCCAAGAACCCCGCCGACCGGTTCAGCCCCGCCGCCCACTTCGCCGAAGCACTCACGATCTCGTCGGGGCCCGCGCCGCCGACCCGGAGTGGCCCGTCGCGTGTCGGCATCGGGATCGGCGCGGCAGGAATCGTGGTCGCCTTGGCGGTCGTCGTACTGGTGAGCCGCCGTTCTGCCGTGGCACCGGCGGTTGTGGTCGGGCGCACGATTCAGGTGACACGGGAGCCGGGCCTGGAAGTCGACCCGGCGCTCTCGCCCGATGGCGCCACCCTCGCCTATGCCGCGGGCCCCACCAACGCGATGCAGATCTATGTCAGGCAGGTCAGCGGCGGGCGCCCGGTCACCCTGACCAGTGATACGACCGACAACTTCCGCTGGCCCCGCTGGTCGCCTGACGGCTCGCAAGTCGCGTATCAGGCCAACGACGGCATCTATCTCGTGGCCGCTCTCGGCGGTACGCCCAGGCGGGTGACTCGCCTGGATCCCGCCTCACTTCGCCTCAGCATCGCCTGGGGGACCCCGATCACGGGATTCGACTGGTCGCCCGATGGATCTCGGATCGCCTGGACTACCGGATACGATCGCGAGGAAGTCACCGTAACGACGCTGTCCAGCGGCGACTCCCTGAAGCTCCCGGCCCCGCACGGGGCGTTCTCCCCGGCGTGGTCACCCGATGGGCGCAGCATCGCGGTCTCGGCCGGCAACGTCAGCTTCGTGTTCGGGACCGCCTACTTCGCCAACTCGGGTTCCTCCGGGATCTGGCTGGTGCACCCGGATGGCACGAAGCCGACCAGGATCACCACGGACAGTTCGTTAAACGTGGCTCCCCAATGGTCTCCCGATGGCCACGAGCTCTACTGGATCTCGGATCGCGACGGCAGCCGCGATGTCTATTCGCAGCGCGTCAGCGCCAAAGGCGCGCTTGAAGGCGCACCCCGGCGCGTCACGACCGGAACCGACGCGCAGGGGCTCAGCCTGAGCCGCCGGGGGGGCCGCCTGGCCTACTCCCGGCTCAACGCCTGGTCCGGCATCTGGTCCATCCCGGTACCCAGTCATGGGCCGGTCTCGATTCGTGGCGCGACGCGCATCACTACCGGCAACGAGGTCACCGAGGACGTGGACGTGTCGCCTGATGGCCGCTGGCTGGTCTTCGATTCCGATCGCGGGGGCAATCCGGATCTCTACGTCATGCCCGCCGCCGGCGGAGAGGCCAGGCAGATCACCACCGATCCGGCCGGCGACTTCAGCGGCGACTGGTCGCCGGACGGCCGGCGAATCGTCTACCACTCGTTCCGAGGCGGGAACCGCAACATCTATACGGTGGACGCCGACGGCACCAACCTGCACCAATGGACCTCGGGACCGGGCCAGCGACTCGATCCCGACTGGGCTCCGGACGGGAAGGCCATCCTGTTCGAGATGGTTGGTCCGGAGCCCGGCACACATGGGCTCATGATAATCCCGCTCGCCGACAGTACTCACCTGGAGTTGATCCCGAGCAAAACGGGAGATTATCCCCACTGGTCGCCGGACGGCCGGTCCATCGTCTCTCACAACCCCGACGGGCTCCACCTGCGGCGAGTCGATAGCGGGGCGGAGATGCTGATCGTCTCCAACGCCGAAATCGGCGCCGAGGCATTCTACGCGGCGTGGTCGCCCGACGGGACAACGCTCTACTACATGGCACGTTCGCCGAAAGGGTGGTCGATCCGGTCGGTGCCGACGGCGGGCGGCGCCAGCACCCTGCTGGTCGATTTCGACGACCCGACCCGCCACTACACCAAGTACGGCTTCGCAACCGACGGGAAAGTCTTCTACATGACGATCGGCTCGCCCGAGAGCGACATCTTCGTCGCCGACCTGGAGCAACGGTGAGCGACGCGGTCGCCCGCCTCACCGCCGCCCTCGCCGACCGCTACCGGATCGAGCGGGAGCTGGGCACGGGCGGGATGGCCACGGTGTACCTGGCCGAAGACCTCAAACACCACCGCAAGGTGGCGCTCAAGGTGCTCAAGCCTGAGCTCGCCGCCACCATGGGCCCCGAGCGCTTTGCCCGGGAAATCGAGGTCGCCGCCCGGCTGCAGCATCCCCACATCCTCGGCCTGCTCGACTCCGGCGACATAGACGGCTTCTTCTACTACGTCATGCCCTACGTGGAGGGCGAATCCCTCCGCGACCGCCTGGCCCGCTCCGGGGAGCTGCCGATCCACGAGGCGGTGCGCCTGCTGGGCGAGATCGCCGAGGCGCTGGCCGTGGCCCACCAGCAGGGGGTGGTCCACCGCGACATCAAGCCGGAGAACGTCCTGCTGTCCGTGCGGCACGCGATGGTGATGGACTTCGGCGTCGCCAAGGCGGTGACCGAGGCCTCCGGACGCCAGCAGCTCACCACGGCGGGCGTGGCGCTGGGCACCCCGGCCTACATGGCGCCGGAGCAGGCCACGGCCGACCCGCACATGGACGGGCGGGTGGACATCTACGCGCTGGGCGTGATGGGCTACGAAATGCTCACCGGCCACCCGCCGTTCCACGGGCTCAACCCGCAGCAGACCCTCGCGGCCCATGTGACCCAGGCGCCGGCACCGGCGGGGCAGCGGCGATCCGGCCTCTCGCCGGCGCTGGAGGCCGTCGTCATGAAGTGCCTGGCCAAGCGGCCAGCCGACCGCTACCAGACGGCGGACGAGCTGGTGGCGGTGCTGGAGCCGCTGGCCACGCCGAGCGGCGGGATGACACCCACCCACACCGTGCCGATCCAGGCCGCGGCTCTGTCGCCGCGCCGGCTTCCGCGGGCGGCGGTGCTCGGCGGCGCGGTGGTGTTGATCGGCATTGCCGCGGCACTCTTTCTCCGAAGAAACAGCGAGACCCCGGTACCCACGCTCACCAAGACCACCCGGCTTACCAATGCTCCGGGGCTGGAGATCCTCCCGGCCATCTCGCCCGACGGGAAGTTTCTGGCCTACGCGGAGCGCGCCAACGCATCAAAGCTCACCAAGATCTTCCTCCAGCCGACCGATGGAGGCCGGCCGGTGGCGGTCACCGACAGCCTGCCCGGCGAGCAGCAATCCCCCGACTGGTCTCCCGACGGGAGCCGGCTGGTCTTCGTCTCGCTCGACAAGGAAGCGGCAGTCGTGGTCATGCCACCGACCGGCGGCCAGGTGAGGACGGTATACCGGGTCGCGGCAACCGCCCCTCAGCCCCAGGCCCCTCGGTGGTCACCCGACGGCCGTCAGATCGCCTTCGAGCAGGGCGACAGCGTTCTCGTCATCAACCAGGACGGCAGCGGCCTCCGGCTGGTCGGGATGCTGCCCGGTCCCCACTCGCTGGCGTGGTCACCCGACGGGCGCCGGCTGGCCGGCGTCAGAAACAACCTGGGTTACGTCTACTCCCGCCTCGGTTTCGGCAACCTGGCGGCCAGCACCGTGTTCGTGATCCCGGCCTCGGGCGGTGCGCCGGCCATGGTGAGCGATTCGACCACGCTCAATGTCTCGCCGGTTTGGCTGGGGGACGGGAGCGGCCTGCTCTACGTCTCGAGCGGAGGCGGCGGGCGCGACATCTACCAGCAGAGGATCGGACGGGATGGACGGGCGGAGGGGCCGGCGCAGCGGGTCACCACCGGGCTCGACGCGCATACCATCGCGCTCTCCAAGGACGGGCGGCGCCTGGCCTACTCGAAGTACACCCGGGACGTCAACCTCTGGATGGTGCGGGTCCCGCCCGGCGGAACGGCCAGCGTGCGGAGTGCGGAACAGCTGACCCGGGGCAATCAGGCCATCGAGACCGTCAAGCTTTCGCCGGACGGGAAATGGCTGGCCTACGACTCGGATCTCAACGGCAACGCCGACCTGTTCGTGGTAGGCGCCGATGGCGGCACGCCACGGCAGGTCACCGACGATCCCGCGGACGACCTGGCGCCGGACTGGTCTCCCGACGGCACCCAGCTGGCGTTCCATTCGTTCCGGAACGGGAATCGCGACGTCTTCACCATCAACGCCGACGGCACCGGACGGTCCCAGGTCACTTGGAGCCCGGTGCACGAACGCTCCGCCGCCTGGAACACCGATACCACCCTGGCCTACGATCGCGATTCCGCCCCGGCCTTTGCGGAATTCGAGGTGACCCGCGCGGGCCCGACCGCGCCATGGGGCCCGCCGCGATGGCTGGCCAATGGCTGGGGCGTCCAGCAGGCGACCCCGGACCACACGTCCTATCTCTACCTCGACAGGGATCTCCTGCCCGCGCTGGTTCCCTCGAAAAGCGGGACGCCACGGCCCCTGTTGCGGCAGCACCCGACGCCGGTCGCCGGCAACGCCCGGCTGCCGGGCGACGGGAAGACGCTCTATTTCTTCGCCGCCGATTCCGCCGGCCTGTACATCGGGGCGGGAGACCTGGCCCGCGGCACCATACGGAAGGTGGTCCTGTTCGACGATCCGACGCGCCAGAGCACGGTGCAGAACTTCGACACCGACGGCTCGCGGTTCTTCTTCACCATCGGGGATCACGAGGCGGACATCTGGGTGGCGGAGGTGGCGGGGCGGTGATCCGGTCGCGTACGATGTCAGCGCCTGCCGCCCGGGCCAGGTGTAGATTTCTTCCATGGCACAGCGCGCTGTCACCCTCAGGATCAGAGGTTTGCACGACCCGGACGACGACGCCCACATCCAGCGGATGACTCCGGGGGAACGGATTGCCCTCGTCTGGCAACTGACCGTCGACAGCTGGGCCTTCATGGGAGAGCCGATCGGTGAATCCCGACTTTCGCGACATGTTGGCCGCGTTATCCGCCGAGGGGGCTGAGTACCTCCTGGTCGGCGCCCATGCGCTTGCGGTACACGGCCACCCTCGGGCCACTCGCGATCTCGACCTCTGGGTCGGCACGACAGGGGAGAACCCGGTCCGGGTGTGGCGGGCGCTCGAACGGTTCGGTGCTCCCGTCGACCAGATCACGATTGCCGACCTTGGGCGCTCCGACCTGGTCTTTCAGATCGGCGTCGCGCCCCAGCGAATCGACATTCTGACGAGTATTGATGGCGTTGACTTCCCGGCGGCCTTCGACGCCAGGCTCGAAGCCGATCTCGATGGAGTGCGCATTCCGGTGATCTCCCGGTCTCACTTGATCCAGAACAAGCGCGCCTCGGGACGGACCCAGGATCTCGCCGACCTCGAGGCGCTCGGCCAGCGGATCTGATTCCCCTGATGCCTGACCGGTTCTGTCCCCTGCTCCCCAGTATCGCCTTGCGCCGTAGAATCTTGTCGCGGATATTCTCGCCATCCCCGGGACACCAGCACCGACAACATGAGGCAACAAGGAGCAGCGATGAACGCACTCAAGAATGCGGCCCGCTTGGCGACGGCTCTCGTCGCGCTGGCCGCCTGCGCGCCCAAGGCGCCGGACACCGCCGCCGACACAGCCAGCCTCAAGGCCGAGGCGGCGAGTTGGTTCACCTCTTATTCCGCCGGAGACGCCGACGGCGTCGCCGCGTTGTACGCGGAAGATGGAGTGGTCCTGGCCCCGGGAGCGCCGGCGGTCGTGGGCCGCGCCGCGATCAGGGATTTCATTGCCTCGGACATCAAGGCCGCGGGACTCGCCATCAAGCCGGACGAACTCACCGACGTCGGCATCTCGGGCGACCTGGGATGGGCCACCGGGACCTTCTCCGTCGTGGACGCCTCCGGGGCCACGGTGGACAGGGGCAAGTACGTGACGCTCTATCGCCGGGGGGCCGACGGGAAGTGGCCGATCCTCCGCGACACCTGGAACTCGGACATGCCGCCTCCGGCGGCGGCTCCAGCGGCAGCACCGGCTCCAAAGAGCTGATCGGCGCTCCGCGCGAACCGGTCGCCCGGCGGGCGCTGACCTCCAGGCGGACTACTTCCCGGTAGACGCCGATCCGTCGCCGGAGCGCCGCCACGCCTCCAGCGCCTTGTGCAGGGTGAAGAACATGCGCTCGCGTCCCAGTGCGGCTCCCAGCGGCGAGCGCTCGATCAACTTCAGCAGATCGGGATTGACCGCGGCGAGCCACAGGCTCACGCCGCGCGCGCGCAGGTTCTCCTCCGCCTCCGTCAGCATGACCAGCGCCGTGTACTCGATGTCCGGAATCGCGCTGCACTCGAGCACGATGACCCGCGGCTCCGTTTCCACCACCAGGGTCTGCATCTTCTCGCCCGCGTTGGCGGCGTTGGCGAAGGTCAGCCGTCCCTCGGTGCGCAGCATCAGCAGTCCGGGGAAGGTCTCGTCGCTCGCGTCGTCACCGGCGCGGCGGAAGATGCCCTTGGCGCGGTTCCAGGCGACGGCGTAGACCGGGGGATGGTTCGCCTGGTAGAAGAGTGTCAGGATGGAGATGGCCACCGCGATCAGGATGCCCTCGAGCGTCCCCATCACGATCACGCCCACCAGTGTCGCCAACGACCTGAGCGTCGAGGCGGGTCTGTACACGGCGCTGGCCGCCATGGTCGTGTACCCCCTGCTCGGAAGCTCGCGTCCGCTGAGCGTCACCACGACGTCCGCCCTCGCGATGTTGACGGCGGCCCAGGTGGCCGCCCTCTCCGCCAATGGAGCCGGCGGCGGCGCCCCGGCGGTTGCGGCGACGCTCGCTCTGCTGGTGGGTGGGGTCCTGATCGTGGCGCGGCTGCTGCGGCTGGGGTTCCTGGCCAACTTCATTTCGAAACCGGTGCTGGTCGGCTTCGAGGCCGGCGTGGGCGTCGTCATCATCGTGGGGCAGTTGAAGTCGGTGCTGGGCGTCCATGTCACCAGCAAGACGACGGTCGGCACCGTGCTGGAGCTGCCCCGACTGCTGCCGGAGGCGCATGGGGTGACCGTGCTGGTGGCCCTGGCCGGAGTCGCGGTCCTCCTGGCG
>CAYYXP010000046.1:0-4413 GCA_964475685.1 uncultured Gemmatimonadaceae bacterium | reverse complement strand
CGGAACTTGATCCGCGTCGGCGCCAGCATGGCGTCAGGCCCCCGTGCTGGAGGTCTTGCCGCTGACGTCCTCGACCACCTCACCGCGGCAGATCCAGACCTTCACCCCGATGGTGCCATAGGTGGTCTTGGCCGTGCTGGTGGCGTAGTCGATGTCCGCCCGCAACGTGTGGAGCGGCACGCGTCCCTCGTGATACCCCTCGGTGCGCGCGATCTCGGCGCCGCCCAGGCGGCCCGCCGCCCGGACCTTGATGCCCTGCGCGCCCATCCGCATGGCGCTCTGCACCGCCCGCTTCATCGCGCGACGGAACGAGATGCGCTGGGTGAGCTGGTGGGCGATGTTGTCGCCGACGAGCTGGGCGGAAAGCTCGGGCCGCTTGATCTCCTCGACGTTGATGGCGGCTTCCTTCCCGGTGAGCTGGGCCAGCTCGTCCCGCAGCTTGTCCACCTCGGCGCCGCGCTTGCCGATGACGACGCCCGGCCGCCCGGTGTGCACCGTGATGGTGACCTTGCCGGGGCGGCGCTCGACGTCGATCTGGGCGATCGCGGCGTGCCCGAGCCGGGTCTTGAGGTACTTCCGGACCAGCTCGTCCTCCTTCAGCAGCGCCGGCATGTCCTTGGTGGCGAACCAGCGGGACGACGACTGCTTGACGATACCGAGCCTGAGCCCGATCGGATGGGTCTTCTGCCCCATGCTCAGCTCTCCTTGGTGGCCACGTGGATCTCGACGTGGCTGGTGCGCTTGCGGATGGGGGTGGCGCGCCCCTGGGCCGCCGCGGTGAACCGCTTGAGCGGCTGGCCCCCGTTGATGAACGCCGTCTTGACGTAGAGCGCGTCCGGATCGAACCGCGCGTTGTCGCGCAGCGCCTTCTGCTCCGCGTTGGACACCGCCGACTTGAGCGTCTTGGCGATCTGCTTGGCCGCCAGCTTCTTGTTGAAATTCAGGATGGCGTACGCCTCGGCCACGTCCTTGCCGCGGATGAGATCGATGACGAGCCGCATTTTCCGGGGCGACTGGCGCACCAGCCGCTGAATCGCATGGCCGCTCATGGTCACTCCGGCTTGGCCTTCTTGTCCGCCACCATCTTGCCGCTGTGGCCGCGGAACAGTCGTGTGGGCGCGAACTCGCCGAGCTTGTGGCCCACCATGTTCTCGGTGACGTACACCGGGACGAACTTGTTCCCGTTGTGCACCGCGAAGGTGTGCCCGACGAACTCGGGGAGAATGGTGCTCGCCCGGCTCCAGGTCTTCACGACCCGCTTCTCGTTCTTGCTGTTGAGAATCTGCACCTTCGTCATCAGCGCTTCCTGGACGAAGGGGCCCTTCTTGACGCTTCTGGCCATTACTGGGTCGCCTTCCCGCGCTTCCGTCCGCGCACGATCAGCTTGGTGGACGCCTTCTTCCGATGCCGGGTCTTCTTGCCCTCCGCCTTGCCCCACGGCGAGACGGGAGGACGGCCGCCCGAGCTCTTGCCCTCGCCGCCGCCGAGCGGGTGGTCGACGGGATTCATGGCGACGCCGCGCACCTTGGGACGCTTGCCGAGCCAGCGGCTCTTGCCGGCCTTGCCGACCGACAGCAGCTCGTGCTCGGAGTTGCCGACCTCACCCACCGTGGCCAGGCAGCGGCCGTGCACCAGCCGCATCTCCGTGGACCGGAGGCGCAGCGTGACATACTCGCCTTCCTTCGCGACCACCTGGGCGCTCGAGCCGGCGGTCCGGATCATTTGCCCACCCTTCCCGATCTTCAGCTCCACGTTGTGCACCGTGGTGCCGAGCGGGATCTCGCCGAGCGGCAGCGCATTGCCGACGCGGCTGTCGGAGCCGGGACCGGAAATGATGGTGTCGCCCTGGCTCAGCCCCTTGGGGTGGAGGATGTACCGCTTCTCCCCGTCGGCGTAGACGATCAGCGCGATGCGCGCGCTGCGGTTCGGATCGTACTCGATCTCCGAGACCTTGCCGGGGATCCCGAACTTGTTCCGCTTGAAGTCGATCTTCCGGTACTGCCGCTTGTGCCCGCCGCCCCGGTGCCGCGACGTCAGGTGGCCCTGGTTGTTGCGCCCGCCCGACCGCTTCTTGGGCTCGAGCAGCGCCTTCTCCGGCGTGGTGCGGGTGATCTCGTCGAACCCCGAGACCGAGCGGAACCGCGTGCCGGCCGTCATGGGCCGGAATTGTCTGATGCTCATCTCAACCCTCGAACACGGCGATCGAATCGCCGTCCTTGAGCGTGACGATCGCCTTCTTCCATCGCGCGGTGACGCCACGCGTGCGGCCCCGGGTCACGGAGTGCCGGCGCATCTGCATGGTGCGCACCGCGGTCGCCGTGACCCCGAAGAGCTTCTGGAGCGCCTCCCGGATCTGGTGCTTGTTGGCCTCCGGATGGACCTCGAAGGCGTACTCCTTGCGCGTCTGGTACGCAGCCGAGCTCTTCTCGGTCACGACCGGACGGACGATCACCTGGTGCAGGGTGGGCATTACTTGCCCCCCTTCTTCTTCTTCGGGGCCTTCTTGGCCGGCTTGGCGGCCTTCGGCTTGGCCGCGCTCTTCTTCACGCTCGTCTTGGCGGCCTTCCTGGGTGCAGGCCTCGCCGCCTTCCGGGCGGCCTTGGCCGACTTGGCCTCGCTCTTCCTGGCGGTCCTGGCGGTGCGGGCGGCCGTCGCGGACCGCTTGGCGCTCTTCTTCTGGCCAACCGGCTCCTCAGGCTCGTCGGACAGTGGCTCGGGCATCACGCCGGTGAGCGCGCCTTCCTCGACCACGACCGCCTCCGACCAGAGGACGTCGTAGGCCCCGGCCTGGGGGTACGGCATGACCTCGACGGTCGGGAGATTGCGGCCGCTCAGGTACACCTGCTCGTTGACCGTGGCGGTGAGCACGAGCACCTTCCGCCCTTCCAGCCCGAGGCTCGCGAGGAGGCCGGCGAGCTGCGCCGTCTTCGGCGCGCCGAAGGCGAGCCGTTCCACCACGTGCAGCGCGCCCTCACGGGCCCTCGCGTTGAGCGCCGACTTCCGGGCCAGCTGCTTCACCTTGCGGGGAATGTCGGTGCGGTAGTCCCGCGGAATCGGCCCGAAGACGATGCCGCCGCCCCGCCAGTGGGGCGCGCGGGTGGAGCCTTGGCGCGCCCGCCCGGTGCCCTTCTGCTTCCACGGCTTCTGGTTGCCGCCGGAGACGAAGCTCCGGGTCTTGGTCTTCGCGGTGCCCTGGCGCTGGTTGTTCAGGTACACCTTGACCGCCTGGTGCAGCACCGGCTCGTTCACGGTGCCGTCGAAGTAGTCGGCCGGCAGGGCGAAGGCGCCCGTACTCCTGGCGCCGGCGGACGAGTAGTGGGGAGCCTCAATCATGGCGGCTCGGTCCTCCCTGCTTGGCCACGGTCACGATCCCGTTCCTCGCGCCCGGAATGGCGCCGCGAACAAACAGCAGATTCCGCTCCGCGTCCACCCGGACGACGGTAAGGCCCAGCTCGGTGTGGCGCTCGGCGCCCATGTGGCCGGGCATCCGCTTCCCCTTGATGACCCGTGACGGGTCGGTACCCGGGCCGATGGAACCGGGCTTGCGATGCCGGGTGTTGCCGTGGGTCGCCGGCCCGCCGCTGAAGCCGTACCGATGGACCACGCCCTGGAAGCCGCGTCCCTTGGTGGTACCGGTGACCTTCACCAGTTCACCGGGGGCGAAGATGTCCACCTTGACTTCCGCGCCGGGCACCGGCGCCTCGCCGCCCGCGGCCGCGAACACGCGGAGCACCCGGGGCGCCGCCTCGAGGCCGGCCTTCTTCGCGTGTCCCAGCTCGGCGCGGGTGGCCCGCTGCTTCCGCTGGGTGCCGAAGCCGAGCTGGACACCGCCCTCGCGCACCTGCACCACCCGGCACGGCCCCGCTTCGATCACCGTCACCGGCACCGCGGTGCCGTCTTCGGTGAAGACCCGGGTCATCCCGAGCTTCCGGCCGATCAGTCCGGTCGTCATCGCTATTCGACCTTGATCTCGACGTCCACTCCCGCCGGAAGGTCGAGCTTGGTCAGCGCGTCCATCGTCTGCGGACGGGAATCGTTGATGTCGAGCAGCCGCTTGTGGGTGCGCAGCTCGAACTGCTCACGGCTCTTCTTGTCCACGTGAGGGCTGCGCAGCACGGTCCAGCGCTCGGTCTTCACCGGCAGCGGAATCGGGCCGGACACCTGGGCGCCGGTCTTCTCCGCGGTACGCACGATGTCGGCGGCGGCCTGGTCGAGCACCACGTGGTCGAACGCCTTGAGGCGGATGCGGATTCTCTGGGTCATGATGTCCCCTATTTCATGATCTTGGTGACGACGCCGGCGCCCACGGTGCGGCCGCCCTCGCGGATGGCAAACCGCAGCCCCTCGTCCATCGCGATCGGCGTGATCAGCTCGATCGTCATCTGCACGTTGTCCCCCGGCATCACCATCTCC
>CAYYXP010000045.1:0-21430 GCA_964475685.1 uncultured Gemmatimonadaceae bacterium | reverse complement strand
GGCTCTCCTCCTCGTCCTACGTCGCCCTCGATTCGATCTCCGCGATCCTGATTGCCGACCCGACGGCATCGGTCGAGGTCTCCGCCCACAGCGACAACTCCCTGTCGCCGGCCGAGAGCATGCGCCTGACGGGACTGCAAGCGGATGCAGTCCGCGACTACCTCGTACTCAAGGGAGTGCCCTACCAGCAGATCAGTTCCAAGGGCTACGGCTCGACGGTACCCCTCACCCCAGATACGACGCCCACCGGACGCGCAGCCAACCGGCGGGTCGAAATCAAGTTCGCCACACCCGGCCCCTGATTTGCGGAGGTCCGTGATCACGAGATAACGACTTCTCGGGCATCACGTTCCCCCGCAACATCTTGGGTGCGATGATCCGTCCGCTCGCCTTCGGAGTTCTCGCGGTATCCCTGCACATTGCGTCTCTCTCGGCCCAGCAGTCCTCGTCATGGGGGGATGAACTTCCCCCGGCGCCGGGGCTGCCTGATTCGATCTTCTCGATCCCGATGGTCGAGATATCTGCGCATCTCCCGGCGCCGCCGCTCACCCGGCCGCCGACGGAAGTGAAGGCGATCTACGTCAACGCCTGGGCGTTCGGCGGCAAGCGGTTCTTCGACCTGGTCCGGCTGGCCGACCGGACCGAAGTGAACGCCTTCGTGATAGACGTGAAGGACGATACGGGATATCTCACCTACCGCTCCGACGTGCCCACCGCCATCGAGATCGGCGCCAACACGCAGCGCCGCGCCCGGGACGTGCAGGAGCGTCTTCGGATCCTGCGCGAGCACGGCATCCACCCCATCGCCCGCATCGTCGTGGCCAAGGACCCGCTCCTGGCCTCCCGAAAGCCGACCTGGGCCGTGCGACACGTCAACGGCGGCCTCTGGCGGGACCGCCTTGACTTCGCCTGGGTAGACGCGTTCAACGACTCGGTCTGGGTGTACGCCTCGCAGCTCGCCGCGGAGGCGGTGCGGCTCGGCTTCGCGGAGGTGCAGTACGATTACGTCCGCTTCCCCGACGAGCCCGAATCGCGGCTCGCCCTCGCGGTCTTTCGCGGACGGCAGGCCAGCGAGACCAAGCGGCAGGGCGTGTCGCGCAACCTGAAGCTCCTCCGCGACCACACCCGGCACCTCGGGGTCCCGTTCACCATCGACGTCTTCGGCCTGACCACCAGTGCGCCGACCGACCTGGGCATCGGGCAGATGTGGGAGGACCTGGTGACCACGGCAGATGTCGTGTTGCCGATGGTGTACCCGAGCCACTATTCCCGGGGGTACTACAACCTCAAGAACCCGAACAGGGAGCCGTACAAGGTCATTCGCCGCGCCATGCAGGACGCCCTCAAGCGGTCGGAGCCGCTGGGGAAGACAGCGGAGATCCGGCCCTACCTCCAGGCCTTCACGCTGGGCCAGCCCCGGTACACCCCGGCCCACGTCCGCGAACAGATCAGGGCCGCCGAAGAGCTCGGCATCAAGGGATGGGTACTCTGGAACCCGCGGAGCGCGTACGAGCAGGCCTACTTCAGGCCCAAGGGCGCGGTCGCCGGCACCCAGACCGAATCTTTTGCCGCCCGTCCGGCTGAAGGGACGAACTGAGACCGCAGCAGCTGAAGTCCCGCCTTGACCGGGTCGCCCGGCGCCTTATTCTCTAGAATCCCGTTGAGGTCCAGTCGCCCTGGAGCGGCCTTCCCGCCGTCCGGCCGGGCTGGCGCGCTCCGAATTCGTCTCCGGAGTCACGATGAAGAATTGGATGCGCGTTGGGGTACTGGCCGCCATGGTTGGCGCGCTGCACGCCGCTCCCGCCGCCGCCCAGTCCAAGCCTGCCCCCGCAGCGGTAACTCCGGCCGCGATCGCCGCGGGCGATTCGATCTTCCACAAGTCCGGCAACTGCTACGCCTGTCACAGCGCCACCGCGCAGGGCACGCCCGGACTCGGTCCCAACCTCACCGACGCCGAGTGGATTCACGGCGACGGGTCGTACGACATGATCGTCGCTACCGTCACCAAGGGCATCGCGAAGGACGCGTCGAAGAGCGGCGTCGTCATGCCGGCCAAGGGCGGCGGCACCATCACCGATGACCAGGTCAAGCAGGTTGCCGCATATATCTACTCGTTGAGTCACAAGTAGCGCGGAGTCATGGACCAGCATCCGCCGGGCCTCAACCGCCTCCTCGAGTCTCCCTCCGCATATCTTCGCTCGGCGGCCCACCAGCCGATCCATTGGTACCCCTGGTCCGACGAGGCTTTCGCCGCGGCGCGGGCCCAGGACCGGCCCGTCTTGCTCGACATCGGCGCCGTGTGGTGCCACTGGTGCCACGTGATGGACGGCGAGTCATACGAGGATCCCGGAATCGCCGAGTTCCTGAACGAGCGGTTCATCTGCATCAAGGTGGACCGGGACGAGCGGCCCGACGTGGACGCCCGGTACCAGCGGGCGGTGCAGGCGCTCACCCGGCAAGGCGGCTGGCCCCTCACCGCCTTCCTCACCCCCGCCGGTGAGGTCTTCCATGGCGGCACCTACTTTCCTCCCGACGGGAAATACGCCCGACCCGGATTCCGCGCCGTGTTGTCGGCGGTGCTGGACGCGTACCGGTCGCGCCGCGACCAGGTGCAGGCGCAGGCCGACGCGATCCGGCGCGCCATCACGGCCGACCTCGACGAGGCAATGCCCGGAGACCTTCCGCCGGACGCGCTGCAGGAGGCGGCGCGGGGGATGGCCGGCGCCTTCGATCCGATGTACGGCGGCTTCGGCAGCCAGCCGAAGTTCCCCCATCCCACCGCCGTCACGTTCCTCATGCACCGCTGGTCCGACACCCGCGACGACCTCACCCGCGCAGTCATCCAGAAGACGCTCAAGGGAATGGGTCGCGGCGGCGTCTACGACCAGCTCGGCGGCGGCTTCCACCGGTACAGCGTGGATGCCCAGTGGATCGTCCCCCACTTCGAGAAGATGTCGTACGACAACTCCGAGCTGCTGAAAACCTACGCCGACGCCAGCGCTCTCTTCGGCGACGAGGAATACGCGGAGGTCGCGCGAGGGATCATCAGGTGGGTCCGGGAGGTCGCATCGGATGCCGACGGCGGGATCGCGGCGAGCCAGGACGCCGATGTGGGGCTCGACGACGACGGCAACTACTTCACCTGGACCCGGGAGGAAGCCGCCGCCGAGCTGAGCCCTGACGAGATGGACATAGCGGCGGCCCACTATGACATCGGCACCGCCGGCGAGATGCACCACGATCCCGGCCGGAATGTGCTGTACATCGCCGAGCCGGTCGCGGCCATCGCGCGGCGGATGGAGCGTGACCCCGCGGACGTCCAGCGGGTGCTCGGTTCCGCCAGAGGCAAGCTCCTGGCGGCGAGAGCGCGCCGCCCGACGCCGTTCGTGGACCGCACCCGCTACACCAACTGGAGCGCCATGATGGCCTCGGCGCTCCTCAGGGCCGGCGCGATTCTCGACGACGGCTGGGCGCGCAGCCACGGGCTCGCCACCCTGTCACGGATCCGCCGGGAGAGCGCGGCGCCCGACGCGGTGACGCACACTCCGGGCGGGATCGGGGGAATACTCGACGATCAGGTGCAAGTCGCCTCGGCTGCGCTCGACGCCGCGGAAACCACCGGCGATGTCTCCTGGCTGGAATGGGCGGAGCGCCTGATGGCGCGGGTATGGGAGGAGTACTGGGACGGCGACTCCGGCGGGCTCTTCGACACCGCCCGCGGCCGCGACGGGGAGCCCGGTCTCCTCCCCACCCGGGCCAAGCCGGTGCAGGACACGCCCACCCCATCGCCCAACGGCGTCGCGGGCATCGTGTGCGCCCGGCTCCACCAGCTCACCGGCGAAGCGCGATGGCGTGAGCGGGGCGAGGCGCTGATCCGCGCGTTTGCGGGCCGGACCGGAGACCTCGGTGTCCATACGGCGGCGTACCTGCTGGCGGCCGATTGGCACCTGGGTACGGCCACCCACCTGGTCGTCGTCGGCGATGCGGACGACTCGACCGCCACCGCAATGCACGAGGCGGCGCTCTCGCGCTTCATCCCCCGTCGGATCGTGTGGCGCATCGTTCCCGGCCAGGCCGGCCGGAGGCCCTTTCCCGCGGCGCTGGCCGGGATGGTGGAAGTGAGCCGCGGGCCCCGGGGCTACGCGTGCAGCGGCACCGGTTGCAGCGCGCCCGCGGAGGACATCGAGAGCTGGCGAGCCACGCTCGCGGCCCTGGCGGCCGCGGTGCCGGTGTAACGGGTATCACGTATAGATTACCGGACCTTCCACTCCGCATTGCGAGGACTTCCGTGGCCAAGACCGCGACCATCGAGACCAGCAAGGGCACCATCATCGCCGACCTCTTCGATGCCGAAGCCCCCGGCACCGTCGCCAACTTCGAAAAACTCGCCAACAGCGAGTTCTACGACGGCACCCGCTTCCACCGGGTCATTCCCAACTTCATGGTTCAGGGCGGCGATCCCCAGTCGAGGGAGTCGGGCAATCCGCGCGTCGGCACCGGCGGGCCCGGGTACAAGATCAAGTGCGAGACCCACCTCAACACCCACAAGCACGTCGCGGGCACGCTCTCCATGGCGCACGCGGGCAAGGACACCGGCGGCAGCCAGTTCTTCATCTGCCACGGCCCCCAGGCCCATCTCGACCGGGTCCACACCGTCTTCGGCCAGGTGCGACAGGGTATGGACATCGTGAACGGCATCGGGCAGAACGACGTGATCACGTCCATTCGAGTCGCCTGACCTGCACCTCGACTTCGCCCTCGTCGCCGATTACGCCCTCATCGATCAGCAGGGCAAGCTCAGCGTCCTCGGCATCTTCCAGCACGTGTGGCTGGTCAAGTTTCCCGCGGTGTGTCCCCGGACCCACCTGGTGCTCCGGGTGCGGGGGCGCCGCACCGAAATCGGGGGGCACACAATCCGCATCCGGTTCGTGGACGATGCCGGGACCGAGCTGCTCGGAGGCGAAGGCACCGTGCAGTTCGGTGAACCGCCCGCCGGCGTGGTGGACGTCGAGGCAGGAGCCGTGCTGGTGTTCGACGTTCCCCTCCCTCGTCCCGGCTCGTACGCGTTCGAGATCGCCCTCGACGGCGAGGCGGCAACCCGTGTTCCCCTGACCGCGGGATACGTACAACAACAGTAGGCCAAGAGCCGCCCATGTTCACCAGAGACCAGGCCCTCGCCCTCATGCACGAGTACACCGCCTCGGACGCCCTCCGGAAGCACATGTACGCCGTCGAGATCGCGATGCGCGCGATGGCGGTGCGAGCGGGGGAGGACCCGGAGGAATGGGGCCTCGTCGGGATCCTGCATGATTTCGACTATGAGCGTTTTCCCAACGATGCCCATTCGCCGACCGAGGAACATCCATCGGAGGGTGTGCGCCGGCTGGCCGCGGAAGGGCTCCCCGAGCCGATGCAACGCGCCATCCTCGGGCACGCGAGCTACACCGGCGTGGCTCGGGACACGCCGATGGCCCGGGCGCTGTTCGCCGTGGATGAGCTGTGCGGCTTTCTCGTGGCCTGCGCCCTGGTACGGCCATCGCGCAGCCTTGCCGACCTCGAGGTGCCCAGCGTCAGGAAGAAGCTCAAGGACAAGGCGTTCGCGCGTGGGGTGAGCAGGGAGGACGTGATCCGGGGCGCCGAGGAGCTGGGGGTGCCCCTGGACGAACACATCGAGTTCGTGCTGCGCGCGCTCCGCCCGCACGAGCGCACCATCGGGCTGGGTGGCCTCTGACCTCCGCCGTCGAATCGCGCGATGCGGAGCAGTCGATCGCCGCTGCGGTCAACCGCGCGGCGGGAAGCCGCCCGGTGCCCGGCAACGAGGTCCGCGTCCTCATCGACGGGCCCGAATCGTATCCTCGCATGCTCGATGTCATTGCGCAGGCCGCCCACTGGATCCACTTCGAGAACTACATCATCCGGGGTGACGCCGCCGGCCGGCGGTTCGCCGAGGCGCTCATGGCCCGGGCCGGCGAGGGAATTAACGTCAGGGTCCTCTACGATGCGGTGGGATCGTCGGCCACTCGACGGAAGTACTGGCGCGGGCTTCGCGACGCCGGCGTCGAGGTCCGCGCCTTCCATCCGCTCCGGCCGCTTGATCTCGCCGCCAACTTTTCCCGGAATCACCGGAAGCTGGTGGTCGCCGATGGGAACCGCGCCGTGATGGGCGGCCTCTGCATCGGCGACGAGTGGACCGGGGAGGCGTCCGAAGGGGAGCTGCCGTGGCGAGACACAGCAGTGGAAGTGGCTGGCCCGGCGTGCGCGTTGCTCGACCAGGCGTTCGTGACCACCTGGGGCATCGCCGGCGGCCGAGTGCCCGAGGAGAACACGGCCGGCCGGGTGGAGCCGCGAGGCGAGGCCGCAGTGCGGGTGATCGCCGGAGCGCCCGGGCGGGAGCGCACCTATCGGGTTACGGAGCTCCTGACGGCGGGCAGCGTGAACCGGCTCTGGATCACCGACGCGTACTTCGTCGCGCCGCCTCGGCTCCTCCAGGCGCTGCAGGATGCGGCCAAGGACGGCGTGGACGTTCGCCTCCTCCTTCCCGGCTCGAGCGACCTGCCGTTTGTGCGCAATCTGTCGCGGATCGGCTATCGGGAATTGCTGCGGAGCGGCGTGCGGATCTACGAGTGGAAGGGGCCGATGCTCCACGCGAAGACGATCGTGGCCGATGGCCGGTGGAGCCGGATCGGGTCGAGCAACCTCAACGCGTCGAGCCTCATGGGCAACTGGGAGCTCGATCTGCTCATCGAAAACTCCGACTTGGCCGCGGCGATGGAGCACCAGTTCCGCCTGGACATCGCGCGGAGCCGGGAGGTGACCCGCCGTCCGGTGCGCGCCCCCGCGCGCATCAGTGTGGCGCTTCCGACCGTGTTGAGCCATCAAGAGCCCGAAGTGGTGGTGCCGGAGCACCACAGGAGCGCGCGGGAGCTGCAGAAGCGGGCTGTGGTCGCGCTCCGGATCGTGCTTGCCAACGCGCGGCGATCCATCTTCCTGCCCCTCACGCTCCTGCTGATCGTCCTCGGACTCTTCTTCTTCGTCCTGCCCACGACGGCCGCCTACACCTTCGGGGCGCTGTGCGCCTGGCTCGCGATCAGCGCCTGGCGCGAGGCGTTCCGCCGCCGGGCCGACCGCTGACCTGGGCCAGGAGGAGTATCTTGAGAAGCATGAGAAGCGCTTGCGCACCCTTGCTGATTCTATCGTTTGCCGCGGCGGCCCGGCTGGCGGCGCAGGACCGCTCGGTCACCCTCCAGGAAGCCGTCCAGCTCTCCCAGCGGGTCCAACCCCGCGTGGTCCAGGCCCGCGGCAATGTCGAAACGGCCGCCGCCCAGCGGCGCAGCTCCTGGGGCGCGTTTCTCCCGTCGGTCAGTGCGGGCTCGTCCGCGGCCGACTTCTTCTCCGAGGGCAGGTCGAGCGTCGATCCGGTAACGGGCGAGGTCATCCTCGGCAACCAGACCAACCGGAGCGTGGGCCTCGGGCTCTCCGCCAGCGTGGATCTCTTCACCGGATTCAGGCGCGGCGCCGAGCTGAAGGCGGCCCGCGCCGCCCAGGACGCCGCGGGCGCGTCGCTCGTTGACGCGGGGTTCCAGCAAGCGCTCGCCACGACCAGTCAATTCTTCGATGCGCTGGCCGCGTCGCAGCTGGTCGGGGTTCGCGAGGCAAGCGTGCGCCGCGCCGAGGAGCAGCTCAAGGTGTCGATCGCCAGGCTCCAGGCCGGCGCCGCCACCCGGTCCGACTCGCTGCGGTCGCTGGTGACACTCGGAACCGCCCGCCTCGCGCTCATTCAATCCCGGACCGACCTCGCCACCGCCGAGGCGGGATTGGCAAGGCTGATCGGCGAGCGCGGGCGGGCCCGGGCCACCGACGATTCCGCTTTCTATCAGCTGGTTCCGGAGGTGGATACGGCCGCCATCCGCGCCGAAGCGGAGTCGCGGTCGCCCATGGTACAGGAGGCCACCGCCAACGCCGAGGCGGCGCGGGCCAACCTCCGCGCCTCACGCGCGTCCTACTGGCCGAGCCTCAACCTCTCCGCCAGCACCGAATGGAACGGGAGCAGGTCGAACGACTACGACCTCTTCAACCAGCGCCAGCTCAGCCTCGGCTTGCGATGGATGCTGTTCGACGGCTTCAGTCGTGAGCTGGCCGTGGCCCAGCGATCCGCCGACCTGGACTTGGCGGATGCCAGCGCCGCCGACGCGCAGCGCGAGGTGGGCGCGGAGCTGACCGCTCAACTTGCCGCTCTCGACGCCGCGCGCACCAAGATCGACATCACCAGGACCAGTGTCGCCGCGGCGACGGAGGACCTCCGCGTGCAACAGGAGCGCTACCGTCTCGGGGCATCCACCATCGTGGACGTGCTCACGTCGCAGGACGCCCTCAACCAGGCGGAGGTGGACGTGGTCGTGGCAAGGTTCGACTACCTCCGGGCCAAGGCGCGGCTCGAGGCGCTGATCGGACGCACGCTGTGACCGTCTCCCTGGGCGACACCGCCGAGCGGATGGCGACGCTCCCCGCCGATGCGCCGCGCGACGCCCTCATCGTCACCCGGAATCTCCAGCGCCACTACGATATGGGCGGCGAGGTGGTGCAGGCCCTCCGCGGCGTCGACCTCACGATCCGGAAGAACGAGTTCGTCGCCGTCATGGGGCCGTCGGGCTCCGGGAAGTCCACCCTGATGAACCTGATCGGCTGCCTCGACAGCCCGACCGCGGGCGAGTACTGGCTGAACGGCCACCGGGTCTCCGATCTCGACGATGACGAGCTCGCGCGCATCCGGAACAAGGAAATCGGTTTCGTGTTCCAGACCTTCAACCTCCTGCCGCGCGCGACCGCGCTGAACAACGTGGAGCTTCCCCTGGTCTACGCCGGGCTCAACGCGAAGGAGCGGCGGACGCTGGCGACGGAGGCGCTCGGCCGCGTCGGCCTCGCCGACCGGATGAAGCACCGGCCCAACGAGCTCTCGGGCGGCCAGCGCCAGCGGGTGGCGATCGCCCGCGCGCTGGTGAACAACCCCAGCATCCTGCTGGCTGACGAGCCGACCGGCAATCTGGACAGCGCCACCAGCGGGGAGATCCTGGGCCTGTTCGACGCCCTCTTCGACGAGGGCCAGACCATCGTGCTGGTCACCCACGAATCCGACATTGCCGCACATGCCCGCCGCCAGGTCCACCTGAAGGACGGACGGGTCGAGCGCGATTTCGCGACCCGGGGGCCGGGGTGAGGACGGCGCCCGGCGCCCGGCGCCCGGCTGCCGGCCGCGCCCTCTGCCTGATCCTTCTGATCGTGGGGCCGGGAGGATGCAAGAAGGAGACGCCGCAGGTCGTTTACCAGGCGGTCGCCGTCGAGCACCGCGACATTGACGTGTCGGCCCTCGCTTCGGGCACGGTCCGGCCCGACACCACGGTGGAGGTCAAGTCAAAGGCCTCCGGGGAGATCCTCCAGCTCCTCGCGGAGACGGGGCAGCTGGTCAAGCGCGGGGCGCCGCTGGTGCGGGTTGACCCGCGCAATGCTCGCAACGCGCTGGCGCAGGCCCAGGCCAACCTCGACGTGGCCAGGGCCAGGCTCACCAACGCGACGGCGCAGAAGGACCGCTCCGACCAGCTCTACGCATCGCGGTCCATCACCGAGCAGGAGCACGAGCAGGCGCTGCTGGACTACGCCGACGCCAACTCGGCCGTCGTGAACGCGCGGGTGGCGGTGGACAACGCGTCGATCCAGCTCGAGGACACCGACGTGCGCGCGCCGATCACCGGCACCATCATCGAGAAGGCCATCGAGCGCGGGACGGTCATCGCCTCCGCCACCAGCAACGTCAGCGGCGGCACGACGCTGCTCAAGATGGCCGATCTCAACCTGGTGCAGGTCAAGACGCTGGTGGACGAGACCGACATCGGCAAGGTCCGGGTGGACCTCCCGGCCACCGTCACCGCCGACGCCTACCCCAACCGCCCGTTCGAGGGCGTCGTGCTCAAGATCGAGCCGCAGGCGGTCACCGAACAGAACGTCACCATGTTCCCCGTCCTGGTGCGGATCGACAACCGCGCGGGGTTGCTCCGGCCGGGCATGAACGCGGACGTGGAGATCCACGTCGGCCGGCGCGACGGCGTCCTCGCGGTGCCGAACGGCGCCCTGCGCACCCAGCGCGACGTGGGGTCCGCGGCGTCGGTGCTCGGCCTGGCCCCGGACGAGGTGCTGCGGCAGCTGGCGGAGCAGTCCCCGCCGCGGCCCGCCGGGACCCTCCGCCGCGGCCAGGGACAAACCAGCCGCTACGTCGTCTTCGTCAAGCGCGGCGCCCAGATCGTGCCGGTCTGGATCCGCACCGGCCTCACCGACCTGGACTATGCCGAGGTGCTGTCCGGTCTCGAGCCGGGCGACTCCGTCCTGCTCCTGCCGAGCACCAGCCTGGTGCAGTCGCAGACGGAGATGAGGGAGCGGATGAACCGGATGACCGGCGGGGGCGGCGCGGTGCCCGGGATGCGGACCCAGCCGCCTACAGGTCAGCCGCAGGGCGCGGGAGGGCGCTGAGCATGCTGCTGGGCGAGACCGTCGCGGTCGCCTTCCAGTCGATCCGGGCCAACGCGCTCCGGTCGGCGCTCACGATGCTGGGGATCATCATCGGCGTCGGCGCGGTCATCACGATGGTCGCGCTCGGCAGCGGCGCGCAGAAGGCCGTCAACGACCGGATCGCGGCGCTCGGCGCCAACGTGTTCACCGTCTTCGCCGGACAGACGATGTTCGGCGGGGTACGGATCGCCGACCGCACCATCCTGAGCACCGACGACTACGAGGCGCTGCTCCGGGACGCGCGATTGCTCAAGGCGGTCGTGCCCGAAATGCAGCAGCAGCTCCAGGTGAAGTACGGCAACCAGAACGCCAACCTGAACGTCCTCGGCACGACGCCGAATTACGTGGAGGTCCGGAACTACGCCGTCCCGCACGGCCGGATGTTCACCGCCGGCGACAACGAGGCCCGCCAGCGGTACGTGGTGCTCGGCGCGTCGGTGCCCCGGATGCTGGGCGGCAACCCCGCCGCGATGATCCACCAGACCCTGCAGATCCGGGGCATTCCGTTCGAGATCGTGGGCGTGCTGAGCGAGAAGGGAGCGACCGGAGGGTTCAGCAATCCCGACGAGCAGGTGATCATCCCGATCCAGACGGCCACCTACCGCATCTTCGGCAGCAAGCGACTCCGCTCGCTGGCCATCCAGGTGAACGACGGCGTGCCGCTGCAGCAGGGGATGGTGGATCTCGAGCGGGTCCTCCGCCGGGAGCATCACATCCGGCCCGGCGGCGAGAACGACTTCACCATCCGCCACCAGCAGGACTTGCTCGCCACCCAGCAGCAGGCGACCCAGGTATTCACCAGTCTCCTCGCCAGCGTCGCGGCGGTGAGCCTCGTGGTCGGCGGCATCGGCATCATGAACATCATGCTCGTGTCGGTGACCGAGCGGACCCGGGAGATCGGCGTGCGCAAGGCGCTCGGGGCCACCCGCCGCTCGATCCTGCTCCAGTTCCTGATCGAGGCCCTTGTTCTGTGCCTGGTGGGCGGCGTGCTGGGCGTGCTCCTCGGCACCGGGGCCACGATCGTCCTCGCGCGCCTCATGCAGTGGAACACCCTCATCTCCCCGTTCTCGGTGGCCATCGCCTTCGGCTTCAGCGCCATCGTCGGCCTCTTCTTCGGCATCTGGCCGGCGCGCCGGGCGGCGAAGCTCGACCCGATCGACGCCCTCCGCTACGAATAGCCCGCGGCCACCGATCCCCCCGCCACCCCCGCTCCGCGAGGTCCCCGAGTCTAGCCGGAGCCGCTCGCGTATCGGGCCTTCGCGCCAGCCCAGGAGTCCTTCAGCCGCTCCAGGAACCCACGCGACCCCGGGTCTCGCCGGATCGGCTCGAGAAGCGGGTCACGTTCGTACCAGGGGTAACAGGGAAATCCGGTTTCCACCGCCCGATTGAGCCACGTGCGCGCATCTCCCAGCCGTCCCAACTGGGCGAAGGCCACTCCTATGCTGTACGCCACGTGATGATCCATGTAGCCGCTCCGGACCACGGTATCGATCAGGGCCTCGGCGCGCTGCCGTTCTCCCCGCGATGCGACGAAACTCGCGAGTGAGGAACGCGCCCGCCCGGCGACCGGCGCGGAGGCGGACCCGCTCAGCGAGTCGAGGAGGCCAAACGCCCGGAGGGAGTCTCCCTGGTAGAAGTAGGCCTGCGAGAGATACGAGTCGGCATAGGCACGGCTCCCGGACCGACGCACCTCCTCGAGGAAGGTGACCGACTCCTGGTAGTGGCCGCGAAGAAACGCCAGCACGCCGCGGGTGCGCAGCTGCTCCACAGCGTTGTGCGGGTCCACCGAGAGCGCCTCCTTCACCTCCAGCTCGGATTTGTCGAGCAGGCCAAGATGGTAGAACGCGGCGGCCCGAAAGTAGTGGGCCAGGTCCAGGTTCGGATTCAGGTCCAAGGCGCGGCGGCTCTCCTCCAGCGTCCGGGCCCAATCGAACTCGCTCTTGCGCGCGACGGCCGCCCTCGCCAGGTGGGCTTCGGCCAGGGTCGAGTCGAGAGCCAGCGCCCTCGTGGCTTCGGCTTCCGCGCGCTGCCCCCATGATTTCACGTCGGACCCCGTGGCGAACCGCAGATGCATGTCGGCGCTCGCCATCGCGAGACCTGCCTGGGCAAGTGCGTAGGTGGAGTCGAGCGCCAGTGCGCGCTCAAAGGACGCGATAGCCGATGCCGTGTTTTCTTCGCTCACCCGGGCCAGATCCGCCCGGCCCCGCAGATACCACTCGTATGCCTGCACGTTTCGCGTGTACCGGCGATAGAGGCGCGTCTGTTCGGCGGCGCTCATCCGTATCGCCAGCGTCCCGCTGACCCGATCCGCGATCGAATCCTGCAACGTGAGTAGATCCTGGCGCGCCATGTCGTAGTGAGCACCCCAGACGGGGGCACCGTCGGTCGTGCGGAGCAGCTGGACGCTCACCCGAAGGCGGTCGCCGACCGCCTGCACCGTGCCGGTCAGCAGGTAATCCACGGAGAGAGCCCTCCCCACACTCTGCGGATCGGGGCTCGCCTCACGGTATTGGAGGATTGCGCTCGTTGGGCGGAGGCGAAGCTGTCGCACGCTTGCCAACTTGGTGATGATCGCGTCAGGAACTCCGATGGTCACAATGTCGGAATCGGCGTCGGCACCGAGGAAATGGAAGGGCAGCACCGCCAGCGGAATCGGTCCTTCCTTCGCGGCCCCCGAGGCCGCCGACCAGCGTAAGAGGCCGAGCGCGATCACCGCGATCAGGAGAATCGCGCCGACGGACATCAGGAGGGCCGGCGAACGCGCGGCCCTTTCCCACACCGAGCGGGGCGGGGCGGTAGTCGCACCGGCCAGTGCCCTCGCGAACTCGGCCGCGCTGGCGAACCGGTCGCTGGGAACCTTGGCCAGCGCGCGAAGCAGCGCGGCGTTGACCGCCGGCGAGACCGTCTCCCGCACCCGGGACACCGAGGGTACCGGGTCGGCCATCCGCTTGGCGATGATCGCCTGCGCGGTAGGACCGGTGTATGGAGGTTCTCCGGCCAGCATCTCGTACAGCACGCAACCGAGGGCGTAGACATCGGTGCGGGCATCGACCGCGGGGTCCCCGGCGGCCTGCTCCGGACTCATGTACGCCGGGGTTCCGAGGGCGAACCCCGTTTCGGTGAGTCGTGCCGGGTCCGGCGACCCTCCGGTCATCACCTTGGCGATCCCGAAGTCCGCGATGATCGCGTGGGTGCCGCTCAACAGGATGTTCTCGGGCTTGATGTCTCGGTGGATGACGCCTTGCTGGTGGGCGTAGTCGAGTGCGTCGGCCACCTCGCGGGCGATGGCCAGCGCGTCGTCGATGGCCAGCTGCTGCTGCCACCCGAGGCGGTGCCGAAGCGACTCGCCCTCGACGTGGGGCATGGTGTACCAGAGCAGATCACCTCCGCTCCCGCCCACTGCGCCGCTGTCGAGCACCGGTAGGATATTGGGATGCTGCAGGCGGGCGGTAAGACGAATCTCGCGAAGAAACCGTTCAGGGCCGAGGGCGGCGGCGAGCTCGGGACGCAGGAGCTTGAGCGCCACGGACCGGTCGTGGCGCAGATCGTGGGCCAGGTACACGGTGGCCATCCCCCCGCGCCCGAGCTCGCTCTCGAGCCGGTAGTGGCTGGCGATGGCCGACTGCAGGCGGTCAGAATCGGACAGGGAATCCCCTCTCCCGGAAGATGCCTACACTATACTTCCCTGCCACGGAACCGCCACCCGGGTCGCGTCGTTCTCCCTTAGATTGACTGATCCCCCCAGCCCGCACGGAGCCCCCATGGAGTCCGCTGCCATCCCGCGGCCCCCGGTCAAGCGCCATCACGGCATCGTCCGAGTGGCCCACTGGCTCCACGCCGTCGTGCTCCTCGGCATGATCGCCAGCGGACTCCAGATCTACCAGGCGTTCAGGCACTTCGGGATACGGGGCGAAGCGTTCCCCTTCCCGAACCCGTTCGACGGCAGGTCGTTTCCCGAATGGAGCCGGTTGGGCGGCTGGCTCGCGGGAGGGCTCAACTGGCATTTCGCGCTCGCCTGGCCGTTCGTGATCACCGGCCTCGTCTACCTCCTCTTCCTCGGACTCACCGGGGAGTGGCGGCCGCTCTTGTTCCGCCCCCGGGACATCGGGCCCGCCGTGCAGATGCAGCTCTACTACCTCAGGCTCCGGAAGGAGCACCCGCCCCAGGGCAAGCACAACGCGCTCCAGAAGGGCGCCTACACGTTCATCGTCCTCCTCGGCGCGCTCTCAGCGCTCACCGGCTTCGCCATCTACAAGCCGGTGCAGCTCTCCTGGCTCACCACCCTCTTCGGCGGATACGAGCTCGCACGCTACTGGCACTTCGTCGCGGTGTGGGTCTTCGTGGGGTTCACCCTGCTCCATGTGGCCTTGGTGTTCCTCGTCGATCCGGCTTCGCTCCGGGCGATGACCACCGGGTGGTACCGTGGGAGGTTCCCGAGCCATGACTGAGCCCATTCACCACCTGACCCGCCGTGATCTCTTCCGCCTGGGACTGGCCGCCGGGCCGGCCGCATTGGTGGCAGCATGCGGGTGGAACGGCGGTCCGGCGCTGGAGCCGGGGCTGCACGCCTTCTCGAGAATCAACGATTGGGTGGGCGAGCGTATCTGGCACTCGCCGCGGCGGCTGGCGCGGGAGTATCCGGTCGCGGCGAGGACGGCGACATCCGATTTTCCGTCCTACTCCATCACCCACAACCTGACCGGAGGGTTCCCCAGCCTGGACCGGCCGGAAGGGTGGGCGCTCGAGGTCGGCGGCCTGGTGAGACAGCCGCTCCGGCTCACGCTCGAGATGCTCCAGGCGATGCCCAGGGTCACCTACACGGTGAAGCACCATTGCGTCGAGGGGTGGACCGCGATCGGGAGTTGGACGGGTGTGCCGGTGTCCGCAGTGGCCGACCTGGCGCAGCCGAAGGCGGAGGCGGAGTTCCTGCGCTTCGACACCTTCGACAGCGACTACTACAACGGATGGGACCTGAAGAGCGCCATGCACCCCCAGACGATCCTGGCCTACGCATACAACGACGAGCCGCTGTCGATGATGAAGGGGGCGCCGCTCCGGCTCTATTCGCCGATCAAGCTCGGCTACAAGATGACGAAGTACCTGACCTCGATGACCTTCACCCGCACGCGCCCCGGTGGATACTGGGAAGACCAGGGATATCCGTGGCTCGGCGGCATCTAGCCGCTCGTTCTATCCCGGGTCGCCTGCCCCGCGTCCCCCTGCTTGCGACGGCGGCGCTCCTTGCGGCACAGGTCGTCGCGGCACCGCCGTTCTCCGATCCGACGGGCGCACCGCTCCCTCCGCCGATTCACCTGCAGGCGCCGTGGCTCTACGTCGTTCTCGCCCCGCTCTTCACGATCTGGGACGGGATCTCGATGCTGAGCATGAGCCGGCTGACCTGGTTCCTCATCGGCCTCGCCATCCTCTACGCGGGGTGGCGCGGAGGGAGGCTCCTGTGGACGAGGCGGTGGAGCTGGCTGCGGGAGGGCCTGCTCTTCGCGACGACGCTCGCCGCCCTGGCCGCCTTCATCGTGGCGGGAGCGCTCTGGCACCGGCCCATGGTCTCGCTCGGCGGGGTCCCGCCGGACATGATCGTCACCGACTTCCACAGCCACACCAACGTTTCCCACGACGTGCGGAACACCCTCGTGGGAGGCTTCGACGCCGCCGCAAATCTCCGCTGGCACCGCCGCGCAGGTTTCGACGCGGTGTTCATCACCGATCACAACACCGTCGAGGGGCTGGGACCTCCCGCCGCACACCCGGCCCGATGCCCCGGCATCGAGGTGAGCGCCTGGAAGGCGCACGTCGTCCTCCTCGGCGACTCGCTCCCCATCGACCGGTCCCTCTACAACGGATCGATCGAGGAGCTGCTCGCCCTGCTCGCGACCAGCGACTCGTCCTACGGCGCACTATCGCTTCTTTCGCTTCCCGAGTACGATCGCAATCACTGGAACCGGCTTGACACCCTCGTGGCAGCCGGCGCCGACGGGTTCGAGATCGTGAATGCCGCGCCCAAGGCGGCGGAGTTCAGCCCGGCTCACCGGGATTCGACAATCGCGCTGGCCCGGCGCAGCAACCGCTTCATCGCCGGCGTCAGCGACATTCACGGCTGGGGAGCCACCAATCTGGTATGGAACCTGATCGCCGCGCCCGGGTGGCGGGAGGCGCCCGACCCATGCCGGCTGATCCTCGATCGCCTGCGAACCGGGTTCGCCGCCGCGCAGCTCGTGGAGCGCCACCACCTCCGCACGGCAAGTCGATGGCCTCTCTGGCTCACGCCCATCGGAGTACTTTGGGAGACGTGGCGGAGCATGGGGACGGTGCTGCTCATGAGCTGGTTGGCCTGGATCTGGGCGGCGTGGACAATGGCGCGAGCGCGCAAGTGACCCTGGTAGACCCGGAGTGCCCATGATGCGGACTCGATTTCTCGGAACCGGTGTCGCCCTCCCGGAGCGTGTCGTCACCAACGACGACCTGTCCCGGCTGATGGACACCAGCGACGAGTGGATCAGGACCCGGACCGGCATACGGGAACGCCGGTGGGTCGTCCCCGGGGAGACCGGGACCGGCCTCGCCCTCCAGGCCACCCGGTCCGCCCTGGACATGGCCGGCCTCGGCGTCACTGATCTCGACGCGATCGTGTACGCCACCTCCACGCCGGATCACTGCGCGCCGGGCAACGGCGTCTATCTCCAGCATCTCCTCGGCGCCGGCCCGATCCCCGCCCTCGACATCCGGACCCAGTGCAGCGGTTTCGTCTACGCCTTGTCAGTCGCCGACGGGTGGATCCGGAGCGGGATGTACCGGCGGGTACTCGTGGTAGGGGCCGAAATCCAGTCCACGGCGCTCGACGTGTCCACGGCGGGGAGAGACACCGCCGTGATCTTTGCCGACGGCGCCGGCGCCGTGGTGCTCGGCCCGACCGATGACGACGCGGGCATCCTCGCCTTCGACCTGCATGGAGACGGCGCCTACGCCGAAAAGCTCTGGGTGGATGCGCCGGGCTCGATGCATCACCCGCGGGTGTCACACGAGCAACTCGATGCCGGACGGCACTTTCTCAGAATGGACGGGAAGGAAGTCTTCCGCCATGCGGTGGTGCGGATGCCCGAGTCGGTCCGCGCGGTGCTGGGGAAGACCGGCCACACGCCGGCGGACCTCACGCTCCTGGTCGCGCACCAAGCCAACCTCCGCATCGCCGAGGTGATGCAGCGATCGCTGGAGCTCCGGGACGACCAGGTCTACAACAACATCATGTGGTACGGGAACACCACGGCCGCGACCATCCCGATCGCCCTCGACGAGTGCGTGCGAGGGGGGCGGCTCGCGCGGGGCGACCTCATCGCGCTCACGGCGTTCGGGTCGGGGTTCCTCTGGGGGAGCGCGGCGGTGCGATGGTAAGAACGACCATCGGCCCACCACATGCCGGAATATTTTCCGGCCGGGTGAGCCGACTGCCCGCGAGCGCCTGGTGTCGATTACTCGCCGTCGAGAGGATACTTCGTGAGATAGTAGGCCTGCGTTCTCGTGGCGCGGGCCCGATAGAGCTGCTCCTCGTCGTCATCGGCGTCGTGCACGAACAGATGGAGGGACCCGGGCCACATCGTCGCCTGCAGCGACCAGTTGGTCGTAGGTGCGTGCAGCACCCATTGCAGCGCCCCGCCACCCGCGTCGGTCAGATGGATCTCGCTGGCACGCTCCAGCGGTACGCTGGAGGGAATTCCCGCAATCGCCGCTTCGACCGGGTCGAGCTGGAGCTCAGCGTCCGTCCACGAACGGAACATGACCGTTCCGTGCATCGGCGCCTCCGTTTCCGGAAGCCCAAACTCCGCCTGCCACTCGCCCAACAAATCCCAGGCATGATCCATGGGGCCGATGTTGGGCACCTGCACCGTCGGATGTCTAGGCATCTGTGGCCTCCGTCCCTGAGGGAATCGGGCAGGACACGAAAATTCCTACACCCCGCGATACGTTCCTCACAGTAGCGTATTTGATGCCACTCCGCATGAAAGGGCGAATCTTTATCCCTTACGTTCCGTAGTGCAACGCGGGACACCCCTGTTCATGGAGCCGAACAATGATTCCGCTGCTCATCACGGTCGTCGCCGGGATTGCCGGGTACCTTCTGGCCCGAAACTTCGTCCGTAGCCGCCTCCGCTTCGTTGATGCGATCTACTCTCCATTCGCCCCCATTCTGGCCGGGGCCGCTGCTGCTATCATCGTGTGGCCCTTTGCTTTACTGCCCATGCTCCATGCGGTAACGGCGGTCGTATTCGGGGTCGGCGTAGGCTTGGGCACCGCCACCGGCGCCCGCATCCTCCGGCGGGGCAACGGGCAGCACCAGCTGACCCCTTAGGGCGGCCCCATGCTTCCCACCATCTACCGGCGGCGCGGCCCCCGTCCTCGGACTGGATCAGGGGGCGTGAGCGGCTATCTTGGGGCGATGGAGACGATCCCCTGCGTACGGTGCGGACTCGAGCGCGAGCGGATGGCGTTTCAGCCCTTCCAGAGCGACATCGGCAAGCGGGCCTTCGAGCAGATCTGCGGGGTCTGCTGGGGAGAATGGTTGAAGACCCAGCAGCAGCTCATCAATCACTACTCCCTCAATCTTCGGGATACCCAGGCCAAGGAATTCCTTTTCCGCAACATGGAGCAGTTCCTGTTCGCGCCCCGCCAGGTCGACGGCGCGCCTTCCGCCTAGAAGCTCCTTCCGAGCCGGAACACCAGATCGATCCCGGGGCCTGCCGGATAGGGGTCCTCGGTCATCCCGATCCACCAGTCCCCGCCTCCACGCGTCGCCAGCAGCCATCCGAAGTCGAGGGACAGCTCGTGGCGATCGAGCCCCGGCAGCGTCGTGTCGTGATAATAGGGGCTGTGATAAAACAGGTTGGCGTAGAGCGACTGACGGCCCCAGAAGCGGTATCGCGCCCCGGCGTTAGCCGAGACGAACGCTTCGTGTTGCACGTCACGGAGGTCGCCGTGCGAGGGGGTATACCCCAACCCCAGTCCGCCCTCGAGCAGAAGGCGGGGATGGGGCCGAACGTGAAGGGTGTTGAGCAGGCTGACCGAGACGACCCCTCGCCCATACCCGGCCGGCGCGGTCGAGGTCGGGAGCGTCACCGAAAGCACCGACTGAACCGCCCGGTGGGTCCGGTAGCCCGCACCGATTCGGAGATCGCCGAGGAAGAAATCGCTCGGCGAGCGCAGCACCGTCCGGCCGTCGGGGAGGGCGATCTCGTAGCGGAAGGCGTTTCGCGGTCGCACGTCCCTCTCGCGTACCGTGACGCCCAATGTGCGGTGATACCAGTCCAGAGGCCCATCGAGGAACCCGTCGTAGACGCCCCCGATCTCGGCATCGGCAAGCAGAAACGTCCCGTGGCCGAGGTCGCGACCCACCCCGAGCCGAAGGCGGAGGATTTCGCCGTCCAGCGTGTACGAGGCGGACGAGTGGTGGTAGAGCTCGCCGGTGCTGGCGTAGTCGAGCGAGAGTGAGCCGGTCCAGCGCCCCGACCCGGGCTCCCGGAAGGGCTGAAAGTAGACTCCGCTCCGGGACGCGGCGACGGGGTTGATCGGCGCGAACACCGGGAGGCTTTGCCCGGCGGCCGGGCGAGCGCTCGCCAAGGGCCAGGCCAGGAAGAGGGCGGCAACGGCTGGGCGGATCACAGGGCCGGAAGATACACCAACCTTGACAACGGCAATCTCCGCCGCGTAGGTTGGCATCATGGTTCTCCGTCCCAGCGACTTCGCGTTCTACTTTACCACATCCGGCGCGGCGCGATGCCCGTCCGGTGCCGGTAGCGTGTCGTAGCGCTGGCCGACCTGGACCAATCGACGCCCCGCCGGACCAATCCGGCGGGGCGTCTTGCTTTCCCACCCCCGGGGAGAATGCACGTATGCGCGTGGCGATTCAGGGAACCCACGGATCGTTCAGTGAGGCCGCGGCCCGCCGCCGGTGGCCCGAGCTCACGACCCTGCCTTGCAGGGAGGCGAAGGACGTGGTGGCGGCGGTCCGGGCGGGAGAGGTGGAGGCCGGCTGCCTGCCCATCGAGAACTCGCTGATCGGCTCGGTCACCACGACCTACGATCTCCTCGAGGAGGCATTCGGGGACGGCGCGCTCCGGCTGACGCACGAGATTCTCTTCCCGGTGCACCACACGATCATGGCGGTGCCGGGGGCCAGGCTCGAGGGAATCCGGCGGGTCTTCTCCCACCCGGTCGCGCTGGGACAGTGCCGGATCTGGCTCTCGCAGCACCTGCCCGACGCCGAGCTGGTGAGCGCGTGGGACACGGCGGGCAGCGCGGAGATGGTGGCGCAGGAGGGAAATCCGGCGCATGCCGCCATCGCCGCGAGGCATGCCGCCGATGCCCACGGGCTGGTGCCGCTGGCCGAACGGATCGAGGACGATCCCACCAATCAGACCCGGTTCCTCACCTTCACCCGCGCCGGCGCTCCTCCGCTGCCCGCGGGCAGCGAGGGCGTGAGCCGGTACAAGACGTCGCTCATCGTTCTCATCGATCACAAGCCCGGAATGCTCGCGCTCACCCTCCAGGCGTTCGGCGTGCGAGGCGTCAACCTCATGGCGCTGCAGTCGCGCCCGGAGCGGTCCGCTCCCTGGACCTACCGCTTCTACGTGGACATTGACGGCGCCACGACCGACCCGCGGGTGGCCGAGGCACTGGAGGAAGTCGAGGCGCTGGCGGCCAAGGTGGTGATCCTGGGCAGTTACGAGGCCTGGATCGAGGGCTCGCGTCTCTCGGCGCCGCCGCCCACCCCCGCCCATCACACCCGGAAGCCCGACGTTCCGCTCATTGACCGGAGCCGGAAACCGGAAGGGAGCCGGGTCGAGGTCCTGCACCTGGCCTTCGGGAG
>CAYYXP010000044.1:0-8033 GCA_964475685.1 uncultured Gemmatimonadaceae bacterium | reverse complement strand
TCCCCGCCGTCAAGGCGGTCGAGATCGGCCTCGGCGTCGAGGCCGCCCGGCGCCCCGGCTCGGCGGTTCACGATCCGATCGATCCAGCCCCCGGGGGCGCGACGCCGCCTCCGCCCCCCCATGCCGGAGACACCAGGGGCGGCTTCCGCCGACGGAGCAACAACGCCGGCGGCCTCGAGGGCGGGATCACCACGGGCGAGCCTCTCGTCGTGCGGGTGGCGATGAAGCCCATTTCAACCCTGATGTCCCCCTTGGCGACCGTGGACCTGACCTCCGGACAGCCGGCCAACGCCCAGAGCGAGCGGTCCGACGTAACCGCCGTGCCCGCGATGGGTGTGATCGCCGAGGCGATGGTCGCACTGGTCCTGGCCGATGCGATGCTGGAAAAGTTCGGTGGCGATTCGCTGGGCGAAATGCGGCGGAACTACGACGGTTACCTGTCAGCGCTGGGCTCCCGCTGGACGGCGCTGCGCGACGCGGTCGAAGGGTGATGCGCCGCCACATCGTACTCGTGGGACTTCCCGGGGTGGGGAAGAGCACTGTCGGGCGCCTGGTGTCGGAGGGCCTCCCCGCGCCGCTCATCGATATCGATGATTTCCTCGTCCGCCAGGTGGGGCGGCCGATCGATCAGATCTTCGGGATGATGGGCGAGCCGGTCTTCCGTCAGATGGAACGGGAGGCGGTCGCGGCGGCGTTGGACGGCGACCCGGCGGTGATCGTGCCTGGAGGCGGGTGGGCGGTCCAGCCGGGCCAGATCGAGACGGCAATACGGCTCTCCCTCATTATCTATCTCAAGTGCGCGGCGGCGACCGCTGTCCGAAGGAGCAAGCAGGGAGAGATCCGGCCGCTGCTCGCGGGGCTCGACTCGGAGCTCGACCCGGTGGAACGGATGAACGCGCTCCTTCAGGAACGGGAACCGTTCTATCGCCTTGCGCATCATGAGGTTGCAGCCGGTACCCGGGACGCGCCGGAGGTGGCGGGATCGGTCATGGAGCTGGCAAGGGTACACGCGGGGTGGGCGTGACCCGGCCACCGGCAGCCTTGCGATGGCTGGATGTCGCGGATTTCTTGCTACCGCCCGGGTTGACCCGGATGTGACCCCAACGATTACAGTGGAGACATGGCCACTCGAACCAAGCGAACGGTAAAGGCACCGGCGGCCAAGGCGCCGGCGGCAACGCCCAAGGCAGCCAAGGCCGGCAAGCCGCGGGCACGCGGCCGGAGCGGCGGGACCGCGCTGGTCATCGTCGAATCGCCCACCAAGGCCAAGACCATCGGCAAGTACCTGGGCCCCGGCTACGACGTCCGGGCTACGGTCGGCCACCTGCGCGATCTCCCCACCCGGGAGCTCGGGGTGGACGTCGAGCGCGGCTTCGAGCCGAAGTACGTCACCATCAAGGGCAAGACCAAGACGCTCTCGGACCTCAAGAAGGCCGCGAAGACCGCCTCCGCCATCTTTCTCGCCACTGACCCTGATCGCGAGGGCGAAGCGATCGCCTGGCACGTTGCCGACCAGCTCAACTCCAAGGCCCCCACCCACCGGATCCTCTTCCACGAAATCACCCGGGACGCCATCCGCGCGGCCCTGGCCGAGCCGGGGGAGATCGACGGCCGGAAGGTGGACGCGCAGCAGGCCCGCCGGATCCTCGACCGCCTCGTGGGCTACAAGGCGAGCCCGATCCTCTGGCGCAGCATCAAGACCGGCCTCTCGGCGGGGCGGGTGCAGACCGTCGCTCTCCGGCTCATCGTCGAGCGGGAGCGGGAAATCCGGGCCTTCACGTCGCAGGAGTACTGGAGTGTCGAGGCACTCTGTGCCAAGGGCGGACAGACCTTCGAGGCGGCGCTCGCCAAGGTCGGTGGTCACAAGCCTCAGCTGCATTCCGCCGAGGAGGCCCAGCGTGTCGTTGACGCTGTCCGCAAGCTGCCGTTCGAGGTTTCCAGGGTCGAGAAGCGGCAGCGGAGGAAGAACCCCGGGGCGCCCTTCACCACCAGCACGCTGCAACAGGAGGCGGCCAAGAAACTCGGGTTCTCCTCCCGGCGCACCATGCGTGCGGCGCAGGATCTCTACGAGGGCAGGGACGTCGGTGAGGACGGCCCGGTCGGCCTCATCACCTACATGCGCACCGACTCGCCGGAGGTGTCGGCAACGGCCCTGGCGTCGGTCCGGAGCTTCATCGGAAAGCACTATGCGAAGGGGTACCTTCCCGCCACGCCGAACGCCTACAAGCCGAAGAAGAGCGCCCGGGTCCAGGGCGCGCACGAGGCCATCCGGCCAACCGATGTCTCCCGCCGGCCGGAACAGGTGCAGCAGTACCTCGAGCCCGATCAGTTCCGGCTCTACCAGCTCATCTGGCAGCGTTTCGTCGCGTCCCAGATGACGCCGGCGGTCTACGACATGACGATCGTGGACTTCGACTTGGGCGAGTATCTCTTCCGGGCCACGGGCTCCGTGCTGGTCTTCGACGGGTACCACACGCTGTACATGGAAGGGCGGGAGAAGGAGGAGGGGAAGACGATGGACGATCTGGCCCCCATTCCGCCGCTCGCCGTGGGAGAGCGCGTGGAGGTACGCGAGATCACGCCATCGCAGCACTTCACCGAGCCGCCGCCCCGGTTCTCCGAGGCAAGCCTCGTCAAGGAGCTCGAGCGGCTCGGCATCGGCCGGCCGTCCACCTACAGCGCCATCATCTCCACTCTCTCCGCCCGCGAGTACGTCAAGGTGGACCAGCGGCGCTTCTTCCCCACCGAGCTCGGCGAGCTGGTGGAAAAGATCATGGTGGGCAAGTTCCCCGAGATCTTCAACGTCGAGTTCACCTCCGAGATGGAGTCGGAGCTCGACCGCATCGAGGATGGCGAGCTGGGCTGGCAGCAGGTACTCGCCGACTTCTACGGGCCCTTCAGCAAGGCGCTGGCCGGGGTGGACCTCAATGCCCTCGTCGCCGAAGCGCACGGGCTCTCGCCGGACGACCTGGCCAAGGAGCGCTGTCCCAAGTGCGGGTCGCGCATCGAGCTCAAGACGGGGCGGTTCGGGCCCTATCTCGCCTGCGTCAACTACAAGCAGACCTGCGACTACGTCAAGTCGCTCAGGAAGGGGCGCGCCCCCGACCGTCCCACGGATGAGAAGTGCCACCTCTGCGGCTCCCCGGTGGTCATCAAGACCGGGAGGTTCGGCGAGTTCCTCGCCTGCACCACCTATCCGGCGTGCAAGGGCACCCGCGCCATGCCGCTGGGGATGAAGTGCCCCAAGTGCATCGAGGGCGACCTGGCCGAGCGCCGCACCAAGCGCGGCAAGTCGTTCTGGGGCTGCGCGCGCTATCCTGCCTGCGACTTCTCCACCTGGAACCGGCCGGTGCCCGATACCTGCCCCGTGTGCGCCTGGGTGGGCATGGAGAAGAAGCTCAGCAAGGCGGAGGGAGAGAGCCGGACCTGCCTCAAGTGCGGCCACAAGATGGTCGTCGCCGAGCCCGAGGAGGTGGCGCTGGCGTGAAGGCCACCGTCGTCGGCGGTGGTCTCGCCGGCTCGGAGGCTGCCTGGGCGCTCGCGGAGCGCGGCGTGCGGGTGACGCTCCATGAAATGCGGCCGCGGGTCACCACCGCGGCTCATCGCACCGATCGGCTCGGTGAACTCGTCTGCAGCAATTCCTTCAAGTCGGTTGACCTCACCAACGCCCACGGCCTCCTCAAGGCCGAGCTCCGGGCCCTCGGCAGCCTGCTCCTCCCCTGCGCCGATGCCACACGGGTGCCCGGCGGGACCGCGCTGGCGGTGGATCGGGAGCTCTTCTCGGAACAGGTTGATCGGCAGGTGACCGGCCATCCCAACATCAGCGTCGTGCGGGAGGAGGTGGTCGAGCTTCCGTCACCGGGGGTCGTCGCCACGGGGCCCCTGACCTCGGACCGGCTCGCCACCGCCATCGCGGCCAGGCTCGGGTCGTCGGCGCTTGCCTTCTATGATGCCATCGCGCCGGTCGTCTCCGACGACTCGCTCGACCACGACAGGCTCTATGCCCTCTCGCGCTACGGGAAGGGCGGTGGGGACGACTACCTCAACGCGCCGCTCGACGGCGCGGCGTACGAAGGATTCCTCGACGCCATGCTCGAGGCCGATCAACACCAGGCACACGAGTTCGATCAGGTGCCCTATTTCGAGGGGTGCCTTCCGGTCGAGGAAATGGCCCAGCGCGGACGCGAGACGCTTCGGTTCGGCCCGATGAAGCCGGTGGGGCTACCCGATCCACGCACCGGGCGGGAGCCCCACGCGGTGGTGCAGCTCCGCCGGGAAGATCGCGCGGGGCAGATGTGGAACCTCGTCGGCTTTCAGACGCGACTGAGGATTCCGGAACAGCAACGGGTGTTCCGCATGATTCCCGGTCTGGAGGCCGCCGAGTTCCTCCGATACGGAAGCATTCATCGGAATGCCTACCTGAACAGTCCCGCCACCCTCGGCCACGGCCTCACGGCGCGGGATGACGGCGGTCTCTTCTTCGCGGGCCAGCTCACCGGCGTGGAGGGATACACCGAGTCGCTCGGGACCGGCCTGCTGGCGGGAATCAACCTGGCGCGCCGGCTCCACGGACGCGAGCCCGAGATTCCGCCGCCGACCACGATGCTCGGCGCGCTCTACCGGTATCTGCGGGAGGCGGATCCGGCCCACTTCCAGCCGATGAATGCCAACTTCGGTCTGCTCGAGCCGCTCGAGGGAAAGGTGAAGAAGGACCGGAAGAAGGAGCTGCTCGTCGAGCGGGCGCAGGCGGATTTCGCGGCCTGGCTGAAGGCGGTTCTATGAGAGGTTGTTCTCTCTCTGTGCGTCTCTGCGCCCTCCGCGCCTCTGCGGTGCAATGCCGGTGATGCCCGCATCCGAACATGTCGCCGAGTTCCTCACCCACCTCGAGAAGGAACGCGGGCAGTCGCCCCATACCATCAAGGCCTATGGCCGGGACCTCGCGGCGTTCACCGACTTCTGCGACCGGCACTACGGCCCGGGCTGGACCTGGGCCACGGTTGACCGGCTCGGCCTGCGGGGGTTTCTGGGCGAGCTGCAGCGCCGCGGGCTCGCCAAGCGCTCGGCCGCACGGTCGCTCTCGGCGGTGCGGAGCCTCTACCGGTTCCTCCAGGAGCATCACGGGGTCGCCGCCGGCGTGGCCCGGTCGGCGCGGGTGCCCAGGCTCGACAAGCGCCTCCCCACCTTTCTCGACCGGCAGCAGACCGACCGGCTCTTCGAGTGGGCCGAGTCGCGGGCCGGGGAAGGCGACTTCGGCCCCTCCCGGGACCTCGCCATCCTCGAGCTGTTCTACTCGACGGGGATTCGTCTCTCCGAGCTGAGCGGGATGAATCTCGAGGACCTCGATCTCCTCTCCGATCAGGCCAAGGTGAGGGGCAAGGGGCGGAAGGAGCGGATCGTGCCGGTCGGATCGCGGGCGGTGCTGGCGCTGCGCCGCTATCTTCTCCTCCGGGAGGCGATGTCCGCGCGCCGCGGCGCCGACCGGCGGGCCGTGTTCGTGAGCCGCCAGGGCCGGCGTCTGGCGCCGCGCAGCGTCCAGCGCCTCGTCCACGGGATGTTCGATGCAATCGGCGGCGAGCACCTGAGGGTCCACTCACTGCGGCACACCTTCGCCACCCACATGCTCGACGCGGGCGCCGACCTGCGGGCCGTGCAGGAGTTGCTGGGGCATGCGTCGCTCAGCACCACGCAGATCTACACCCACACGAGCGTCGAGCGGCTGAAGAAGGTGTACAACCAGGCGCATCCGAGAGCATGAGACCATCATGACCTTCCACGGTACGACAATTCTCGCGGTCCGAAAGAACGGCCGCGTCGCCCTCGGCGGCGACGGCCAGGTGACCATCGGCGATACCGTGGTCAAGGCGCACTCGACCAAGGTGCGCGCCCTCAAGGGCGGCAAGGTGCTCGCCGGCTTTGCCGGGTCGGTGGCCGACGCCCTGACGCTCTACGAGAAGTTCGAGGAGAAGCTCGAGCGCTACCCCGGCAACCTTCCGCGCGCCTCCGTCGAGCTGGCCAAGGACTGGAGGAGCGACCGCATCCTCCGCCGTCTCGAGGCGCTGCTGGTCGTCGCGGACCTCGATCACTGCTTCCTCCTGAGCGGCGCCGGCGAGTTGATCGAGCCCGACGACGGTGTCGTCGCGGTCGGGTCGGGCGGCAACTACGCCCTTGCCGCCGCCCGGGCGCTGCTTCCGCTGGAGAGCCACACGGCCCGCGACATCGTGCAGCAATCACTCGAGATCGCGGCCGACATCTGCGTGTTCACCAACCGGCACATCACGGTGCTCGAATTGCCCTCGAACGGATGATGCGGCCCGACGTGTGCCCGGCGACTTCCGACAAGTGACCTCCCGATGACAGACGTGCCCGTCCCGATCGCCGATCAGCCCGACGCCCCCGCCCCCCTGCCGTGGCTCGAGGAGATGCCCCCGCGCCCGATCGTCGCCGAGCTCGCCCGCTACATCGTCGGGCAGGAGGCGGCCAAGAAGGCGGTGGCGATCGCCGTGCGGAACCGGTGGCGCCGGGCCCAGGCCCCCGACGACATCCGGGACGAGATCACCCCGTACAACATCATCATGATCGGCCCGACCGGCGTCGGGAAGACCGAGGTCGCCCGCCGGCTGGCCCGGCTGAGCGGCGCGCCGTTCATCAAGGTCGAGGCCTCCAAGTTCACCGAGGTGGGCTACGTCGGCCGCGATGCGGAATCCATGGTGCGCGACCTGGTGGACGCCGCGATCAACATGGTGCGGACCGAGCGGGAGGACGAGGTCTACCCCCAGGCGGAGCAGAAGGCCGATGAGCGCTTGCTCGACCTCCTCCTGCCCGCGCCACCGCCGACGCCTCCGCCTTCTCCGTCCGCTCCGTCCTCTCCACCAGTCTTCATCGTCTCCTCGAGCGGCCAGGCGAAGGCGGAACAGCCGTCCGGCGGGGAGGACGAGCGGCGCCAACGCTCCCGCGAGAAGCTCCGCGAGATGCTGACCGACGGCCGGCTCGATGACCGCGAGGTGGAAATCGAGGTCGCCCCGCAGAGCTTCCCGATGATGGAGTTCATGCAGCCGCCCCAGGGGATGGAGGGGGCCGACATCAACTTCGGCGAGATGCTCCAGGACATGCTGCCCAAGCGCAAGAAGCGCCGGACGGTCAAGGTGCCCGAGGCGCGCCGGGTGCTGGTGGACGAGGAGCTCAAGAAGCTGGTGGACATGGACGACGTCGTGAACGAGTCGCTCGACCGGGTCGAGAATCACGGCATCATCTTCATAGACGAGATCGACAAGATTGCTGGCGAGCGGGGCCAGGCCGGCGGTCCGGACGTCTCCCGCGAGGGGGTGCAGCGGGACCTCCTTCCGATCGTGGAGGGGTCCACCGTCCAGACCCGCTACGGCTATGTCCGAAGCGACCACATCCTGTTCATCGCCGCCGGGGCGTTTCACGTCTCCAAGCCCTCGGACCTGATCCCGGAGCTGCAGGGGCGGTTTCCCATCCGGGTGGAACTTCTGCCGCTGACGGAGCAGGACTTCATCCGGATCATGACCGAGCCGGAGAACGCCTTGACCAAGCAGTACCGCGCGCTGGTGGCGGCGGAGGGCGCGGAGCTGGAGTTCACCCCCGCGGCCATCGCCGCGGTGGCGCGGATGGCGTTCATGGCCAACGACCGGATGGAGAACATCGGCGCCCGCCGGCTCCACACCGTCATGTCGGCGCTGCTCGAGGAGGTGCTTTTCGAGCTGCCCGACTACGCAACCAAGAAGATCGTCTTCGACGCGGAGGATGTCCGGGAGCGGCTCGGCAAGATCGTGGCGGACGACGACTTGCGGCGGTATATCCTGTAGGCCGGGCGCGCGGGTCTGGCAGGCCCCCGTAGCCGGAGCTATAGTAGAAATTCCCCACGCATCGGGGTGGTACGGATCACCCACCGCACGGCGTCGGCTTGGGCGCCCTCCTGATGGACCAGCTCGAATGCCTGCGGGCCGCGCTCGCCGACCGGTACGATGTTGACCGTGAAATCGGCCGGGGCGGCATGGCGCGCGTCTACCTTG
>CAYYXP010000043.1:0-2255 GCA_964475685.1 uncultured Gemmatimonadaceae bacterium | reverse complement strand
GGGTCCTCGTCCACGGCAAAGCCGGGGCCGTCGGTGGCGATCTCGAACAGGACGCCGTTGGGCTCCCGGAAGTAGAGGCTCCGGAAGTAGTAGCGGTCCACCTCCCCGCTGTTCGGCACCCCCTGAGTATTCAACCGGTCCGCCCACGCGTGGTACTCCTCCACCGTCGGGGTCCGGAACGCGACGTGGTGCACCCCGCCCGCGCCGAGCCTCGCCTGCCCCAGCGTAGGCTCGACCGCCACGTGCAGCTCGGCATGGGGCCCGCCCTTCCCCATCTCGTAGACATGCACGGTGGGGGGCGCGTCACCCGCCCCAGCGTACTCCCGGACCCGACGCATGTTCGCCACCCCGGTGAGCACCGAGTCGGTGGGACCGAGCGTGGGGACGCTCATGACGATGGGACCCAGACCTCGCACCTGGCACTTGGCGGGCACCGGGCTCTTCTCCCAGGGGCGCGGCCGGTCGCCCTGTCCGCCGTCGTCTACCAACGACAGCCGCTGCCCCTCGGGGTCCTCGAAGTCGAGCACCAGCCTCCCGTCGCGTTCACCCACTCCGCTGTTGGCGACCTGCGATTCGCGGAGCCTCTTTGCCCACCACTCCAGCGCCTCGCGGCCGAGCACACGCAGGTGGGTCCGGGTGATGCTGTGGGTGCCGCGCCGCTCGCGCGGAATCTTCCAGTCGAAGAAGGTGAGATCGGTGCCGGGGCTCCCGGCGGCATCGGCGTAGAAGAGGTGGTAGGCGCTCACGTCATCCTGATTGACGCTCCGCTTCACCAGCCGCATGCCCATCGTTCGCGTATAGAAGCGGTAGTTCTGCCGGATGTCGGCGGACACCGCGGTCAGGTGATGAATGCCGGTGAGATCCATTGTGCGAACTCGATCGAGCGTGAAGGCGAACGGTCAAACTCTAATGAATTCGGCGATGGCGGGGTCGGCTCTGAGAACGGCGAGGGCCGCGGCGTCGGGCCGCTGCGGGATGTCCCGCCCGCGGTCCACCACGCAGAGAAAGCCGAAGGGAACATCCCCGGCGCGGAACTGGTGCCAGGTGAGTGGCGAGACCCGGACGAGATCGTTCGTCGCCAGCTCCACGATGCGGTCCCGGATGAAGGCGCGGCCGGGCCCCCGTACAACCATGATGGCGTGGGCGTGGTGGTGGCGCTCGAGCGTCGAGTACCCCCCGGGCTCGATTTCGAAGTAGCGGAGCTGGCAGGAGAGCCCATCACCGCCGTCGAAGAGGAGCTGGCGAGTGATGCCGGCGAAGTGGGTGCCGTCCATCTTGTAGGGGGAGACCTTGACCCCCTCCCACCGGAAGGGGGTGGTCTGTCGAATGTGCTCACTCATGCCGCCGATGCCTCCGACACTCGGGCCACCTGCTCCACCAGGGCGCGGGTCCGCTCGAACAGGGCGTCACCCGCCTCGTAGAGACCGCCGCCGATGAGAAGGATGCAGTCCCGCCCGTAGAACGTAAGCAGGTCCGCCACCCGCTCCACGGTAACGCCTCCCCCCGGCATGGGGAGAGCGGGCCTCACTCTCGCATGTGGCGCTCGAAGCGCCGACGCCAGCTCCCGGCAAGTCTCGAAGCTGTAGCTGAACCGCCCGCCGGCGTGGGGAAAGATGCTGACATCGGCGCCAAACCAGCGAAAGAGCTTGCCGAAGAGCGTCGCTTCACGCGCGCGAAGCACCCCGCCGAGCCCGGGATGGGCAAAGATCGGGAGCCCGTCCGCGACGGAGGCCAGCTGATGGAGGAGCGGCAATCCCACCAGCATCGGCATGAGCATCACCGCCCTGGCTCCGGCATCCCGTGCAAATGCCAACTGTCGAGCGATGGTGCCGGGCGTGCCGATCAGGTTGGGGACGTAGAGCGTGAGGCGGCCGGTATCTCGCGCCGCGTCTTCAGTAGCGCGGAGACACTGCTCGACCCGGGCCTCGAAGGGGCAGAACGGGTGCTCGGCCAGCCCGTGATCGTCCTTCACGATGTCGAGTCCGGCCCGTGCGAAGGTGCGGCAGAGATCGGCAAGCTCCGCGGGTCGGAGCCCCATCGGCTTGAGCGAGGTGGCCGTGAGCGGGCGGCGGGGGACGCCGGTGAGCGCGCGAAGTCCTTCGACCCCGGCGCGGGGGCCGGGGAGCCAATCGAACGCTTCGTCGGGAAGCTCGACGTCGTCGAGGACGAGGTCCGGCTGGAGCGAGCTGTTGCCGAAAAGAACGTTGAGGAGCTGGGCCGGGTCGGAGGCCGCGGTGGCGAGCGGCTGCGAGATC
>CAYYXP010000042.1:0-1648 GCA_964475685.1 uncultured Gemmatimonadaceae bacterium | reverse complement strand
GCGTCAACCTCGGCGAGCAGGCTGCGAAGCGTGGCGAGTTGTTGGGCGAGTGGCTCGTCTGCCATGGGAAGCCTCCGTCGAAGGATCGCCTTCTCGCGTGCAGTTGCCGCGGAGCCTAGGGCTGCGGCTCTGCCCGGCGCGCTTCCTGTCCCTGCGCCAGCAGCCGTTCGGCGAAGTCCATGCGCTCCTGCGCCTCGCCCAGCTCCTGCCGCAGCCTGCCCATGTCGGCCTCGAGCTCCTCGAGCCGATCCTGGACTTCGCTTCCACCGCGACCCGGCCGCAGGCGCTGGGCCCACAGCCCGAACGCCACCGCAAGCGCCGCGTGAACCGCGGCGTGCCATGGCTCGGCCGCTGCGGCCGCGGGGCCTACCGCGACCACGTTGATGGCGCCCAGCACGACGGAAATAGGGAACCATACTGCGGGCTTGAAGGTCATGGCGAGATCCTCGTCGAGTCTCGGGAACTGATTTCCCTCTGCCGGTGGGGATCAGCCGGCGAACGGGAAGCAACGGCCCGCGAGTCCGGGGCGCGGCAACGTACCAACTTACGGGGCGCCGGGCCGGTGTCCATATTTACCTGTTCGGACGACCTCGATCCACAATCCTGTACCATGGAGGCCCTTTGACACCCGCACCGAGTACCCTTCTCACCCTTGTGATTGCCGGCCTTGTCACAGCCGCCTGCTCCAAGCCGCGCCAGTCTGAAGCGCCCAGTTCACCCGGTCCGGGCGAGCCCACCATCGCCGAGGTCCGCACCGCCACCGAACGATTCATGGACGCGAACACCGCGCTCGCGGAAGGCTACATCCGCGACCCCTCCGAAACCTGCGAGGTCGCCGAGATGTTGGGGCGCCCCGCGTCGCTGGGCGCCATGGGGGTGCACTATTTCCGTCCCGATCTCCTCGGGATCACGGCGCCGCCCTCGCCTCGCGTGGATGGGAACGGGACGTACACCGACTTCACCAAGCCGGCGGTCCTCATCTACGAGCCGCAGGCGGACGGCTCGATGGCGCTGGTGGCGGTGGAGAACCTGGTGTTCACGAGCGCCTGGGCGGCGGCCGGCCACGACGCGCCGCCGAGTTTCCACGGCGTCCCGTACGACAAGATGGCCGACGATCCCGCCACCCCGATAGACGAGGCGCACAACTTCGCGCCGCACTACGACCGGCACGTCTGGATCTACCGCGACAACCCGAACGGCATCTTCACGGCCCTCAACCCCGCCGTCACCTGCCAGCACCACAAGAGGGCCATGACCCACACGGCGCAATAGACTCGCTGGAGCGAGAGAAGATGCGGGTGGGCGGCCGCCCACCCGCTCACCCCGCTCGCGGAAGCAGCCGATGGCCGGCCAGGAAGTGCCCGATCGCGGCCCAGGGCGGCGCACAGTCGTTATGTCCGCATGGCATCAGGTGGAACTCCGACGCGGGCTGGGCCGCGTGCAGCGCTCGGCCCTGCGCCACCGGAATGGTCTCGTCGTGCTCACCGTGCAGGATGAGCAGCGGCTTGGTGAACCGCCGCACGGCCGCCAGGTTGTCGAAGCGATCTCGGACCAGGAAGCCCGGCGCCCCGAAGCGCCGCGCGAAGACCGGTACGCTGGTGAAGGTGGATTCCAGAATCATCGCCGCGACCGGGCGCTCCCCGGCCAG
>CAYYXP010000041.1:0-2328 GCA_964475685.1 uncultured Gemmatimonadaceae bacterium | reverse complement strand
TTGATGTCCGTCTGGGTGGTGCTCGACAGCTCCATCTTGGCCTTCTCGGCGGCTTCCTTGAGCCGCTGGAGCGCCATCGGGTCCTTGGAGAGGTCAATGCCCTGGTCCTTCTTGAACTCGGCCACCAGCCAGTCGATCAGTCGCTGGTCGAAGTCGTCGCCGCCCAGGTGGGTGTCGCCGTTGGTGCTCTTGACCTCGAAGACGCCTTCGGCGAGCTCGAGCACGGAGATGTCGTAGGTGCCGCCGCCGAGATCGAAGACGGCGATCTTCTCTTCCTTCTTCTTGTCGAGCCCGTACGCCAACGCGGCCGCGGTGGGCTCGTTGATGATGCGGAGCACGTCGAGACCGGCGATCTTGCCGGCGTCCTTGGTGGCCTGGCGCTGGGCGTCGTTGAAGTAGGCCGGCACCGTGATGACGGCGCGGTCCACGGTCTGGCCCAGGTAGTCCTCGGCGGTCTGCTTCATCTTCTGCAGGATCATCGCCGAGATCTCGGGCGGCGAGTAGGTCTTGCCGGCGATCTCGACCGCGGCCATGCCGTTGGATGCGGAGAGGATCTTGTAGGGGACTCGCTTGGCCTCCTCCTTGATCTCGTCGAGGCGGCGGCCCATGAAGCGCTTGATCGAAAAGATGGTCTGCCTGGGATTGGTGACGGCCTGGCGCTTGGCCACCTGGCCCACCAGCCGCTCGCCGTCTTTGGAGAAGGCCACGACCGACGGGGTGGTGCGCCCGCCTTCCGCGTTGGGGATGACGACCGGGTCGCCGCCCTCCATGACCGCGACAACCGAATTGGTCGTTCCCAGGTCGATACCGATGATCTTGGACGCCATGTCTGCTCCGTTGGGGGTCAATGCGTCGAAGTGCTTGGGGTTTCTGCCACTTCGTCCGGGATCAATGCAGGGGGAAGCAAGTGTCGTACCCATAAAGGCTGCCGAATTGGCAGTAATCGCCGGGGGAGGATCGGCCGCGTGGCCGGGAGGGGGAGCCGCCGTATATTTGAAGGATGTTCCCCTACCGAGACGACAACCCCACCCTGGCCACCCCCGTCGTCACCATTCTCCTCCTCGCACTCAACGTGGCGGTCTGGATTCTTGTTCAGGGAATGGGAGCGGAACCGGGGCTGTCACGGTCGGTGTGCGAGTTGGGGTTGATTCCGGGTGAGTTCCTGGGTCGCGTTGCCGAAGGCACCACCCTTCGTCTCACTCCCGCCACCGTGTGCGTGCTGGGCGCGGAGCGGACCTGGTACACGCCGCTCTCCTCGATGTTCATGCACGGGGGGTGGATGCACCTGATCGGCAACATGTGGTTCCTCTGGCTCTTCGGAAACAACGTCGAGGACAGCATGGGCCGCTTCCGCTATCTCGCCTTCTACCTCCTGTGCGGCTTTGCGGCGGCGGCGGCGCAGACGATCACCAGTCCGTCGAGCATTGTCCCGATGGTCGGCGCGTCGGGCGCGATCAGCGGCGTGATGGGTGCGTACATCCTGCTGTACCCACGTGTGCGGGTACACATGTTCATCCCGGTTGGGTTCTTCTTCTTTCGCACGGCGGTGCCGGCCTACCTCATGCTCGGCTACTGGTTCCTTCTCCAGCTCCTGGGCGGGAGTGTGGCCAGTGGAGAGGGCGGCGTGGCCTTCTGGGCGCACGTGGGCGGGTTCCTGGCGGGCGCCCTGCTCATCCCGGTCTTCAAGGACAGCGAGCTGGTGGCTGAGCACCGGGCCGGCGCCCAGACCATCGAGCATGGGCTGGGCTACCGGGAGCGGTGAGATGGTGAACCTCGCGCCCGGACGGGTATGTTGAAGACCGTGCCCGAGACCCCCAAGCCAGGCATCCTCTCTCCGTCGGCCGCCGCGCCGCTGGAGGTGCCGGTGTTGCCCCGCAACCGCGGCTTGCCCCTCGAGCTGGACTGGATCGAGGAGGTCCGGGTGAATCGAAGCGCGGTGGAGCGCCGAGCCGCCACGCTTCGGACCCGGCGAACCGTCAAGAAACAGTGGCAGGCGGCGTGGCTTCTCCGCGCCGTCACCCTGATGGATCTCACCACCCTCTCGGGTGACGACACCCCCGGCCGGGTGCGGCGGCTCTGCGCCAAGGCCCGCCGGCCGGTTCGCGAGGACCTGCTGGAGGCGATGGGCGCCGAGCATCTCCCCATCCGGGTCGCCGCCGTGTGCGTCTACCACCGCTTCGTGGAGACGGCACTGGAGGCGCTCGAAGGATCGGGCATTCCGGTGGCCGCGGTGTCCACCGGATTTCCGGCGGGGCTCTCGCCGTTCGAGCAGCGGCTTGCGGAAATCAGGGCCTCGGTTGCCGCCGGCGCCGAGGAGATCGACGTGGT
>CAYYXP010000040.1:0-2203 GCA_964475685.1 uncultured Gemmatimonadaceae bacterium | reverse complement strand
CTCTTCCTGGGCGATCTTCGCCGAGTTGTCCACGTCGTAGAAGATGGTGGGCTCGATGTACCACCCCTTGTCGAACCGCTTGGGGACTCCGCCGCCCGCCGCCAGCTTGGCTTCGCCGCGGCCGACCTTGAGGTAGCCGGCCACCCGGTCGCGCTGCTCCTCGCTCACCAGGGGGCCCATCTTGGTCTCGCGGTCGATTCCGGGGCCCAGGCGGATGGTCTTGGCCTTGGCAGCCACGGCGTCCACGAACTTCTTGTAGATATCGCGCTGCACCAGGACCCGGCTGCCTGCGGAGCAGACCTCCCCCTGATTGATGAAGGTGCCGAAGAGGGCGCCGTCCACGGCATTCTCGAAGTCGGCGTCGCTGAAGAAGATGTTGGGCGACTTCCCGCCCAGCTCGAACGAGACGCGCTTGAGCTGATCGGCCGCTTCCCGCATGATGATCTTCCCGACCGCGGAGCTGCCGGTGAAGGCGACCTTCCGCACGTCGCGGTGCTTGACGATTGCCGCGCCGGCCACGGGGCCGTCCCCGGTGACGACGTTCACCACTCCCGGCGGCAGCCCCACCGCCTCGAAATCCTCGGCGAGCTTGAGGAGCGTGAGCGGAGTCTGCTCCGCCGGCTTGATGACCATCGTGCAGCCGGCGGCCAGCGCCGGGGCGATCTTCCACGCCGCCATGACCAGCGGATAGTTCCAGGGAATGATCTGGCCGGCCACGCCCACCGGCTCGCGCATGGTGAAGGAGACGGCGTCGGCGGGGACGGGCAGGACCTCGCCGTGGATCTTGGTGGCGAGCCCGCCATAGTACTCGTAACAGGTGGCGGCGTCGTCCATGTCAAACTCGGACTCCACGATCGGCTTGCCCGAATTGACTGTCTCCAGCTCGGCCAGTTCGCTCCGCCGCGCCCTGATCCGCTCGGCAAGCCGGAAGAGGATACGGCCCCGCTCCTGGCCGGTGACGCTCCGCCAGCCCCCGTAGAAGGCACGATTGGCCGCCTTGACCGCCCGGTCGACATCCTCCGCCCCGGCGGCAGGGCAGGTGGCGATGACCCCTTCGGTGGATGGGTCGAAGACGTCGAAGGTCTTGCCGCCCTTGGCAGCCACGAACTTTCCGTCGATGTACATCTTGTAGTGGGTGACTTCGGATTTGCGGGCCTTGCTCCGCGCCGCGGCCGTGCTGGTCATTCTCGTCCCTCGTCTGGTGGGATTTCGGATCAATCTACTATAAAGACGGAGAGGACGGAGAGGACGGAAGAGCCTGCCTCACGCCCCTCCGTCTTTCCGTCCTTCCGTCTTTCCGTCCTCTCCGTCTCTTCCGCTCTCCCTACGCCGCTACCGTCTCCCGCCCCCCCAGCGCCCGGACCCGTGGAAGTTCGCTCCGCGCGGAGTCGTCGCGCACGTGCCAGGGCATCCCCTCGCGGGCGAGGCGCTCCATGAACGGGTCGGGATCGAACTCCTCCGGCGACCGGACGCCGGGGCCGGCCCAGCGGCCATCGGTGATGAGCCGGGCGGCGATGACGGGCGGAATCCCTGTCTGGTACGCCGTCGCCTGGACACCGAGCTCCGCGTACACCGTCTCGTGGTCGGCGACGTTGTAGATGTAGAACGCGCGGGCCTCCCCGTTCCTGGTCCCCCTGGCCAGCGTGCCGACGCAGGTCTTGCCTCTCATCCGGCCGGCCAGGTCCCGGGGGTCGGGCAGCAGCGACACGACGAGGTCCCTCGGCGAAATGGAAACCTCACCGACCCGCACCCGGCCCTTGCCGGAGAGGCCGAGCCGCTTCATGACCCGGAGTGTCTCCACCGTGATGTCGTCCATGCAGAGCTTGAAGTCCACCACGCGGGCGTCCGGGAAGTACCGCGGGAGCGTCTTCGACTCCTCGTGGTCCACGTAATAGCAGTTGAGTACGCCAAGCTCGGGAAAGTCGAACGGCTCGAACCCGGTCAGCGGTTCCTCCAGATGGTACCGCCCGTCCCGGAACGAGACGGCCTTGCAGAGGCACTCGTCAATGAACACCCAGGGACTGAAGGCCGCGACGAACCCATTGTGGCCCTGGCAGACCGAGTTGTCGCCGTCGCGGATGCGCAGCTCCGTCACTGTATCGAGGAGGTGTTTGCGGGCGTAGGCGGCGTAGACGTTGGTCGTGCCCGGGTCGGCGCCCATGCCGAGGAGCGCGATCCGGCCGGCCGCCTTGAAGTCGGCGTC
>CAYYXP010000039.1:0-1746 GCA_964475685.1 uncultured Gemmatimonadaceae bacterium | reverse complement strand
CGATCTGGGCCTCGCTTCACGCCGGGTCACTCCGCCTCCTCTACGTGTCGCCCGAGCGGCTGACGACTCTGTCGCTGGAGCTGGCCGCGGCCGGCATCAGGCCCGCGCTCCTCGCGGTGGACGAGGCCCATTGCGTCACTGAGTGGGGGCACGACTTCCGGCCGAGCTACCGCACCCTCGGCCGTACCCGGTATCGCCTCGGCAGGCCGCCGTGTATCGCCCTGACGGGCAGCGCCACCCCTGAAGTTCGTGCCGACATCACCGCCGTTCTCCGCTTCAGGCCCGGCCGCTTCCACACCCATCTCGGCTCCTTCGACCGGCCGAATCTCTGGTTTGGCGTCGTGACGGTGGATGGGGAACGCGACCGGCTCCGCGCCCTTCTCGATCTGATGGCCGGCGACGACCAGATGGCCATCGTGTACGCCCCCACGCGGGGGCTCACCGAGGCGATCGCGCGGGCGCTGGTGCGGGCGGGCCATCGGGCGGCACCGTACCATGCCGGTCTCACCAAGGGTCGCCGGGCGGCGGCGCTGCAGGACTTTCTGGAGGACCGGGTGGACGTGATGGTGGCTACCTGTGCCTTCGGCATGGGGATCGACAAGCCGGACGTGCGCCTCGTGGTCCACTGGACGTTGCCGGCCACTCCCGAGGCCTATTACCAAGAGGCAGGCCGCGCCGGTCGGGATGGCGCCTTTGCCCGGTGCGTCCTCCTCTGGCGCCCGGGCGACGCCGAGCTCCATCACCGGCAGCTGGAGGTCACCTTTCCGTCACGCAAGGTTCTCGAGCGCGTGTGGAGGGGCCCGAAGGCCGCCGTCGCCGCGAACGTTCGGGAATCGGCCGAACGGCTGCGCCATGAGTTGAGGCCCGAGTCGGGCCCGGTCGATTGGAGACCGATCGACGCCCGCCGAGGGAAGGCCGAGCGCCGCATTGTCGCGATGGAGCGGTATGCCGGAGAGCAATCGTGCCGCCGCAAGATGCTACTGGAGTATTTCGGTGAGCATCTCGAGCAGTGTGCCGGGTGCGATCGTTGCCGTGGCGATCGGCGGAGCCCGTCGCTCGATCCGGCAGTCGGTGTGCGCCTCGCGTCGTTGCGTCGAGCGCTGGGGGGACGGTCGGGGCCGTGGGGTGGGAACCTGCTCGAGCCCGAGGTCCTTCGCCGCCTTGCTGAGCATCCTCCGGCGACTGCCGGCGCGTTGGCTGCTGTCCCCGGCGTGGGCCCGACGCTGGCAGCGCGGGTTGGCGGGGTCATCCTGCGCGCGCTCGGTTCCGATCCGCCGACCGTCGCTCCCCGGCAGGCAGCGCCGGCGCTTCGGGACACGCTCGAGCGGTGGCGGGACGGCGTCTCCGCCACGATGGGAGTGCCCCGGTATCGGGTGCTGAGCGACGCCGCACTCGACGCCCTCGCGTCAGGCAAGGTCAGGGACCGTGCGTCGCTCGCGCGGCTGCCGGGGGTCGGGCCGCGAGCGCTCGCCAAGTTCGGAGACGAACTCCTCCGTCTGGTAGCTGAGCCCAGGTCCGAGGCGAACCCAGCATTGTAACGATCACTTTGTCGCGTTTCCGAACGAGAGTCGGCTGGCGCGACAGGGAAGAGGCTTTGCGGTCGCGTCCGGGGCTCCTGGACCTTCGACGCGACATCCGGGCTCCGACGCCGCACGGTGCCACCGCAGCATCGCTTTAGCAGACTGCAGATCTCCTGCGTATGATGCGGCTTCCTCCACGACAAAGGCACCCCGGCGAAAGCCGGGG
>CAYYXP010000038.1:0-33770 GCA_964475685.1 uncultured Gemmatimonadaceae bacterium | reverse complement strand
GGAAGGACGGGGCGGGGTGCGCGTGGTGTCGCAGAATCAGCTCCGGCAGTCCGCCGGAGTTGCCTTGTCCCCCAGGCCCGACCTGGCCCTCGACGTGGAGCTCGGCGCCGTGGACGGTGAGCTGGATCTCGGCGGGCTCCGGGTGAGCGACCTCGATCTGTCGGCCGGTGCCAGTCGCGCCACCGTCCGCTTTTCCACGCCGAACGGGATTCGCTGCCGCGCCGTGAATCTTCGCGCGGGGGCGGCGCAACTCTCCGTCCTCGGACTCGGCAACAGCCGGTGCGACCGCATTGCGTTCGAGGGCGGCGTGGGCCAGGTCACGCTGGACTTCGGAGGGGCGTGGACCTCCGATTCCAGGGTCGAGGTTCACATGGCGCTGGGAGAGTTGACCCTCAGGCTGCCGCGGCGGGTTGCCGTGAGCGTGACGCTCGACAAGTTCCTGAGCAGCTTCGAGCCGGACGGGCTGGAGCGCCGGGGCGCCGGCTACCGGTCGCCCGGCTACGAGCAGTCGGCTCGACACCTCGACATCGACATCTTCACCGCCGGCGGCGCGGTGAAGGTGGAGTGGAGCGGCGAAGAATAAGCGGGTAGATTGATTTTCATGTCTCCCCTCGAGACCCTCGGGTTCGCGCTCGGCACCTCGTTTGCCTCGGGGCTCAATCTCTACATCACCGTCGCGGCAGCCGGCCTCTTCCAGCGTTTCAGCCTCATCGACCTTCCCGCCCCGCTCCAGGTCCTCGCCAACCCGATCGTCATCGGACTCGCGCTCGCTCTCGTCGTCATCGAATTCGTCGCCGACAAGATTCCCTACATGGATAGCGCGTGGGACGCGGCGCACACTTTCATCAGGCCGCCGGCCGCCGCGCTCCTGTCCTACAGCGCCTTTGCCGGAGGGGTCCCGGAAGAATGGCGCGTGGGCGCTGCACTCCTCGCAGGCGGCGTCGCGCTCACCTCCCACAGCGCCAAGGCCACCACCCGGGCCGCCGCCAACGTGAGCCCGGAGCCGGTCAGCAACTGGGTGCTCAGCCTCGTCGAGGACTCACTGGCGGTCTTCCTGGCCTGGATGGCGGCGGCCCACCCGCTCATTACTGCGGGGATCGTCGTCGCGCTCATGATCCTCGCCATTCTGCTGATCAGGAAGCTGTTCCGGTTCTTCCGTCAGGCCGTCGGCCGCTTCTCCGGCAAGCCACCACTAGCCGAGCCTGGCCCGGATTCTCCCGCCCACGCCCAGGCCCAGCCGCCGGGCAGCTGACCCGCCGCGCACCGCCACCTCGACCTCTCCGCCCGACCCGACATACGCCAGCAGCCCCCCCGTGGGCACGTCCCCGAAGGTGTGCCGGAGTGGCCCGAGATCGAGGCCATCGACCTCAATCGACGCGTACGGCGGGACGAGCCCGGGCGTGAGATTGGTGACCAGGGTCCCGAAACGATCGACGTAGATGATCTCGCCGACGATCGATTTCCCTTCATAGCGCGGCTCGGTGTAGGCGAGACGGTAGGGAACCCCGATCAGCGGCTTGCCCAGCGTGGCGAGTGGCACCCCGTTGGCCAGCGTGGCGGCGGCCGGGGCGAAGAGGTCGCGGCCGTGAAAGGTGGGGGATGCGCCGTCGGGAACGGGAAGGGTGACGATCTCCACCTCGGCATCGCGGAGCACCGGGGAGAAGAGGCCGTTGTCGGGACCCACGAAGGCGTGTCCCTGCGCGCGGAGCGCCACTGCCGCGCGGCTGGTGCCCACGTCCGGATCCACGATGGCGAGATGGATGGTGCCGGCGGGAAAGCGGTGCCAGGATCGCCCGAGGACGTAGGCGCCCGATCGGATGTCGCCTGGCGGAACGGCGTGAGTGATATCCACCAGAGTCGTCTCGGGCGCACGACTCAGAATGACCCCCTTCACCTCCGCGACGTACGAATCGGTCGTGCCGAAGTCGGTCAGCAGCGTGACGAGCGCCATGGGTGTCCTGAGGGAGTTACCCCCTGAGAATCGGAAGCGGCACGCCGGGCCCGGCGGCCTTCTCCTGGAGGTCGGCGGCGATCGCCCGCAGGCTGACGGCGGCCGCACTCTCCGGCTCGGCCAGGAGAATCGGCTGGCCTTGATCGGCGAGCTCCGCCAGGTGAGGCTGGAGCGGCACCGTCCCGAGCAGCGGAACGCCGATTTCCGCGGCCAAGCGGGCCCCGCCACCGGAAGAGAATAGCTCGAAGCGGCGTCCCGTCTCGGGATCCACGAACGCGCTCATGTTCTCCACGACGCCAAGCACCGGTACGCCCACCCGCTCGAACATCTTCGCGGCACGGAGCGCGTCGCCGACGGCGACTTCCTGCGGCGTCGTGACGATGATGGCGCCGGACACGTGGGTCGCCTGCACCAGCGAGAGCTGCGCGTCGCCGGTGCCCGGAGGAAGATCCACGATGAGGTAATCGAGGCGGCCCCAGTTCACGTCACGAAGGAACTGCTGAACCACCTTCATGATGATCGGGCCGCGCCAGATGGCCGGTGCGTCCCGCTCGACGAGGAATCCGAGAGACATGAGGCGCACCCCGTGCGCCTCGAGCGGCTGAATCCTCCCCCCCACGACCGGCGGCTTCTCGAACACACCGAACATCCGGGGAATGTTGGGACCATAGATATCGGCGTCCATCACGCCGACGCTGTGGCCTGCCCGGGCCAGCGCGACGGCGAGGTTGGTGGCCACCGTGGACTTCCCGACCCCGCCCTTTCCCGAGGAGACGGCAATGACGCGCCCGAGATCGGGCTGCGCGGGGGGCACGGGCGCCGCACCCGCGGTCGCGGCGGCGGGAACGGAAGGCGGACCATGGGTCACGCGGGCCGGACCGGCGGGATTCGACACGGCGATGCGGATTCCCTCGCGGCGCACCCCGTCGACCGCCTGGATCGCGCTCCGGGCCTGGCGGACGAGTGTGGCGGGATCATCGGAGGCCAGGAGAAAGGTGAAGCTCACGTCACCTTCAGGCGTGACGGCGAGATCACGGATCATGCCGGCCGAGAGGATGTCGTTTTCCAAGCGGGGATTGTGGATGGCCGCGAGAGCCGCGGTCACCCGGGATTCCAGCGATTCGGCCACTAGACGGCCTCCACGTGCTTCACTTCCGGCACCATCTCGCGCAAGCGCACCTCGATCCCCTGTTTGAGCGTGATCGTTGACGCGGCGCACCCCTGGCAGGTGCCGCCCAACCGCAGGAGCAGCACCCCTTCCTGCTCATCGAAATCCACGACCTCCACCTGCCCCCGATGGGAGGCGATGTAAGGTCGTAGTGTGTCGAGTGTTCGTTCTATTCGGTCGATCGTGTCCATGGGTCCCCGCGCAGGAATTCCTACTGTCACTGTCGGGAATATAATACCGGGCAAGCCAGTCAACCGCCCCTGCCGCCATTCGGTCCCCGCCGGCCAAGATAGGCGCGCGCGGCCCCGAGAACCGTCGCCTGCACCTCGGACAGCGAGCCGGTGAGCGCGATCCCGGCCGCCTTGGTGTGTCCGCCGCCGCCGAACTGATTGGCGAACAGCGCGACATCCACGTTCCCGACGGACCGAAGCGACACCTTGACCCTGCCCTGGCTCATCTCGCGGAAGAGGAGCGCCATGCGAGTCCCCTCGATGGACCGGGGGAACTCCACGACGCCATCGAGGTCGTCGCTGGAAACGCCGTGGCGCTCGATGGCTCCGGGGGGCACGGTCACCCACGCAAGCCCCCACTCGGGCTCGACCACGAGCGTCTGGAGCGCCTCGGCGAGGAGCCGGGGACGGCCTTCCGGAGCGCGGGCGTAAACCTCGAGATAGATCTCTTCCGGATCCACTCCCGCCTCGAGCAGTTCGGCGGCGATGCGCAGCGTCCGCGGCCGAGTGTTGCTGAACCGGAACCCGCCGGTGTCCGTCAGGATGCCGACGTAGAGACCGCGCGCGGCGGCCTCGGTCATGGGCCAGTTGTTGGCGTGGGCGATCTCGAAGACCAGTTCCGCGGTGGCCGCGGCGCCGGCGTCGAGATAGCGCGGGCCCTCGGGGAGGACGCCGGCGCTCACGTGATGATCGATGCAGGCGGCGGGCACGCCCCGCTCCCGCACCGTCTCGCCGAGCATGCCGAGGCGGCCGAGGTCGGAGATGTCGAGGACGACGACGAGGTCGGCTCGACGGAGCTCCTTGATGGCCTCCGCCGTCCGATCGACACCGGGCATGTCCTCGAAGAGAAACGAGAAACGCGGGGGCGTGGGCGTGGGATTGGTGACCACGACATCCACGCCATGGGCCCGGAGGAGGTGGGCGAGTCCGGCCTCGCTGCCGAGGCCGTCGCCGTCGGGATTTACGTGGGTGGTGAGACAAACCCGCCGGCCGGGCACAAATGCCGAAGCAAAGGCCCGGGCGGCGGCAACGCGGTCAGGAGAAAGGGCGAACGGCATGGGGCAAAGGTAATCTCCTACCGCCCCGAGGCGGCCGCCTGTACCCGCGAGTGGCGGCGACCATAGAGGAAGTAGATCGCGAGCCCGATCAGCATCCAGATCACCAGCCGGGCCCACGTATCCACCGGCAGGCCGAGCATGAGGTAGACGCAGGACAGGATCCCGGCGATCGGGACGAAAGGCGAGAGCGGCGTACGGAACGGCCGGGGCCGGGTGGGATCGGTGTAACGCAGCACCAGCACTCCGGCGCAGACGATGGCGAACGCGAGAAGGGTCCCGATCGACACCAGCTCGCCGAGGAGCCCGATCGGCAGCAGGCCCGCGAACGCCATCGCCGCCACGCCGGTCACCAGGCTGGCGATGTGCGGCGTGCGGAACTTCGGGTGCACCTTGCTGAACACCGGCGGCAGCAGCCCGTCCTTCGACATCGAGTAGAAGATGCGGGGCTGGCCGAGGAGCATGACCAGGATGACCGACGAGAGGCCGGCAATGGCCCCGATCTTCACCACCGGACGGAGCCAGGCCAGGCCGGGGCCGGCGGCGTTGATGCCGACGGCGATCGGATCGGGGACGTTGAGCTCGGTGTACTTCACGATACCGGTGAGCACCAGGGCAACCGCGATATAGAGCACGGTGCAGATGGCCAGCGACCCGAGAATCCCGATCGGCATGTCGCGCTGGGGGTTCTTCGTCTCCTGCGCTGCGGTGGATACAGCGTCGAATCCTATGTAGGCGAAGAAGATCACCCCCGCGCCGCGCACGACCCCGTCCCAGCCGAACTTGCCGGGGCCTTCGGCCGGCGGGATGAACGGCACCCAGTTGTCGCTGTTGATGTAGGCCAGGCCGAAGCCGATGAAGAGGAAGACGACGATGAGCTTGATGACGACGACGACATTGTTGAATCCCGCGGACTCGCTGATCCCCACGATGAGGAGAATGGTGATCACGGCGACGATGAGCATGGCGGGGACGTTCAGCACGGCGCCGGTGCTCGACCACCCCTCGGTGAAGAGTCGCCAGACGTTGAGGCCGGCATCGGGTGGCGTGGTGTGAGTATAGGGTGCCGATGTGAACTCAGGGGGAATGTTGATGCCGAAGTCCTTGAGGAAGGACACGACGTACCCCGACCAGCCGACGGCGACCGTCGACGCGGCGAAGAGGTACTCGAGAATCAGGTCCCACCCGATGATCCAGGCGATCAGCTCGCCCAGCGTGGCGTATCCGTACGTGTAGGCCGATCCGGCGATCGGAATCATCGCCGCAAACTCGGCGTAGCAGAGTCCGGCGAAGGCGCAGGCGGTTCCGGCGAGAATGAACGAATAGACGATGCCGGGGCCCGCGTAGTTCGCCGCAGCCTGGCCCGTCAGGACGAAGATGCCCGCCCCTATGATCGCGCCGATGCCGAGGGCCACCAGGTTGACCGGGCCGAGCGCTCGCTTGAGGCTGTGGTCAGAGGCGGCCTCCGCCTGCAGCGCGGACAGATCCTTGCGAAGGAAAAGACTCATTGGACACTCATCGGATGAGGTTGGCAGACCGCCGCGATCGGGGTTCCGCGGAGGAACGGCTGGACCCGGTCAGGCGCTGTAGTTCGGCGCTTCCCGCGTGATGGTCACGTCGTGGGGGTGGGACTCCCTGAGGCCGGCCGAAGTGATCTGGATCATCTCGACGTCGCACCGGAGCTGCCCGATGCCGCTCACCCCGCAGTACCCCATGCCGCTCCGCAGCCCCCCGACCATCTGGTAGAGGACGTCGGCCACGGGGCCCCGGTACGGCACCCGGCCCTCGATTCCCTCGGGCACCAGCTTGGCGGGGGCCATCTCCCCGTCCTGGAAGTACCGGTCGGCCGAGCCGTCCTGCATGGCGGAGAGGCTGCCCATACCGCGAATCATCTTGAAGCGGCGCCCCTCCGCGAGCACCGACTCGCCGGGGCTTTCCTCGGTGCCGGCGAGCATCGACCCCATCATGACCGAGGACGCGCCGGCGGCCAGTGCCTTCACGACATCGCCCGAGTACTTGATTCCGCCGTCGGCGATGAGGGGTACATCCTCCGCGCCACGCAACGCGTCGATGATGGCCGTGACCTGGGGGACGCCGACCCCGGTCACGACGCGGGTGGTGCAGATGCTGCCGGGCCCGATGCCGACCTTCACGGCGTCCACGCCCCGGCGCACCAGTTCCCTGGCGCCGGCCTCGGTGGCGATGTTGCCGGCGACGAGTTGCACGTCGGGGAACGCCTCGCGCAGCTGGGAGACCGTGCGCAGCACGCCCTCGCTGTGACCATGGGCGGAATCCACGACGAGGACATCGACACCTGCGTCGATCAGGCCCCGCGCGCGCAGCTTGGCATCGGGCGCGCCGCCGACGGCCGCCGCCACCCGCAGGCGACCGTGCTGGTCCTTGTTGGCGTCGGGATGGGCTCGCCGCTTGAAGATGTCCTTCACGGTGATCAGACCCTTGAGGACCCCCTGGGCGTCCACCACCGGCAGCTTCTCGATTCGATGGCTCGCGAGGATGCGCTCGGCGTCGTCGAGACTGGTACCGACCGGCGCCGTCACCAGGTTCTCCCTGGTCATCGCCTGGCGGATCGGCTGGTCGAGATTGCGCTCGAATTGCAGGTCCCGATTGGTGATGATGCCGATGAGGCAGCCCTGGCCGTCCACGATCGGAACGCCGGAGATCTTGAAGCGGCGCATGAGGGCGTAGGCCTCGCGCAGCGGGCGGTCGGGACCGAGGGTGATCGGGTTGAGGATCATCCCGCTCTCGCTCCGCTTGACCCGGTCCACCTCCGCCGCCTGCCGTTCCGGCGTCATGTTCTTGTGCAGGACACCGATGCCGCCAGCGCGCGCCATGGCGATGGCCATGTCCGCCTCGGTGACGGTATCCATGGCGGCGGAAACGAGCGGAATGTTGAGGGGGATGCTGCGGGTGAAGCTGGTGGCGGTCGAGACTTCACTGGGGTGGACCGCGGAGTATCGCGGAACCAGGAGCACGTCGTCGAACGTGAGGGCGGGCCTGGGGCGTATGACGGTCATGCGCTCGGCTGCGGCTCGGGGATTCCCATCTCGAAGAGTAGGAGCCCGTCCGGCCGAGGTCAAGCCGCCGGGGAGGCGGCGAGGCGCCTCCAGAGAAGGTAGACTGGAACGCCGGAGGCGACGATGAGCAGCCCGGGCCAGGTGTAGAGCGGCTTCTCGAACAGCAGGATCACCATGAGCGCGCCGACCGCAAGCAGGTAGAGCCCCGGGAGCACCGGATAGCCGAACGCCTTGACCGGCCGCGGGAGATCGGGGCGGAGCCGCCTGAGCCGGAAGAGCGCCAGCGTGGTCAGGAAGTAGAACACCAGCGCCGCGAAGATCACGTAGTCGAGGAGCTGGCCGTAGGTGCCGCTCACGCAGAGAATGCCGGCCCAGACGGCCTGGAGCACCAGCGCGAGCACCGGCGTCCGGAAGGTGGGGTGGAGCGTGCCCACGCGCTCGAAGAACAGGCGGTCGCGCGCCATCGCGTAGTACACCCGCGGGCCCGAGAGTATCAGCCCGTTGTTGCAGCCGAAGGTCGAGAACAGGATGGCCACGGCCATCACGGTGGCCGCTCCGGCGCCGAGGACCACCTCGATGGCGGCGGTCCCCACCCGGTCCTGCGAGGCGTACTGGATGCCGCGGGAGAGCGCGTCGGCGCCGTTCGGATCGCCCAGGAGCGGCAGGATGTTGAGGTACGCGACGTTCGCGAGGATATAGAGGAGACTCACCGTTCCGGTGCCGATGGCGAGCGCCCGCGGGAGGTTCCGGGTGGGGTTCTGCACCTCCGCCGCCGCGAACGTCACATTGTTCCACGCGTCGCTGGCGAAGAGCGATCCCACCATCGCTGCCCCGAACACCGGGATGACGGCGAGGGTCCAGTCTCCGGTGCCCCACAGATTCGAGAAGTTCGCGGCCGCGGCCACGGGCTGGCGGAAGAGCGTGAGCCCGCAGACCACCAGGACCGCGAGCGCGCCCACCTTGGCGACGCTGAACACGGTCTGGATGGCGGCGCCGAGGGTGACACCGCGGATGTTGATGATCGTGAGCAGGACGATGGACGCGATGGCCACGACCCGCTGAGGCGAGAGGCCGAGCTGGATGGCATCGGCCGCGCCGGGGAGGTGGATCCGGCCGAGGGGAAGGAACACGTCGGGGCTCAAGCCCGGCATCAGCACGCTGAGGAACCGGGCGAACGCCACGGCCACCGCGGCGATGGTCCCGGTCTGAATGACCGCGAACAGCGTCCAGCCGTAGAGGAACCCGGCGAGAGGCGACAATCCCTCGCGGAGGAAGACGTACTGCCCGCCGGCGCGCGGCATCATCGCCGCCAACTCGGCGTAGGCCAGCGCCCCGGTGACGGTCATGGCCCCAGTGACTATCCAGACGAGGAGCAGCGCCCCCGGCCCCCACTCTCCCACCTGGCGCCCGATGTCGGCGGAGACGATGAAGATCCCCGAGCCGATCATCGAGCCGACGACGAGAGAGACCGCCGCGAGCGGCCCGATGCCGCGGATGAACTCGGGCGACGCCGTCGTGCTCGCGGGGGCCTGCGGGGGAGCAGCCATGGTCCCTCGAGAATGGATGGAGGAACTACTGGTTCGTGCCGTCGGCCTTCTGCTGCTTCGGGAGTTCGGCGGGCTTGTTGTCGCCCTCGGCGGCCTTCACCGCCTCGTCCACCACGGCCTGTCCCGCCGCCGCCAGTCCCTTCATGACCTTGGCGGCGCTGTCCATGAATCCCATCGTCCCGCTGATGGCCTGGATGGGCAACTTGCCCGCGCGCATCGTGTCCTCGACAGTCTCGGTGATCCGGGCGAGGATTCCGTTCGGCCGGGCGCGCTCCGCGTACTTGCTGTCGAGGAACTCGATGTAATCGAGTATCTCGTACCCGCGCTCGTCACTCAGGGTGTCGAGCAGGCGGGATATCCGCTGCCTGAGCAGGTCGTTCATCGCCCCTCCTTCCCTTCCATGCCCGAAACCACCGACGCGAGCTCGACGACCGGGGTGGTGAGATAGCGCGTGCGGGCCGCTTTGACGATCACCCGGAGCACAAGCTCCCGGAGCGGAGGAAGCGCACGGAACTCCGCGAGCCGGTTGACGGGGATCGTGACGTACACGAAACCCGCCTCGGGAAGGGGCCCTCGCGTGAGCAGGTAGGGCTGCCCAGGGGCCATTTCCGAGCGCAGCTCGTCCGCGCTCTGCACGGCGATGAGCTGCACCCGCCACTGGAGAGTCTGGCCGACGAAGCGGTCCGGTGAGGTGCGAACCTCCTCCGCGGTCACGCCCTCGGCGGCGCCGCCGCCGCTTGGCCTGACATCCTCTTCCTTGACCCACCCATCCACCTGCACCTTCACCCAGCCGGCGGCCCGTGCCACGACTCGAGCGGGGACCCCGCTCTGTACGGTGGCGAGCTGGGGCCCGTCGGGTGCGGCGCTGAGCGCAGCCTCCCGCGCCAGCTCCATCGGCTCCACGCCGGGCCCGGCCTTGCCCGGCGCTGGCTTGCCCTGCGCCGGTGGACGGGAGGCCGGCGTCGCGGGGGCGCCCTGGGGCTCCTCCTTCTGGGCCGTCTGCGGCGCAGGCACCACCTTTCCCCGCTCCGCGGCCACCGCCTCGCGCGGTACCCATCCTTCCCGGCGAACATGGGTCCACTTGCCCTTCACCGAGATGCGCTCGAGGAGAGTGCCCTCCCGAAGCCGGCCGACAACGGGGCCGTTGGGCGAGCGGCGGAGATTCTCGCCCTTGGCCGGCGTGACGATGAGGTCGAACCCATCTCGCCTGGTGGGGGCCGTGGAGGGAGTGTAGACCCACCCTTCCACAGTGGCCTCCCTCCAGTCGCCCTTGATCTCGCCGGTCTCTACCGGGGCCCCGGCCGGGAGGGAAACGAGCGGGGCGCCCCTGGGCTCCCGATGGAGATCGGCAGGCGCCGTCAGGGCCTTTTCCTGCTGGGCGGCGGCGGCAGTCGCGAGCAGCATGCAGCCAACGAGACAGGCTGGTAGCCGAAGGAGGCCGGGACTAGATTGCGGCGCGTAACTCACAGTCCGGCATTGTAGAACACGCGGAGAGCCATGTCAAACGGCACGCCCGGGAGCCGGGTCGTCCTCGTAGTTCTGGACGGCTGGGGCTACCGGCCCGAGCGCAATGGAAACGCGATCGAGCTGGCCAACACCCCGGTCTGGCACCGGCTCTGGAGCTCCTTTCCGCGCACCTTGCTGGACGCGAGCGGGCTGGCAGTGGGCCTCCCCGAAGGCCAGATGGGAAACAGCGAGGTCGGCCACCTCAACCTCGGCGCCGGCCGGGTCGTGCCCCAGGACCTGGTCCGCATTTCCCAGAGCATTCAGAACGGCGAGTTCTACCAGCTGGCCCCACTCGTGGAGCTGTGCGCCCGGCTGCGCGCCTCGGGCGGGACGCTCCATCTGGTCGGGCTGCTCGGGCCCGGAGGGGTCCACGCCCTCGACCGCCACCTGCTGGCCGGCGTCGAGCTCGGCGTGCGCAATCGGGTTCCCGCCATCGCCATCCACGGATTCCTCGACGGCCGCGACTCCGCACCGACGCTCGGCGCCGAGGTCGTTCGGACGCTCCTGCAGGACATGCGGAGGATCGCCGGGAGCAAGGTGGACGTCGCCTCGCTCACCGGCCGTTACTTCGGCATGGACCGGGACCGGCGGTGGGAGCGCACCCGGGTTGCCTACGACGCGATGGTGCACGGCGCCGGCGCCCCGGTGGAGCACCCGGTGATGGCGGTCCAGGCCGCGTACCAGCGAGGGGAGACCGACGAGTTCGTCCGCCCCCTCGTGCATTACCGGAACGGGGCGCCCGTCGCGACGATGCGTGATGGCGACGGGGTGCTGTTCTTCAATTACCGCAGCGACCGCATGCGGCAGATCGTCGCCGCGCTCGCGCTCGAGGACTTTGCCGAGTTCGACCGCGGACACCGGCCTCGACTCGCCTGCACGACGATGACGCAGTACGATCAGACCCTGCCGGTTCCCCAGGCGTTTCCCCCCTTCAGCCTCGCGCGCATCCTTGCCGAGGTGCTGGCGGAGCAGGGGCGGACGCAGTTCCGGACGGCGGAAACGGAGAAGTATCCGCACGTCACCTATTTCTTCAACGGCGGATACGAGCCTCCGTACCCCGCCGAGGAGCGCTGCCTCATCCCCTCGCAACGGGTGGCGACGTACGATCTTGCCCCCGAGATGAGCGCGCCGGGAATCACCGACGCGCTCTGCCGGTGCCTGGAAACGGGAGCGCATGATTTCATTCTCTGCAACTACGCCAACGCCGACATGGTGGGCCACACGGGGGTCCTGCCTGCCGTCATCCGGGCGGTCGAGACGGTGGACCAATGCCTGCAGCGCGTGATGGCCAGTGCGGAGCGAGCCGGCTGCAGCGTCCTCATCACCGCCGATCACGGCAATTGCGAGATGATGATCGATCCGGTGACAGGCGGGATCCATACGGCTCATACCACCAACCCTGTCCCCTTCGTTGTAGCGGCCGGGTACGCGGGGACGCTGCGCGGCGGCGGATCGCTCCGCGACGTCGCCCCCACGGTGCTGCGGCTGCTGGGACTCGAGTCGCCGCCGGAAATGACCGGCCGTGCGCTCCTGGAGACGTCGTGAGGGGCGCGCGGGTCATGGCGGCCGCCGCCGCGCTCGCCTTCACCGCGCGCACCGCGCCGGCGCAGGTGGGGCATGCGCCGGGCGACTCGCCCTATCGAGACATCCGCAAGGGACATGCGCTCACCGCAATGTTCGGGCACATCAGCGGGGGCGGAGGCCGCTTCGGCATTGCGCCCCACGACGGCTTCTCCTACGGAATCCGATACGACATCCGGACGGCGTCCCCGGTCCAGATGGGGATCGGCTTCCTCCGCGCCGACCTGGAGCGCCTGGTCGTCAATCCCTTCGTGCCGCCGGCCGAGCGGATCAGCGGGCCGTTCACGCAGAGCATCCTGTTCGCCGAATTCAACCTCCTGCTCAATCTGACTGGTGGAAAATCGTGGCATCGGCTCGCGCCGTTCGTGGGCAGCGCCGTCGGCATGACCTTCTCGAGCGGCACGGTGGAGGATAGCAGCGGGTTCGAGTTCGGCCGGAGGATCTACCTCGCCCCGACCGTGGGCACGAGGATCTTCCTCACCGACCGGCTGAACCTGCGGGCCGAGGCCCGCGCCACCTTCTGGAAGATCACGTATCCGGCGTCCTTCCAGAGGGAGCCCGAGACGGGGGACCCCGGCTCCGGCCCGGTCATCACCGACGGCCGTGTCCAGGAGTGGTCGACCACGCCCTGGCTCCAGGTCGGCATCAGCTACTCCTTCTCTCCCTGAGCCATGCCGGTCTCGCTGACGCGGGTCGTCGAGTTCCGGGCCATTCACCGGCTTCACCGCTCGGACTGGTCCGAGGCGAGGAACCGCGAGGCGTTCGGCGATCTGGGCGCGGCGCCGGGACATGCCCATGACTACCGCTGCGCCGTGACGGTGGCCGGCCCGGCCGACCCGCCGATGGCGATGGTGCTCGACCTCCCCCTGCTCGACCGCATCCTCGATGAGGAAGTCGTCCGCGCGCTCGGCGGGAAGAACATCAACCTCGAGGTGCCCGCGTTCGCCGACGGGCTGACGATCCCGACGTGCGAGGCGATCGCGGTCCATGTGTTCGGGCGGGTGGCCGCACGGCTTCCGGCCGGCGTCGTGCTCGAGCGGGTGCGAATCCTGGAGGACCCGACTCTCTCTGCCGACTGCACCGGCGTGCCCTGACGGCGTTGTGTGCAGCAGGGGCGCGCCCGCCGTCTCCGTACCACACACTCCTGGGGGTCTGATGGCGGTCCGAGTGTATACCGGGGTCGCGATGCTAGCGCTGATGGCGACACCGGCGGCGGCTCAGAAGCAGGGCGATCAGGCCACCCTCGTCTTCACCATTTCGGGCGCCTACATCCAGGGGCAGGGACTCTGGGAGGTGCAACACCAGCCGATCCAGGACGGCGCCGCCACCGACTTCTACAATCTCCGGCGCGACATCAAGTCGACGCCGGGCGCCAGTCTCGCCGGCACCTACTATCCGGGCGCCAACGTGGGGCTCACGGCCGAGGCCTTCCTGGTCGGGATGGGGTACGACGACGCGTGCGTGCTCGATGGGGCGGCGTCGTCGGTCAGGAACGTCGAGGTCTGCAACGACATAGACCAACAGGACAAGTCGGCGGCAGCCGTCGCCCTCTCCGCAGGGGCCATCTTCCGGATCGCCCCCCGCGAGGCCATCTCTCCATTCGTCCGGGTGGGTGCGGGGTTGCTCATCACCAACCAGAGCTCGATCCTCACCCAGGGGACGAGTCTGAGCAGCGGAGGGTCGTTGCTCGTCGTCTACGACGACGACAACCGCGCTCGCGAACGCCCGACGTTCACCCTTGGAGTCGGCACCACGTTCACGATCAACCCCGGGTACTATCTCCGGTGGGAGGTCCGCGACAACTACACCGGCGTGGTTGCGGTCACCGGCACCACCGCCGGGCCGGGACTGGTGCCGCCGCACGAGACCGCGTACAAGCATCTCTTCAGCGTGCACATCGGGCTGGATGTGGTGCTCGAGCGCGAGCGCGGGAGGCGGTACTGACGCGCGGGGCGATCCTTGCCGGCGGCGACGCCCTCCGGTTCGGGAGCAAGCCGAAGGGGCTGGAAATCGTGGGCGGGGAGCGGATCCTCGACCGGCTGGTGCGAATCATGACGGCGGCGCTCGGTGCGCCGCCGTTGCTCGTTGCGAACAGCCCCGACGCCACCACCTGGCGGCGGGATCTCACCGTCGTGACGGACTCGAGAGAGGGCGCGGGGGCTCTCGGCGGCATCTATACGTCGGTGGTGAAGGCTCCGGCGCCGGTCGTGTGCGTCGCGTGGGACATGCCGTTCGTGACGGCCGGGCTGGTCGGCGAGCTTGCCGCCGGACTGGAGCGCTGCGACGCGGTGCTGCCCGAGAGCGGGGGGCCCCGGGGGGTCGAGCCGCTCTGCGCCGGGTACGGGCCCGCCTGCCGGGAGGCGATCGCCCGGAGCCTCGACGCCGGCGACTACCGGGCCGTCGGCTTCCACCCGCGCGTCAGAACCAGTATCCTATCTCTCGTGGACGTGCGGCGCTTCGGCGACCCCGAGCTCCTGTTCTTCAACGTCAACACCCCCAGCGACCTGGCGAGAGCGAACGAGCTGTGGCAGCGACACGCATCATCTCCATAGTCGGGCGGAAGGGCGCGGGAAAGACGACCCTCGCCGTGGCTCTCGCCAGCGAGTTGAACCGGCGCGGCCGCCGCGTCATGACGATCAAGCACGCTCATCATCCCGTCGAGGTGGACCGGCCTGGCTCGGACAGCTGGCGCCACTTCCACGAGGGGCGTGCCGAGCGCGTGCTGCTGGTGGCGCCGGACCAGCGGATTCTCTTCGAGCGTGCCGGCGGAGAGCCCGATCCGGTGGCGCTGGCCCGCGAGCACCTCGGCGGCGCGGACATCGTGCTCGCCGAAGGGTTCAAGCGCGCCCCGCTCCCCAGAATCGAAGTCTTCCGCCCGAGCGTGGCGCGGGAGCCGCTCTACCAGACGGGCGCCTCCGACGCCGGGCTGTGGGCGGCGATCGTCACGGACGACTACGACTTCGAGGCGGCCTGCCCCGTCATCAGGTTCCAGGACACGATGTGGCTGCAGCTGCTGGCCACACTCGCGCTGGAACGGGCGATCCCCGCGGACGCGTGAGCGACCCGATCGCCGCGGGGGACGCGGCCCGCCGCATCCTCGCCGAGATTTCCCGCCAGCCCGCCCTCCGAATCCCTCTCGATGACGCGCTCGGCAGCATCCTGGCGGAGGACGTGATGAGTCCTCTCGACATTCCCGCATGGGCCAATTCCGCCATGGACGGCTACGCCGCCCGGGCGGTGGACGTTCGCGGAGCGGCCCCGGCGAGCCCCGTTCGACTCAAGGTGATCGAGAAGATCGCCGCCGGCTGCGTTCCCGCCCGCCGCGTCGGTGCCGGGGAGTGCGCGAGGATCTTCACCGGCGCGCCCGTCCCGGAGGGCGTGGACTCGGTGATCCGGCAGGAAGACACCGACGGCGGCGAGGACCTCGTTTCCATCACCTCCGACCGCGACGCGGGCAGCAACATCCGGCCAGCCGGCGAGGACATCCGGAGGGGAGCGATCGTGCTCCGGGAAGGCACCCAGCTCGAGGCCGCGCAGCTCGGCGCGCTCGCCTCGATCGCCGTGGCCCACCCGCTGGTGTACCGGAGTCCACGGGTCGCCATTCTCGGCGGCGGCGACGAGATCGCCGACGTGGACCAGCCGGAGGAGATCCTGAGCGGCCGCAAGGTGGCCAGCAGCAACACCCACACCCTCCTGGCGCTGGTGCGGCGCGCCGGAGGAGAGCCGCACAACCTTGGCATCGCGAAGGACACGCCGGAGAGCTTGCGCGAACACCTGGGACGCGCGCTCGAGTGCGACCTGCTGATCACGACGGCGGGCATCAGCGTCGGCGAGCATGACCACGTGCGAGGGGTACTTCAGGAGATGGGCGCCCGGCAGCGCTTCTGGAGGCTGCGCATGCGGCCCGGTGCGCCGGTCGGCTTCGGCTTTCTCGGGCCGACCCCGTGGATCGGGCTCCCCGGAAACCCGGTGAGCACCATGGTCACCTTCGAGCTGTTCGTCCGGCCCGCCATCCGGCGGATGTGCGGCCATACGCTCCCGTTCCGAAAGGCGGTCCCGGTCCGCCTGGCGGAGGGCGTGAGCCTCAGGGCAAGGCTCCAGCACTTCCTCCGGGCCGTCGTCACTGAAGGCCCCGGCGGCCTCGAGGCACGGCTCACCGGCCCCCAAGGGTCGGGCATCCTGATGTCGATGGTCACGGCGAACGCGCTCCTGATCATCCCGGAGGGACAGCTCGAGACCCCGGCCGGGGCCACCGTCCTGGCACTCGGGTTCGACGAACCTTCCCACCGGGCCGAACCGCCCTTCTGACTCTAGGCGGGGCCGTGGCGTCGTTGCGGCAGAGCCTGACCGCCGCTAGTTTTACGGCACTTGAAGGGGAGTAGCTCATCCGCCGGTGGCGGACGTCCGGATCGTCAAGACTGCTCGCCCAGGCGGGCACGGTCCGGCAGGAAGCGGGGAAGCATCCCCACATCAGAGCGAGACCTTCGTCCAACGCGCGGTGCGCGGAGCGGACGGGGTCTCGCTCTTTTCGTTGGACCCCAGCGGGGGCGACGCTTGAATCGCCCAGATGGAGACACCAATGAACAACGTGAAGACGATGGTTCTCATGGCGGGATTGATGGGCCTCTTCCTGCTGGCCGGCCAGCTGCTGGGTGGGTCGCAGGGACTCGTCCTGGCGCTCATCCTGGGCAGCGCCTTCAACTTCATCATGTACTTCTTCTCGGACCGGATGGTGCTCCGGATGTACGGGGCGAAGGTGGTCACCGAGGCGGAAGCGCCGGAGCTCTATCGGATGGTCGATCGCCTGCGCCAGCGCGCCGGGCTTCCGATGCCGACGGTGGCCGTGGCACCCCACGAGCAGCCCAACGCCTTCGCCACGGGGCGCAATCCGGACCATGCCGTGGTCGCGGTCACGACCGGCATTCTCAAGTACATGCCGCAGGAGGAGCTTGAAGGCGTGCTCGCTCACGAGCTGGCTCACGTCAAGAACCGGGACATGCTCATCACCACGATCGCGGCCGGCATCGCCGGTGCCATCAGCAACCTGCCGTACCTGATCATGTTCGGCGGCGGGCGGGACGGGGACGAAGGCGGGCATCCGATGGCACAGCTCGCCCTGCTCCTGCTGGCGCCGATCGGGGCCATGCTGATTCAGTTCGCGGTCTCGCGCCAGCGCGAGTTCGAGGCGGACCGGGTGGGCGCCGAGATCCTCGGCCGCCCGCTCCCCCTGGCCAACGCGCTGAAGAGACTCGACGCGCTGGCGCATCGCATCCCGATGCAGATCGCGCCCGCGGCGGCGTCCCTCGCCCAGGTGAATCCGCTGGCGGCACGCGGCGGCGGCATGCTCAAGCTGTTCAGCACTCATCCTCCGACCGAGGAGCGGGTGGCACGACTCGAGGCGATGGCCGCGGGCCGGTAGGTGGGCGAGCACAGCGCGGCGACGTGGCTCGGCTTCACCGGCCTGGTCGCGGCCCTCCTGGTCCTCGACCTCGGCGTGCTCAATCGCCGGTCCCATGTGCTGTCGCTCAAGGAGGCGATGGGATGGAGTCTCGGCGTCATCGCCCTGGCCCACCTGTTCGGCGGCTTCCTCTACTGGCGCGAAGGGCTCCAACCCGCGCTCGAGTACTACGCGGGCTACCTGATCGAGCTCTCGCTCAGCGCCGACAATCTCTTCGTCTTCATCCTCATTTTCAGCTATTTCGGGGTCCCGGCGGAGGCCCAGCCAAAGGTCCTCAAGTGGGGCATCTTCGGCGCGATCGTGATGCGCCTCATCATGATCGCCATGGGCGCGGTGCTGCTCGAGCGCTTCGAGTGGATCATCTACGTCTTCGGCGGCATCCTCATTCTCACCGGCATCAGGATGCTCCTGGCAAAGGAACAGCGGATCGAGCCGGAGAAGAATCCGGTGGTCTGGCTGGCCCGGAAGGTCCTGCCGTTCTCCAACGCGTATGACGGCACCCGCTTCTTCTCCCGCACCTCGCAAGGCAGGCTGCTCGCGACCCCGCTGCTTCTCGTGCTCCTGGTCGTCGAATGGTCGGACCTCGTCTTCGCCATCGACAGCATCCCGGCCATCTATTCCGTGACCCGGGACCCGTTTCTCGTGTACAGCTCCAACATCTTCGCGATCCTCGGCCTCCGGGCCATGTTCTTCGTGCTGGCCGGCACCATGGACCGCTTCGTCTACCTCAAGCAGGGCGTGGCCCTGATCCTGGTGTTCGTGGGCGGCAAGATGACGCTCGCGCCGTGGGTTCATCCGCCCATTTACGTCTCGCTCGGCGTCATCGTCCTCATCCTCACCGCATCGGTCGTACTCTCGCTTCGACACAGCGCCCGGGAAGCGAGCGCCGCGGCCCGGGGGTGACGGGTTGCACGGGCGACCGTCCGGGGCATCTTCCACAGCCATGCGCACGCTGCTTGCCCGTCTGGGCCTCGACCGCCCCGAGCTTCGCGCCTGGGTCACGTACGACTGGGCCGCGTCGGCGATGCAGACGACCGTCATGGTCGCGGTCTTCCCCATCTACTTCGTCAAGGTGGCGGGCGCCGGGCTCGCCGCGAGCGGGGCGACCCAGCGGCTGGCGACCATCAACACGATCGCGCTCCTCGTCATCGCCACCATCTCCCCGGTGCTCGGCGCCGTGTCGGACTTCGGCGCGACGAAGAAATGGTGGACGGCGGCCTTCATGATGCTGGGGGTCACCGCGGTAGCCGGACTCTTCTTCGTCCACACCGGCGACCTCGACCTCGCCTCCGTCCTCTTCGCCCTCGCCCTCATCGGCGTCGCCGGCAGCTACGTCTTCTACGAGTCGCTCCTGCCTCACATCGCCCGCCCCGGCGAGATCGACCGCGTCTCCACCGCGGGATATGCGATAGGCTATGTCGGAGGGGGCATCCTCCTGGCGCTCAACCTCGCCTGGATCCAGAAGCCCGGATGGTTCGGGCTGCCGGCCGGACCGGGGCTCACCGAATCGCAGGCCACGCTCCCCGCACGGCTGGCGTTCCTGTCGGTGGCGGCCTGGTGGCTGCTCTTCTCCCTCCCGCTTTTCCGGCGGGTGCCCGAGCCTCCGGCGAGGCTGGAATCCGACGAATGGCGGGGCCAGAATCCCGTGCGGGCCGCGTTCCGCCGCTTGGGGGAGACTTTCCGGGAGCTGCGGGGGTACCGGCAGGCCTTCCTGATGCTGCTCGCGTTCCTGATCTACAACGACGGCATCCAGACCATCATCAAGATGGCCACGGCGTACGGCACCGAGATCGGCATCGGCCAGGGCGACCTCATCTCGGCCATCCTCCTCGTGCAGTTCGTGGGGATCCCCTGTTCGTTCCTCTTCGGGATGCTGGCCGGGCGCATCGGGGCCAAGCGCGCCCTCTTTCTCGGGCTGCTCGCCTACACCGCCATCAGCGTGCTCGGATATTTCATGAAGACGGCGGCGCACTTCTTCGTGCTCGCGGGGCTGGTGGGAATGGTGCAGGGCGGCACCCAGGCCCTGAGTCGCTCGCTGTTCGCGAGCATGGTGCCACGGCACAAATCGGGGGAGTTCTTCGGGTTCTTCAGCGTCTTCGAGAAGTTCGCGGGCATCTTCGGCCCGCTCATCTTCGCGGGGACGATCGCCGCGACGGGGTCGAGCCGGAACGCGATCCTGTCCGTGATCGGGTTCTTCGCCGTGGGGGCGGTGATCCTGGCGTTCGTGGACCTGGAGGAGGGTCGCCGGGCCGCCCGGGCGGGAGACGCGGCCGCGGGACCACTTGCCGGAGGCGAATACGTCTCCTAAGTTGCGTTCACGCTCACTTCAACCGTCGAGGCAACGACTTTGATCCCCGCCTGCGCCACCGTTATGACCACGATGCTCGAGAAGCGCACCCCTCGGGGCGGGCCTCGGTCGGCGTAGGACAGTCTCGACACATTCGACCAGGAGCCCCGCCGCGCACACCGCCGGCGGGGCGTTTTCGTTCATGGACCCACTCGAAGTCACCCGCGCCCTTGTCGCCCTCGAAACCCCCACGGGTTCCGAGGGACCGGCCACCGATTGGCTCGAACGCGCCCTGCGCGTGGCCGGATACCAGACGCGGCGGCAGCAGGTGTCGAGCGGCCGGGACAATCTCTACGCCTACCGCGAGGCCCCCGCGGTGGTCTTCTCGACTCACGTGGACACGGTGCCCCCATACCTCCCGCTTTCGGAAGACGCGGAGTCCATTCGGGGCCGGGGGAGCTGCGACGCGAAGGGTATCGCCGCGGCCATGGTGGCGGCGGCGGAACGACTGGCCGCCCAGGGAGAACGGCGAATTGGCCTGCTGTTCCTGGTGGGCGAGGAGAATGGTTCCGATGGCGCCCGGGCCGCGGCCGATTTCGGGCCGCGGGGCCGATTTCTCGTCAACGGCGAGCCGACTGACAACCGGCTCTCGATCGGCCAGAAGGGCTCGCTCCGGGTAGATCTCACGTCGGAGGGGCGCGCGGCGCACTCGGCCTATCCCGAGGAAGGCGTCAGCGCCATTGACGCGCTGCTGGAGACGATCGGAAGAATCCGCCGGCTGGCCCTTCCGACCGACCCGCTCCTCGGCGCTTCCACTCTCAACGTCGGGCTGATCAGCGGGGGGGTGGCTCCCAACGTGATCGCCCCGCACGCCGCCGCGCAGATTCTCATCCGGACCGTGGAGCAGACCGACCGCCTCAAGGCGACGATCCGCGAACTCGCCGCGCCGGGCGTATCGGTTGCGTTCCCCGTCGAGCTGCCGTTCCACAAGACGGGCGGGGCGCCGGCGGGGTGGGAGACGACGGTGGTCAGCTTCACCAGCGACCTGCCGTTCCTCGGGTCCTGGGGCGAGTGCTATCAGCTCGGCCCCGGCTCGATACGGGTGGCGCACACCGCCGACGAGCACATCCGCAAAGCCGATCTCCTGCGCGGGGTGGACCTCTATGTCCAGCTCGCGGCCGACCTTCTCGCGCGTGAGGCACGATGACAGCCAGGATCCCGGTCTCGATTCTCGGCGCCACCGGAACGGTCGGCCAGAAGTTCGTGCGACTCCTCGCCGATCATCCCTGGTTCGAGATCGCCTCGGTCGCGGCGTCCTCGGCGAGCGCGGGCAAGGCCTATGGCGAGGCGGCCCGCTGGCGCGAGACGACGCCGCTTCCCGACCGGATCGCCGCCATGACCGTGCAGGAATGCGTTCCCCCCCTGCCCGGCCCGATCGTCCTCTCCGCGCTCGATGCCGACGTGGCCGGACCGATCGAGGAGGCGTTCGCGCGCGCGGGGGCGTACGTCGTAACCAACGCGCGGACCCACCGGATGCATGCGGACGTGCCGCTCCTCATCCCGGAGGTCAACGCCGACCACCTGCGCCTGGTGGACCGCCAGCGCGACGCGCGCGGCTGGTCCGGGGCCATCATCACCAACCCCAACTGCTCGACTGCCGCACTGACGATCGCGCTGGCGCCGCTGCATCGGGCATTCACCGTGGACAAGCTGTTCCTCTCGACGATGCAGGCGGTGTCGGGCGCCGGGTACCCGGGGGTGGCGTCTCTCGACATCCTCGGAAACGTCGTCCCCTTCATCGGCGGAGAGGAGGAGAAGATCGAGCGGGAAAGCAGGAAGATCCTGGGGACCCTCGGCGCTTCGGGTGTGGTGCCGGCGGAGTTTGCGGTGAGCGCCCATACCAATCGAGTTGCGGTGATCGACGGGCACCTGGAAACGATCTCGGTCGGTTTCACGCGCCGGGTGAGTGTGGATGACGCGATCGCCGCGCTCCGGGAGTTCCGCGCCTCCCCGTCCGTTGCCGGGCTGCCCTCCTCGCCGACCCCGCCGATCGAGGTGGACTCGCGTCCGGACCGCCCTCAGCCGCGGCTCGACCTCGACCGCGGCCGGGGGATGACAATCACAGTAGGCCGTGTCCGGCCCTGCCCGATCCTGGATCTGAGAATGGTGGTGCTCGGCCACAACACCATCCGCGGCGCCGCGGGACAGGCGGTGCAGATCGCCGAGCTTCTCGTGGCCGAGGGCCGGGTGGCACGGCCGCGATGATCGTCGCCAAGTTCGGCGGGACCTCGGTGGCCGATGCCGCCGCGATCCGGCGGCTCATCGAGATCATCCGCTCCCGCCAGGGCGCGCAGCCGGTGGTCGTGGTCTCGGCGCTGGCCACCGTGACCGACTCACTTCTCGCCCTGGCTCCGCTGGTGGAGTCGGGCAACGGGCCGGCGCTGGATGCGGCAATTCTCGCCCTCGTCGCACGCCATGCCGCGACGGCGCGCGGGCTGGCCGGCACCGACGCGGCGCTGGAACGGATCCGGCGCGATGCGGAGGCGCTCTGCCGGGAGCTGACACGCTCCCTGGGACGGCGGGTGTCACCGGCCGGGCTCGACGCCGTGGCCGGGAGAGGGGAGCTCTGGAGCTCGCAGCTGATCGCCGCGGCGATGTCCGGAGCGGGACTCGATGCGACCTGGGTGGACATCCGACCGATCATGATCACGGACGACCGGTTCACCCGGGCGTCTCCGCAGGTGGAGATGATGGAGTCGCGCGCGCGGTCCACGTTCGCTCCCCTCGCCCAGGCCGGGACGATCGCGGTGACCCAGGGGTTCGTGGGGTCCACCGCCGATGGCCGGCCCACCACCCTCGGGCGGGGAGGCTCGGACTACACCGCCGCGCTGCTCGGCGCCGCGCTGGAAGTTGAACGGGTGGAGATCTGGACCGACGTGAACGGATTGATGACCGCCGATCCGCGGATCGTGCCCTCGGCCAGAACACTGACGGCGGCGAGCTACGAGGAAGCGGCGGAGCTGGCCACCTTCGGGGCCAAGGTGCTCCATCCGGCCACGGCGCAGCCGCTGGTCAAGGCGGGGATCCCCATCGTGGTGCTCAACTCCACCCGGCCGGAAGAGGCCGGCACGATGATCGAGCCCTCGGCCGAGCTCGAGCGGATGGGCAACTCACCGATCCGGTCGATCTCCTTCAAGCGGGGGATCACGGTGATCAACGTCCGGGCCCCCCGCATGCTGGGCGCGTTCGGCTTCCTTCGCACGATGTTCGAGGTGTTCGAGCGGCACGAGGTGGTGGTGGACGTGCTCGCGAGCAGCGAGGTGAGCGTGTCGCTGACGGTGGAGGACCGCTCGCGCCTCGACGCCGTGGTGAGCGAGCTCTCCGAGCTGGGCGAGGTGCGGGTCGAGCACGGGCGCGCGATCGTGGCGGTGGTGGGGATCGGGCTCAAGCACACACCAGGCGTGGCCGCCCGGCTCTTCACGGCAGTGCAGCCCGACAACGTCGAGGTGATCTCGCAGGGCGCGTCGGCGATCAACATGACCTTCGTGGTGCGCGAGGAAGACGGACCGGGCGTCGTGCAGCGGCTGCATCGCGAGTTCTTCGGAACGTGATGCGAATCCTCATCGTGGGCAACGGCAGGATGGGGCACGCGGTCGCCGCGCTGGCGGCGGCGCGGGGGCACACGGTCCACGCCATGCTCGGGGCGGCGGACAACGTGGGGGGACTGGCCCTCACCCGGCAGTTCCTCGAGGGCGTCAACGTCGCGATCGAATTCACCCGGCCCGATGCGGTCGTGGCGAACCTCGAGCGCCTGGTCGAGGCCGGGACGCCGGTGGTGACCGGCACCACCGGCTGGGCCGCGGAGCTGCCTCGCATAACCCGGCTGGTCGAGGAGCGCGGAGGCGCGCTCCTGCACGCCTCCAACTTTTCGGTGGGTGTGCACCTGTTTCTCCGTGCCGCCGAGGACCTCGCCCGCCGTTTTGCCGGACAGGCCGCGTTCGATGCCTTCATACTGGAGGAGCATCACGCCGCCAAGCGCGATTCGCCATCGGGCACCGCGCTCACATTGCAGGAGACGCTCCGGAAGGGCGACGCCTCGCGATCGTTTCCCATAACGTCGGTACGGGCGGGAGCAATTCCGGGCACCCACGTCGTGACCTATGACGGACCGGCGGACAGTGTCACCCTGGGTCACATCGCGCGGAGCCGGGAGGGGTTTGCGGCTGGCGCGCTGGCCGCGGCGGAGTGGCTGCCCAGCCACCCCGGCGTGCACACCTTCGAGCAGATGCTGTTCGGAGCGGCCCAATGATCCGTTTTCGCGGGTGCGGCACCGCGCTCGTCACCCCTTTCACCGATCGCGGGGAAGTGGACTTTACCGCCCTTCGCGCCCTCGTCGAGTGGCAGGTCGGGGAGGGGATCGATCTCCTCGTCCCCTGCGGCTCCACCGGCGAGGCCCAGACGCTGAACGACGGGGAGCGCGAGCAGGTCGTGGCCACGGTCGTCGAGGTGGCGGCCGGGCGGGTGCCGGTGATGGCGGGGGCCACGAGCAACGACACCGCTCGCGCGGTGGATGAGACCCGCCGGATGTGCAGCGTCGGCGCCGACTACGTTCTCTCCGCGACGCCCTACTACAACAAACCCACCCAGGACGGCCTCTACCGACACTTCATGGCCGTCGCAGACGCCTCCAGTCGCCCCGTCTGCCTCTACAACGTCCCCGGCCGCACCGCGGTCAACCTGAGTCCGGGCGTCGCGCTTCGCCTTGCGGAGCATCCGAACGTGATGGGGATCAAGGAGGCCAGCGGAGACCTGCACCAGATCATGGAGATCATCGCCGGCCGACCGGAGCGGTTCGCGGTGCTCTCCGGCGACGACTGGATGACCCTGCCGGTGGTGGCCGTGGGCGGTGACGGCCTCATTTCCGTGACCTCGAACGAGGTACCGGCGGCGATGACCGAGCTGGTGCGCCTCGCCCTCGCGGGAGACCTCGAGGGTGCCCGTCACGTCCATTACCGCCTGATCCCTCTCATGGACGCCAACTTCCTCGAGACCAATCCGGCCCCGGTCAAGGCCGGCCTCAATATCCAGGGCCGGGTTCGCGACATCCTCCGCCTCCCGCTGGTTCCGGCCGGCGCCGCCACCCGCGCCGCGCTCTCCTCGGCACTCAGGGCAGCCGGTGTCGCCGGTGTCTGACGCCCGGGCGGCACTCCGAGCCACCCTGGAGCGGTATTCCGGCGGGGTGCCAGAGGGCGAGGAGGCAGAGGCGCGTGTCGCGTTCCTCGAGCTGAAAGCGGCGCTCAACGCGGGCACGGTGCGTTCTGCAGAGCGCGACGCCGACGGCACCTGGCGTGCGAACGCCTGGGTCAAGGCCGGCATTCTCCTCGGCTTCAGACTGGGCCGCCTCGCCCCGGCGGCCACCGGCGGACCCTTCCCCTTCTTCGACAAGGACACGTATCCGCTCCGGCCGATCGGCCTGGACGACGGAATCCGCATCGCGCCGGGCGGGTCGAGCATTCGAGACGGTTGTTACGTGGCGCGCGGCGTGATCTGCATGCCGCCGATGTGGATCAACGTGGGTGCGTACGTGGACGAGGGAACGCTGGTGGACAGCCACGCGCTGGTGGGGAGTTGCGCGCAGATCGGGAAGCGGGTGCACCTCTCCGCCGCCGCCCAGATCGGCGGGGTACTCGAGCCGGCGGGCGCCTTGCCTGTGATCGTGGAGGACGACGTATTGGTGGGAGGCAACTGCGGGGTTTACGAGGGGACGATCGTTCGCGAGCGCGCCGTGCTCGCCCCCGGCACGCTGCTCACCGGCGGGACGGCGGTGTTCGACCTGGTGCACGACCGGATCTACCGCCGCGAGGGCGACCGCCCGCTCGAGATCCCCGCGGGCGCCGTCGTCGTGCCGGGAACGCGGCCAGTGCGGAGCGGCCCGGGCCGCGAATCGGGCATCGGTCTCTACACGCCGGTCATCGTCAAGTACCGCGACGAGAAGACCGACACTGCCGTCCGGCTGGAGGAGCTGCTGCGCTGACGGCGACCCCGGGGCGCGTGCCCGGGGCTCCCAACAATCAGCGCATGGTGTCACACAGCGGCACGCCCTCTTCTCCCGCCATCTGACGGTCGCCGTCGGTCGTCGGCGATTCCATCCCCTGCACCCTTCCCACGAAGATCACGCAGCTCCGGCCGGGCTGTTGCGCGTGCACAGAGCGCGCCTGCCATCCATCCGGCCCCGCCGCCAGGATGCGCACCTGGACGTCACGATCCGCCTCGAGACCGAGGGCCTGGACGCTCGGCGCGTAGGTCTTCTGGGACTGGTAATAGCGCGCTTGTGCTGTCGTCGCGGTACGGAGGGCGTTCTTGAGAACCGAGGCCGGTGTCGCCTGCCACGCGGCAGCGGAGGCGGTCTGCGCCGATCCGGGCGCGGATGCGACGCCCGAGAGGAGTAGCACGAGCGCACCGGTACGCAACGTTCTACGAGAGCACATCCCTTCCTCCCGGTTGGGGTCAAAGCCGGTGGCGGGCGGGCAAGCGGTGATGGCAGAGCAGGGGAGATCGGTTCCCGCCCACCACCGCCGCCTGCCGCCCGCCGTAGACCCAATCGGCCATCCAGGATAGTCAAAAGCCGGACCATTCCGGGTCAGATCTCCCCGCCCCACAATTCACATGAGGGTCACACCGTCCAGGTTGTGGTCGGCTGAGCGAGAAGGACCGCCGCGAGACACTCCAAGTGTCACCAAACCATGATTCTCCGCCTCGTGCAACCGGTTGCTCTGCTCGGTGGGGACCGGCCCCCGGACCACTACGCAGGGCGCCGGAACCGGGTGGACTCGAGGAAGCGGTGACGCGACTCGCGCCGAATCCCGGCGATTCGAGGAGGGGAAGGAGCGCAGGGGACTGCACTACATAAGGCGGTACTTCGGCCCGCTTCCTCCCTCGCGCGGTGTCCAGCGAGGCCCCAGGACGTCGGTCGCCTTGCAGTCCACGCAGTTGGGCGCGTTGACCCGCAGCTCGTCGCCCACCCGCTCGTAGACGCCGGCGGGACACACATGGGAGTAGAAGTCGGCAACCTCCGGAGGAACATTCTCGCCCACGATCAAGTGCAAGGGAATGGTGTCGCGCGTGGCGTTCCCCGACTTGAAGACCGCATCGAGCTTCCCGAACGTCAGGATCCCGTCGGGAACGAGCGGCTGTGCGACCGTGATGCGGCGCGGGGCGGCCGCGTCCTCCGCCATGTCGATCTTTCCGCCGGGGAAGCGACCGCCCGTCAGCGTCATGAGCCCCGCCTTCACACCCCCCGCCCAGAACCCGTCCTTGAAGGCGAGGCGCATGTTCCGCGTGCGGCGCATGTCGTCCACGATGTAGCTGCCGTTCACCATCCTGTCGTAGACGGAAAGGGCGGCCCCGGTCACGTCCCCGGTCCTGAGCGCCGCAAACGCGGTGCGAGCCGCGTAGATACCCGACTGCATGGCGTAATGGATGCCCTTGAGGGAGGGAACATCCACGAATCCCGCCGTATCGCCGACGAGCATGATGCCGTCACCGCTCCGGCGCTCCGGGAGCGCGTAGTACCCGCCTTCCGGAATTGTCTTGGCGCCCCACTCGAGGAGTCGCCCGCCCTCGATCTGCGCGCGAAAGAGCGGGTGCAGCTTCAGCTGCTGGAGCAGGTCGTGCACGTCGAGGCTCGCGTCGTGGTAGTCGAGTCCGACGACGAGCCCGAGCGCCACCTGATTGGGCCCGAGCGGGTACATGAAGCTTCCGCCGAAGGCGTCGGTGGGAAGCGGCCACCCTAGTGTGTGGATGACGGTGTCGAGCGGGCGCCGGGTCTCCCACACTTCCTTGACGCCGAGGGCGAACAGCTGGGGGTTGGCCGAGCCGACGCGTTGCCACTCCCGCCACGCCTGGCCCAGCAACCCCCGCGTCCCCTCGGCGATGACTGTGAGCTTGGAAGTGAGATCCGTGGGCTCGGCATAGCTGCCACCGGGCTGGCCGTTGCGATCGAGCCCCGACGGCGTGGTGCGCACGCCACGAACTCCCGAGCCCTCGATCAGCAGGGCGTCCACCGGAAAGCCCGCAAAGAGATTGACGCCGAGCTCTTCCGCGCGCGCGCCGAGCCATCGCACCACCTCGCACAGGGAGGCGGTGTAGTAGCCGGCGTTGTGCATCGTGGGCGGCGTGGGTATCCGTTGCGCCCGCCGCTCGGTCATCAGGTACACGGCCTCTCCGGTCACCGGCTGCCGAAAGGGGAAGTCCTCGATGTCCCGGTCGGGAAAGAGTTCGCGAAAGGCCCGCGGATTGACGACGGCACCGGACAAGCTGTGTTCCCCGAGGCTCTCCGCCTTCTCCAGGACTCCGATAGCGAGGTCGGAGATTCCCCCGCCGTTTGCCTGGTCGCGCTTCACCAGCCGCGCGAGCTCGATGGCGCAGGAGAGGCCGGCGGGCCCGGCGCCCACAATGAGCACGTCCATCTCGATCGCTTCCGAGCTCGGAGAGTCGTGCAGGATCAAGCGATCGAGCGGGAGGGGAGGTTGAAATCTGGCCGGCAGGATGGAAGACACGGGTGTGCGCTCCTCGGGGCCGGGGACGGCGAACAAAGGCGGCAGGAATATAATCAGCCGGTACGCCGCCTCACGGCCAGGTACACCGGATAGCTCGCCCCCAGGAGCAGGAGAGACCAGAGACTGTTGCGCGTGTCCCCGATGCACTGCCCCACCAGGAAGGCCACCGATCCCACGAGCGCGATTCCCGTCGTCCAGGGATACCCCCACACCCGGTATGGCCTCGGCGTGTCGGGCTCCCGCCGCCGCAGGACGAACACCGACATGAACGAGAGAAAGTAGGTCACCACGAAGAAGAAGGCGATGAGGGCGAGTGCCTTCTCGAAGGTGCCGGTGGCGATGAACGTGAGCGCCACACCAGTGCTCGCGAGCGTGGCTATCGTTGGGGTTCCGCCCTGGTTCACCTCGCCCACCGACGCGGGCATGAGCCCATCGCGCGACATCGCAAGGATGACACGCGGCGCCATGAGCTGGCAGGCACTGACCGCGCCGAGCGCCGAGACAATCATGATCGTCCGTATCACGGTGTCGCCTGCGGGGCCGAAGACCGTGGTGGCGGCGGTGCCAGCCACGAACGGGTCGCCGACCATCCGCGCAATCGGGAGAACGTACATGACGGCGAGGTTGATGAGCAGGTAGATCGCGATGATGAACAGCACCCCGGTGACCATGGCCCGGGGGATGTCCCGCCCCGGGTCGCGCACCTCACCGCCGAAGTACGCGACGCCGGACCAGCCGTCGTAGGTGTAGATCACTCCCTGAAGCGCCAGGATGATGGCGGTTGCGAGCGCCCCACCGGCGGGCACCACGGCGGGAACGGCGTGTGCTGCGGGAGACCCAAGAACGAAGCAGGCGATGACGAGCACGGCCAGAGCGAGCGCCTTGAAGAGGCTGAGGAGTTGTTGTCCCCGGTCTCCCCATCGGATCCCCCGCCAATAGAGCGCCGCGAACGCGCAAACGACGCCCGCTGCCACCACAGGGCCGCGCCCCTGCGCGACAGGTAGCAGCACCTCCAGATACTCCCCGATGACCATGGAGATCGCGGCCGCCGACCCGGCCGTCGAGATCCAATCGCTCCATCCGACGACGAATCCCGCATAGCCGCCCAGCGCCCGCCGGACGAACACGTACGGCCCGCCGGACTGGGGGATCATCGCACCGAGTTCGGCATAGGAGATGGCACCGAGGAGGGCGTAGAGCCCGCCCACGATCCAGACGGCGAGGAAGAGCGACGGCGTGGGGAGGTGGGCCGCGATCTCTCCGGGTGTCCGCAGAATGCCGACGCCGATGGTGTTGCCGATGATGACGGCGACGCCGAAGGCCGCGCCGAGCACTCGAAGGAGCTGTCCGGAAACCAGAGACCCTCACTGCGGTTGAAAGGCGACACTACCTTACAGCGCCATGACTGCCCCCACCATCCCCGGCTTTCGGTCGGTCCCGTTCACCGGCGTCATCTACGTCATGGCCGAGGCCGCGAGGCACGGCTACCGGTACGGCCATCCCGATTGGTGCAACCTCGGCCAAGGCCAGCCCGAAACCGGCCCTCTCCCCGGCGCACCACCGCGAGTGCATCAGGTATCCATCGGGGTCGAAGACCAGGAGTACGCGCCGATCCCGGGAATCTGGGAGCTGCGCCGGGCGGTCGCCGAGCTCTACAACGAGCTGTACCGGCAGGGGAAACGGTCGAAGTACACCGATCTGAACGTCTGCATCTGCGGGGGCGGGCGCGCCTCTTTGACACGGGCCGTCGCCGCGCTCGGTGAAGTCAATCTCGGCCACTTCCTCCCCGACTACACGGCGTACGAGGAGCTGCTCGACGTCTTCAAACTCTTCACCTCGATCCCGATCCTCCTCGAGGGAGAGCGCGGCTACCACTTCGGCCTCGACGATCTCGAGCGGGAGATCACGGGACGGGGTCTCTCGGCGCTGCTGCTCTCGAATCCGTGCAATCCGACCGGCAAGGTCATCCAGGGCGACGAGCTGAAGGGGTGGGTGGGGCTCGCGCGGGAGCTGGGGTGCACGCTCCTGATCGACGAGTTCTATTCGCATTACATCTGGCGTTCCGAGGATGGATCGGGAATGGTGTCGGCGGCGAGATACGTCGAGGACGTGGACAGCGACCCTGTAGTCCTGTTCGACGGTCTCACCAAGAACTGGCGCTATCCGGGATGGCGGACGACCTGGATCGTGGGCCCGAAGCAGGTCATCGAGGCGGTGTCGAGCAGTGGCTCGTTCCTCGATGGCGGCGGGAGCAAGCCGCTCCAGCGCAGCGCGGTCCCGCTGCTCGCGCCGGAAGTGGCGCGTGCGGAGGCGGCGGCCATCCGCGAAGCGTTCCTCCGCAAGCGGAGCATCCTGGGCGAAGGGCTGAGCCAGGCGGGCGTACGATTCGACGTGGAGCCGGAGGGGACGTTCTACTGGTGGGGGGACGTGTCGGCGCTCCCGCCGTCGATCAACTCCGGGATGTCCTTCTTCCGCGCGGCGCTCGACCGCCAGGTGATCTGCGTCCCCGGAGAGTTCTTCGACGTGAATCCGGGAAAGCGCAGGAGCGGCCGGCCGTCACGATTCCGGAACTATGTCCGCTTTTCCTTCGGGCCGGAGGAGAAGGCGGTGGCCGAAGGGGCGCGGCGAATCAACGAAATGGTCCGCGCCGCGGGCGGGGCTACCCCTGCCCCTTCGTCTTCCTGATCTCCTCCGTCAGCCTCGGTACTATCTCGAAGAGATCACCCACGATGCCGTAGTCGGCCACCTTGAAGATCGGCGCGTCCTTGTCCTTGTTGATCGCGACGATCGTCCTGGCGGTCCGCATGCCGGCCAGGTGCTGGACTGCGCCGGAGATCCCGACGGCGATGTAGAGGTCGGGACTCACCAGCCGTCCGGTCTGGCCGATCTGGTCGGTGGCCGGACGCCATCCGTCGTCGGTGACGGCGCGCGTCGCTCCGACCGCCGCATTCCCGATGGCGGACGCAAGGTCCTCCACCAGCTTGAAGTTCTCCGCCGACCGAAGGCCCCGGCCCCCACTCACGATCACCGGCGCCTCGCCGAGATCGAGCTTGGCTCCGGCCCCCTGGCTCAGCGCTGTGACGACGACACGCGCCGCGCCCGGATCCATCGCGGGCGCGGCGGGCTCGATCCGCGCGGTCCGCGGCGACTCGGCCGGCGTGACCGCGCCCGGACGGAGTGACAGCAGCGCCGGCTCGCCCGTGAGGCGCAGCGTCACGATCACCTTGCCGGTGTATGCCGGGTGCCGGGCGAGCACGGCGTCGCCCCGGACCTCGAAGTCGGTCACGTCTGAGGCGAGGCTGGAGCCGAGCCTGGCGGCCACCCGGGGCGCGAGGTCCCGGCCCTGGGCCGATGCGGAGAAGAACGCCGCGCGGTAGTTGCCCGACCGGAGCCGTTTGGCGGCGGTAGCGGCGTACACCTCCGGGCTGTAGCGCTCGAGCCCTGCGTGCTCCATCACGGTCACGACGTCGGCGCCGTAGCGCCCAAGCTCCCCGGCTCGCGCCGAAAGCCCGGGTGCCCCGACCAGCAGCGCGTGCACCTCGCCTCCTCCAGAGGCGTCCGCCGCCAAGCGTGCCGCGGTGACCGCTTCGAAGGCGACCTTGCGAAGCTCTCCGCCCCGCGACTCCGCGAAGGCAAGCATCGTGGCCATCAGAGCACCTTCGCTTCGGTCCGGAGCAATCGCACAAGCTCGGGGACCGCGTCCGCGCCCTCGCCGATGATTCGTCCCGCGGGGCGCTCGGCCGGCAGCGCAAGAGACTCGACGGTGAGACGGACCGGTCCGAGCTGCGCGGGCCTCACGTCGAGCGGCTTCTTCTTGGCCGCCATGATTCCCTTGAGTGAGGCCAGGCGGGCGCGGGTGATCCCTTCGTCTATCGTGAGCACGGCAGGCAACGGAAACTCCACCGTCTCCGACGCGCCTTCGAGGTCGCGGCGTGCGGTCCCGCGACCCGACGCGATGTCCAGGTGGGAGATGGCGGTGACACAGGGCAGGTCGAGCAGGCCGGCCGTCATCGGGCCGACGGTGCCGCTCGCGGTATCGGTGGCCATGCGACCGAAGAGGATCAGGTCATAACCGCCGTCCTTGAGCTCGGCCGCCAACGCATGCGCGATGGCCATGCCGTCGAACGGCACCTCCTCGGCCTTGAGTTGAACCGCGCGCGTGGCCCCCATCGCGAGCCCCTTGCGCAGCATTTCCTGGACGCTGTCGGGGCCGAGCGAGAGCACGACCACCTCGCCCGGCCCCTGCTTCTCCACGAGCTGGAGGGCGACCTCGAGGGCGTACCCGTCGAAGTCACCCATCTCGTACTTCAGGCCGCCCTGGTCGAGCGACTTGCGGTCGGCTGCGATGGAGAATCGCATCTCCATGTCCGGCACCCGCTTGATGCAGACCGCGATCTTCAACAGGCACTCCCTGAATAGCCCGACGTTGGCCTCGAAAACCCGCGGCAAAACTAGTCGGAAGTGGAAGGGACGGAAAGCGCCTTCGGGCCGCCGAACGTCGTGCGAACGACCAGCCGGAACGCCCTGCGATGGTTGGGTGTCAGGAACCGCTCGACGGTCGGTCCACCGGGGTTTCCCTGATTGATGTTGAAGGTGCCGAAGATGGCGCTCTGGTTCTGGAAGAAGTTGGTGACGATGCCGTTGATCTCCCAACGACCGAACTCGACCCCGGCGCGAGCATCGGCCACGAAGTATCCGTCGAGCGGATCGGTGACGTTGCCCTCGTCGCCGCGCAGATACTGCTTCCCTATGTAACGGCCGTCCGCGCCCACCGAGACATGTGAGCCGACCCTTGCCAGGACGCCGACCTTGATCTGGTGGTCCGGCACCAGCGGAAAGCGGTTGCCCGGCACGACCGCGTTCCCGGTCGGGAACGGGTTCGTGACCTCGGGGTCGTCAGTCGAGCGGATGCTGAAGAGGTCCGCATCACTCTGGAAAGTGGCCCGGGTGTAGGCATAGTTGGCGTAGAAGAAATGGCCGGCAGGGTGGTGATAGGCCGCGGCCAGCTCGACGCCGCTCCGGCGGGTCTCGTCGATGTTCACGAAATAGCCGTCGATCGTGCTGCCCGCCGGGGCACCTTCCTCCTGAAAGGGTGTGAGGAAGATGTCGTCCCGCACGTCGGTGTAGTATGCCGACCCCGAGAGCGAGAACCGCTCGCCGGCATAGCGGAAGCCGGCTTCGAAGGTGCTCGCCTTGACCGGCTCCAGAGGGGGATCGTCACCGAGAGCAAACGGCAGCGGGCAGGGCGTCTCAGGGTCGGCGCAGGCATTCTCGATCACGGCCGGGGCGCGGAACGCCTGACCCCATGAGGCGAAGACCGAGCCGCCGGGCGACACCTCCACGACTGCGCCCACCCGCGGGTTGAAGCGCTTGTACACCCCGACCGTGTCCTGG
>CAYYXP010000037.1:0-1865 GCA_964475685.1 uncultured Gemmatimonadaceae bacterium | reverse complement strand
CGATGCCCAGCAGCAGCAGCATGCCGGCCAGCGGATAGGCGAACGCGAGCGAGGTGACGACCACGCCGCCGTCCTGCGCCGCCGCCGTCGGGAGCACCGAGAAGTACCAGATCACCACGCCGCCGCCCACCAGCACCATCGCCGCATCGAGCCCGAACTTCCATCGCTCGAGGCGGGTGCGCCGGGCCAGCGGGAAGGTGAGGAGGGCGGCGAGGGTGAAGAGGGAATCGGTGAGGTAGAACGGATCGGCCCAGCTGATCGCCGGGTTCTCGTTGAACACCATCAGGTAGATGACCGAGATCGTGTTGCCGACAAACACCAGGGCGCCGCCGATGGCCAGAAGGCGCAGCGCCTGGCGCACGCGTGGATCGAGAACCGTGTTGGTGGCAGCGAGGGCGTTGAGGAACACAACCGCGATGTTCAACGGCATGAACGCCACGTTGCCCACCAGGTCACGGACCGCCGCGCTGCCCCAGTCCCCCCGTTCCCAGAAGAAGTAGGCGAGGGCGTAGATCGCGGTGAGGAACGTGACGTAGAGAGCGGGCCAGCGGCGGCGCGCACGCGCTACAGGGTCTTGGACGGAGCCTCCTCTGGGATCCTGGCCGGTGGCCGGTCGCGGGTTCCTTGGCATTCTGCAACCCACAAGCCGCCTTTCGAGGCGGCAAGATCAGCTATTACATGGGGATAACGGCAGGATAGGCCCAGCCTGCCGACATAGGTTACCTCGGGAGGCAATCCCGATGCCGGAAGCGGGCGCTGGTCATGAAGTTCGGGGCTAGAGGGGTTTGAACGAGAACTTCTGGCCGCCGACCGAGGCCTCGTACATGAGGCCGCCCTTGGCCATGGTGACGATCGCCACGCCGCTTCTATAGGCGACGTCGGCGGAGGCCCGGGCGGTCAGCGCAATGGCCGAGGCCTGGGCGTTGAGCTTGAGGCGGCCGAGCTTGAAGTTGTCGAGCGCCTCCTGGTTGAGGAAGAACACCACTTCGCTGTACGCCTGCCCGCCGAGCTGGAAGCCGATGGTCACCTGCGTGAGCGTGGAGCGGCCGATGAGGCGCCCGCGGTGATACACGTAGCCCTTGCCCCGCGCGCCACCGATTCCGAAGGCGCCCTTGCCGACGGTAGGAAACACCGCATACCCCGCCGCATTGGCAAAGATCTCGGCCATCCCCGGGTCCTTCTCCTTGAACTTGGCGATGACGGCCGCGACCTCGGTTTCGTCCCGCGCGACGGAGGGGGCTGTGGCGAGGATGACGGCCGCGAGGCCGAGGAGCCGGAGCACGTCAGCTGCCTCCGCTCACCAGCTTCTGGAACCGCGGATTCTTCCTGAGCGGGTCGAAGTTCGGGTCGATCTTGAGCCATCCTGGCGACAGGTAGTACGGGATCTTGAGCAGCGGCTCGAGCCGGTCGAGCGCCTTCTCCTGCTCGCCTGCGACCATGTAGATGCGGACGAGCACGTGCTGGTTGTAGGCGCCGCTGTAGGCGTCCTTCGCGATCGGCTGGAGCGCGAGTCCCTTCTCTCCCTCCTGGATCGCCTCGGCGTTCCGGCCCGCGTAGGCCAGCGCCAGGCCGTGGACCACATGCGTCTGCGCGTCCTCCGGGGCGGCCCGGATCTGCTCCTCGAAAGCCACGCGGGCCGAGTCGGCGTAGGCCTTGGTGCGGGCCTTGTCTCCCTCGAGCGCGTAGACTTGGGCCATCACGAGGCCCCAATTGGCGCGGTTGTCGTCGAACGCGCTCGGCGGGAATCCAACCAGAAGTCGGCGCTGTTCCTCAGTGAGCACCCATGCGAGATCCCAGTAAGTGCCCAAGTAGGCCACGAGCACGGCAGGCTCGAGCTCCTTCGGCGCGGCCCGCAGCACCTCTTG
>CAYYXP010000036.1:0-19838 GCA_964475685.1 uncultured Gemmatimonadaceae bacterium | reverse complement strand
TCACTCTCGAGGAAGCGCTGCGCATCACCGGCGAAGCCGGCCGGGCCCTCGACTACGCCCACCGCGAGGGGTTCGTCCCCCGCGACGTGAAGCCGGACAACCTCCTGCTCACCGCCGACGGCGATATCCTCGTCGCCGACTTCGGGATCGCGCGGGCGCTGTCGGACAACGAAACCCGCGGGCAACACCTCACTGAAACCGGGATGGCGCTCGGCACCTCCCATTACATGGCGCCGGAGCAGGCCACCGGCGACCGGACGATCGACGCCCGCGCCGACCAGTACGCGCTTGCGGTGACCTGCTTCGAGATGCTCACCGGCGAGACCCCGTTCGGCGGCGCCACCGCCGCGGCGGTCATGGCCGACCGGTTCCGGAGGGCCGCGCCGAGCGCGCGCGAGTTGCGGTCGGAGGTGCCCGAGGCGATGGACCAGGCGATCCAGCGCGCGCTCGCACTCGAGCCGGATGCCCGGTTCGAGTCGACCGGCGAGTTCGTCCGGACGCTGGCCGCCGAGGCGCCCAGTGTTACGACGCGGCTCCCGTTCGTGATCCTCGGCGCGGCCTTGCTGGTGATCGCGGCGGCGCTCGGGCTCATCGCCCACCGGCAGCCCGCCCTCGCCGGTGGTCTCGAGGCCGCGCCGGGCGGGCCGGCGCTCTCGCGTGTCGCCATAGTTCCGTTCGAGAATCGCGGCGACTCGGCCGATGCCTACTTCGCCGAGGGCATGGCCGAGGAGCTGACCACCGCACTCGCGAAGGTGCCGGGGCTCAGGGTCGCCGCGCCGAGCGTCGTGTCGGCGTATCGGAAGCGGGAGGCGCCGGCCGATGAGATGGGACGCGCGCTCAACGTCGGCTCCGTGCTCACCGGCACGATCCGCCGGGCCGGCAATCGGCTCCGCGTCACCGCTCAGCTCGCGAGCACCCGGGATGGCACGGTGCTCTGGGCGGAGCGATACGATCGCGATCCACGCGACGTGTTCGCCGTGCAGGACGAAATCGCCGGCGCCATCGCGAATGAGCTGCGCACCCGGATCGAGGGACCGGTGGCGGCCGGAACGGCACGACTCGTGGGAGAAACGTCACCCCACGGCACCCCGGATCTCGCAGCCTACGATCTCTATCTCAAGGGGCGTTTCGCCTGGTCGAAGCGCGGCCGGCGCGGGCTCGAGGATGCCGTCGGATACTTCGGACGCGCCGTCGCGCGGGATTCCAACTTCGCGCGAGGATACGCAGGGCTCGCCATGGCCTACGTGGTCCTCCCAGTCTTCGACGCGGACTTCCCCATGGACTCGGCGCTGAGACTTTCCGAGCGGAGCGCCAACCGGGCACTCGCGCTCGACTCCACGTTGAGCGACGCGCACCTGGCGCTCGCCTACGCCCTCAAGATGCGCTGGCGCTTCGACAAAGCGGAGCGGGAGTTCCGAAACGCGCTCGCCCTCGCCCCCGACGACCCGGCGGTCCACCACTGGTATGGCGTATTCCTGTACGCTGTGGGGAGAGCAGTGGAGTCGGTGAGCGAGCTACAGCGCGCGCGAGAGCTCGACCCCTTCGGGGCCACCATCGCGACCGATGGCGCGTTCGCCCTCTACGCCGCGGGCCGGCTGGACGACGCGCTCGCCGAGGCTCGCCGCGCGTGGGCGCTCGACACCACGAGGAGTGACACCTATCTCGTGATGGGGTTCATTCAGCTCGCCCGGGGCAGGGCCGATAGTGCTGCCTCGCTGCTGGAGACCGCCCGCCGGCTCGGCATCGGGGTCGACATACGCGGGTACCTGAGCGCGGCGTACCGCGCGCTCGGGCGTGCGGGTGAGGCGGACGGCATCTACTCCGAGCTGCGGAACGCGGAGAGTACGGGGCGCACCATTCCCTATGACCTGGCGCTTGCCGCGGCCGGGGCCGGGGATCGCGGCGCGGCCCTCGGGGCAATCGAGCAGACCGTCGCTCGGAACGATCAGTTCGTCACCGAGTTCTCGTTGCCCTGTGAGCCGCTCTTCCAGCCACTCATCGACGAGCCGCGGTTCACGAACGCACTGTCGAGGGCGGGGATGCAGCGGTGCGAGAAGTCCTCACCGTAGATGGACACCGCGATCCGTCCGGGCCCCGAAGAGCGGGCCCCGCCGATTCCGGACGCCACTCCTCAGAACACGAACCGCGCCCCGAGCTGCATCCGCCATCGGGTGGCTCCGTCGTCACGAACGTTGCGATCCACCGGAAAGACGTTGTAGATCCCCCGCCCGTTGGCCTGGTCGTAGCCGATGAGCTCGAGGATCTCGGGGTCCCCCTGAAATGAGGCGACCGTTCGCTGCACCCCCCAGCTGCGGTCGAACAGGTTCAACGCGTTGAACAGGTCGGCCATCAGCTCCACCGACTGCCCGTTGCCCAACCCGAACGGTCTGGACAGCCGCGCGTTCAGCAGCGTTGTCCAGTGTCCCCGGCAGCTGTTGCGGCGCATGATCCGTCCCCGTTGAGAGCTCAAGCATGTCTGTGCGCGGATGACGCTGTCGAGGCCGGCCCACTGGGCCGGATCCGACAGGGTGATGTCAGCGGCGTCCCGCGGTAGGTACATGATGTCGTTGCCGACACCTATGAGCTCGAGTCCGTCGGCATTCGCGTCCCCACGGATCAAGTAGGTATACGGACGTCCCGAGTAACCATTGTAGAACAGGCCCAGGTGGAACTGGAGCGGCAGACTCACCACCGCCCCGAGGGTGATCTTGTGGGTCACTCCGAAACTGGACGTGGTGAGCTGGCGGTCGTCGAGGGTGCCATCCAGCGGCGTAAACCAGAGGTTGCACGTGACGTTGAAGCAATCCGCTGACATCCGGTCTCGCGCATCGGTATAGGTATAGGCGAGGCTCACTTCAGTCCCACCCCCGAACTGCTTCTGGATCTGCCCGCTGGCGCTGATCGTCCGGTCTCCGCTCGAATTCCGCATCTCGGCCACGGTATTGAACTCGGGGTTCAGCCGGGTGGGCGAGGCGCTGCCGGACCCGGGATCGATCGAGCCGTAGAGCAGCCGTCCGCCCTCGCCGACGGACCTCGCAGCGGGCGGCGCGAGATTGATTTCGGTGATATCGAACTGATTGACGCCTCGGATGTAGAGGAGGTCCGCCGTACCCACCATGTTCCAGGGCAACCGGAAATCGCTGCCCAGCGACACCCGAAGATTCTGGGGAAAACGAAAAGACGGGTTGAAGTAGTTCACTTCGAACACGAACGACGGACGCGACACGCATTCCGTCGGCTGCTGCGCCGGATCGATCGTGAAGGCGGGCACGTCCGCGCCCTCGCAAGCGACACGCTGCCAATCCAGTCCCGTAGTCTCGAAGATGTTGCTGAAATACAGGTACATCGGCCGCCCGGAAAAGACGCCCACGCCACCGCGCAGAAAAGTCGCCCCCCGCCCCCCGACGTCATAGTTGAACCCTATCCTCGGCGACCACAGCATGTTGCCGCTGGGTGTCACCGCCGTATTGACGCCCAGCGTCGAGAGCAGGGTGGGATTCTGGGCTGGTGCACTGGGGAGAAAAGGCACGTCCAACCGGAGCCCGGCAGTAAGCGTCAGGCGTGCCACGGGCGTCCATTGATCCTGCAGGTAGAGGCCAAGCTGGTGCACGTTGAAGTCGCTTACGGGGCCTCCGGGCCGGGACGACGGCGCGAAGTCGTGGACATATTCCTTCGGCAGCCCCGCTTCCAGGGAGTCGAGGGTGCCGAAGACCCAAAGGCCCGCTGGGATCCTCACCCGGCGCGACCCGTTGAGGTGGATCGTCTCATCGTGAGTCCCGAAGGTCAGGTGGTGGGCTCCCATGAACCAAGACGCGTTGTCCGTCAACTCCCAGGTCGTCTGGTTGGCGAAACGGTCGGGGCAGAGGTTGGTCGCCCCGGCGCTGAGCGTTTGGATATCGGGTTCGGCGCCCACGCCGACATCGATCCAGGGAAACAGGGCGGCGGGAAGACAGCGTTCCGTCGCGCCGAGTCGCCCGAGAATCAACTCGTTGGCAAAGCGGCCGGTGCCCGAGACGGTCCAGGTCACGCGGCTGTCGTTGAAGGTCGCAGGCTCTTCGTGCGCGTGAGAGGACAATTCGTATGCTCCGAACCCACTTTCGGAGGTGCCCCGGGCGTAGTTGTGAGAGAACTCGATGCGTTGGTTCAGCGTCGGCCACAGGGTGATCTTGGCAAACAGGTTGCCCGCCGGATTTCTCGCCCCAGCGGATCCGATCGAGCCCGGGTCTACATGGTAAGTGTTGCTGAGAATGTCCTGGAAGCGCACGACGCTCTCTCGGCGCACTCCGATGCCTGCGGAGTCGGCCCCGCCCGTAGTGTCGGTACCTATCGACGGAGGGCGCGCGTCGACGAATTGCTGGAGGCCGGCATCGAGAAAGAAGGCCGCCCGATCGCGCACGATCGGTCCGGCCACGGTAACCGCCAGCTCCTTTGTCGAGAAGTCCTCAACCCGGTTGCCCAACGAGTCCTTGCCGGTCAGCGCCTGGTTCTGGAAATAGCTGGACACCGATCCTTCCCACCGGTTCGAGCCGGATCGGGTCACCGCGTTTACCAATCCCCCCGCGAAATTGCCATAGCGAACGTCGAAGGGTGCGACCAGAACCTGCAACTCCTTGATCGCCTCTAGCGACCGGGTCCGGACGCCGCTGGTGGCCCCGGGCGTCCCGAAGCCGGAAATGCCGTGAATACCGCCCAGGTCGGCGTTGTTGGCCCCGTCGACCTGGAAGCCGTTGAGCCGGTCGGGCTGCCCGGCGATCGAGATCCCGCCATTGCGGCTCAGAACGGCCTGGGGCGACAGCAAGACGAGCTGGGAAAAGTCCCGGCCGAGGGGGAGAGAGGTGGCCTGCGCTCCGGTGAACGTCTGGGCCGGCCCGGTTCGGCCGGCATTCAGTCGGGGATCAGGCGCCATGACGGTGAGTTCGGCGAGTTGGGCGACGGTTGGCATCAGGATGACGTCGGCCCGGTGCCGTTCGCCGAGGGAGAGTGTGATTCGATTCGTGCCGGCCGGCTCGAACCCGATGGCCCGCGCCTCGAGCGAATACGGACTGCCGACGGAGAGGTACTCGACCGCATAGCGCCCATCTGCCGTCGTGATCGCCCGCCACCGCTCACCGTTGGCGGTGTTGGTGACCGTGACGACCGCCTCGGCGATACCGGCGGAATCGGTGCCGCGCACGACGCCGTAGAGGGCTGCGGTCGTGATTCCCTGAGCCGCCAGGTTGGCGGCAAGGAGCACAGCGAGCGGTACGACGAGCACCCGTGCTCGGCCTAGCCAGCCCATGATTGTCTCCGTAGGAAGGCGCGAGCCCGCCACGAGGTGCGGGCTCGCACTTGAAGACAATACGCCGCTGAGCCGGGTCCGGCAAACTGCCGATCGATGAACAACGATCCTGCCACTGGGCGAATTGTCCCACCTCCCGACATGTCGCCGCTTATCGTGCTCTCATTGCGCTCAGGGCGACGCTCGAGGGCGAGCCCGTCGTGCCCGGGCAGGTCTCCGGGTCGTAGAACTGGCGCACTCCGTTCGGGATCCGGCGCCCGTCGACCACGAGGGTGTTGCCGTGCCCCTTCTCATGGCCGAACCACACATCCTTCCACTGGATATCCCCCCCCAGCGCCAATCGGTAGGTCGAGTTCTCCAGGTACGGGAAGTCGGTCAATCCAAGCGCAGCGGTGTGTCTGGTGAGCGCCACCAGGAGATTGTTCTGACAGCTCTGTCGCATGACGTTGCCGCCGAGCGTCACGTCGATGTCACTCTTGAGCTCCGTCTCCGGCACCGGAAACGCGGCTTCGATGATCATCGCGAACCTGTTGTTCACCAGGAGATTATCGCGAATGGTGAAGTGGCTCGAGCCGCGGACATCGGGCGCCCCGGGGCCGATCGCCCCGACGCGAATGCCCACACCAACCGGTAGGCGAAGGTGATCGCGTACTTCATTGTTCGTGATCTCGCCCGAGACCTCCGATGCGACGGGGAGGTCGTACGGCTCCACGACGTTCGGGATCGGCAGGTCCACCGCGGGAGTGGTCAGGAAGCCGGGGATTCCACCGGCCAGCAGGCGATTGCCGGTAGCCCGGTACACGCCTGGCCCCGCCAGGCAGATGTCACAGGTGCCGCCGGTTCCGCCGAGGTGATTCTGCTCAATGACCGCGCTGGTCGCGCGGAGATCTATTGACTCGCTGAATCCCGCCTCGAACCTGTTGCCTCGTATGCGGAGACCTCGGACCCGGATCCCGAACACGCCCTGCCCCCCCACGCCCGCAGCATCCTGACCTGACTGAAGGACGAATCCTTCGACCGTGAGACCGTTGCCCGCCGAGCCCCCGGGATGTCCGTTGGCGATGATGAGTGGCGTCGAGAAGTCTTCCACAGGTAGGGGCTCGACCGGGGAGAGTGTGGTTCTGCGGTGATCCACTCCATTCCCGGTGGCGCGTCCGCGGGCGTCTAGCCGCATCACCAGAGCACCCCGGAGCGTGATGTCCGGAACGTCTATCACGAGCGGAAAGTGGTCCAGATTGTGCCCCGCGGGCCGGAGCGCGCTACCCCGAAATACCCCGTCGGCGACTGTAATCAGAATGCGGCATGCCGCCGATCGCCGTTCACCCCGCGCCAGCCGACCGGCCCGGGCCGCGCCGATCGCGTCCCCGATGCGGTGAAAGTGCACGCCATCCTCCGTCTGACCGGCGTTGTGGTTCACCACGAGGTGGGCGATGTAATCGCCGTGACTCAAATGACTGGCGAGCTGGGACGAGGAGACGTCGATGACCGCGCCGGCTGAGCCCGACCCATGGCACACGGAAATCGGGGCTTCGGATTCCTGATCAATCGAGACCTGCCCTGAGACCTGTTCTCCCTGCGGTGCCGTCGGCGCGTCGGTGGAGCACGAGGCCAGAATGGCGGCGGTGCCAAGACACGCGAGCAGGACGGCTGACGGACGCGAGCGGGAAGCTCGGGCTGAATCGATGGTTCTCATGTTGCACTCTCGGGAAGGTGGTTGGGGTTCACTGCACCACGACGATGCCAGTGACACCGGGGTAATAGGGATCGGCGTAGTGATAGGTCCCGGGCGTGGTGAATGTCACGCTGACCGTCGACGGATTTCCGTACGGGAAGTCCACGCGCTCAAACGAGGGAGATCCCACTGAAACCACCCCGTGCTGGTCATAATCGAAAGGCTCGAGTGTCCATTTCATCGTGCGACCGGCGGGGATGGTATCCACTGCCGGACTGCTGCTGTTGTTCTGCGCGCTGACGAACGCGTACGAGCCATTCGTGTTCAGAGCGACGGCCCACTCAGGCGGTCCGATCGTGAGCGTGAAGTCCACCGACGGCGCGCCGCCAGGCAGCGCGGCCCGCACTACGGCGGCACCCACTGTTCCACTCGGCTCGACGATCGCGGCGCTCCGTCCTCCCGCATCGGTTGTCCCGCCCATCGTGCGAAAAGCGACCGGCCCGCTCTCCACGGTCCAGGTGACCGACTCTCCTTTGACTCCATTGCCGTACTGGTCCGTAACCACGGCGATCAGGCTGGAGAAAGTCCGGTTTGCGGGCAATGTCTGGCCATCTCCGCTCACCGTGTCGATAGCGACGGCCGGGCCCCCCAGGGCCGTCGCTCTGAAGGCCACTGACGCGGGTTGCGCTCCCGCGATCCTCGCATCCGTGGCCGTGACGCCGGCGGCTGTGCCGAGCGTCCAAGCCGTCACGGCGAAACCGTCGCTGTCGGTGATGCTCTCCGTGGGCGAGACGCTGCCCGCGAAGGGACGCCAGAAGACCGTCACGCCAGCCTTCGGTGCGCCGTCAGACCGCACCTGCGCGCGGAGCGGCAGGGGCAGCGTGGTGCCAATCACCCCGGTCTGGCCGTTGCTGGTGGCGACCGCGACCAGCGTCACTTGATGCGTCAGCACCGGCGGGGCCGAAGGAGGCGGGGCCGAAGGATCGGAGCAACTCGGAACTCCAGCCACAACGGTGGCGATCAGCACCAAGGCTCGGGCACTAGTGACGGTCGACATAAACTCACTCCTGGGCAGTGGTTGAACGGGTCACGGAAGCGGGTCCGGTGAGGCGTGTCCCGTCATGATATGTTTGGGGTGTCCCCATCCTGTCTCCATGTCGTCCATTGATCGGAGCGATCCGTCCTCTTGGCCGGCGCCATGATCGACATCCGGGTACTCGGCACTCTCGAGATTCATCCGCCGGACGGCGGTGCGCCGGTCATTGCGCTCACCCAGCCGAAGCGGCTTGCCTTGCTCCTTTACCTGGCGCTGGCGGAACCCTCGGGACCCAAGTCCCGGGACAGCCTGATGGCCCTCCTGTGGCCCGAGGCGGATGACGAGTCGGCGCGGCACTCGCTCCGGAACGCGCTCTATGGTCTCCGCCAGACGCTGGGCGAGGCGGCGTTCGTCTCTCGCGGCGAGGGATACGTGGGGCTCGACCTGGGAGCTGTCCGCTGCGACGCGCTCGAGGTGCGGCGCTTGCTGGCCGGACATCAATGGGAGGAGGCCGTGGCGGCCTGGGGCGGTGACCTCGTCCCTGGGTTCCACGTGTCGGGAGCCGTGGAGTTCGAGCAATGGTTGGAGAGTCAGCGGGCCAGTCTCCGCCGGGCGGTGACCGACGCGGCATGGCGGCGAGTGGACGAGCTGGAGAGGGGTGGCGATGCGGGGCTGGTGCCGGCTGCACAGCGGGCATGGGCGCTGGAGCCAGCCAATGAGGCAGGCGCCCGGCGGCTCATGCGGTTCCTGGATGCGTCGGTCGGGCGAGCCGCCGCCGTACGAGCGTATGATGACCTGGCTGACTACCTCCGTCGCGAGCTTGCGGCGGAGCCGTCGGCCGAGACGCGCGCGCTCGCCGGTGAGCTCAAGGCGCGAATCGAGCCCCAGGTCTCACCAACCCTCCGGGCGCTTCCAGTATCCCCACAGCCACCAGCGCCCCAGACAGTAGACCTTGATTCCATACCATCTGGATCCTCCAGGCACCGGCGGCGCAAATCCGCTGCCATGGCAGGGATAGCGGGGGCGCTCGTCATGGCGGGCGTGGTATCGATGTTCGCGCTCCGACCTGCATGGGCGCCGTCCCGGTCGGCGAGTGCGGATCCGATGCAGGCGGAGCGGGACTCCACGTTCCGGCTCCCCGCCAGGTATCGACAAGACACCGCGGCGTATGCCTCGTACCTTCGCGGCTTGACCCTGCGCTTCACCGCGGCACAAAGCGTATCGCGCGACACCTTTGCGGCGTTGGTCGAGCGGGCGCCCCTGTATGCACCGGGACTCTCCGGGCTGGCACATGCGTACGCCCTTAGCACGGTCTTCGGCGAAATGCCGCCGGCGGAAGGGTGGCCCAAAGCCGAAGCGGCGGCCAGAAGAGCCATCGCCCTGGACAGCTCCTCGGCGTCCGCTTACCTCGCCCTCGGCATGATGGAAGTCTTTTGGCGCTGGAATCTTCCCCGCGGCGGGGAGCTGATAGACCGAGGACTCGCGCTCGAGCCGGCCGACCCGGAGGCCCACGCCGTGCGGGGGACATGGTTCCGCTGGCGCGTGGAGATGGACAGCGCCGTGGCGGAGGCCCGAAAGTCGTCCGAGCTCGATCCGTTGAATCCGCGCTGGGGCAGGCGCCTGGCCCGCCAACTCTATCTGGCCAGGAGATATGCCGAGTCCGAGGCCACGTACCGACGGATGTTGCGGGATTATCCGCGGGATGGGGGGACCTATGGTGGACTGTCCGATGTCTACCGGGCCATGGGTCGGATGCAGGATGCACTGCAAGTACTTCGCACGTCATGGGAGGTGTCCGGTGATTCCGCAGCGTTGGCCCGGTTTCCCCGCGCGACGAGCGATTCGCAGGCGGCCCTTGTGTTCGCGGATTGGGCCCGTCAGGAACTCCGCGACCTCGACAAGCGTAAGCGAGCAGGCGATTTGATTGCGCCCAGCGAGTTCGCATTTGCCTACGCCGGCATCCAGGACAAGCGCGAGACCCTGCGCTGGTTCGACTCGATGCTGGCAATGCGGGATCCTGAACTTCAGTGGGTACGGGTGTCCCCCGGGTTCGACTTCCTGCGCGACGACCCGCGCTACAAGGAGTGGGAAGCGAAGCTGCCCTGGCTCGACACCACGCCGTCGTCCGACACAGCGATGGCCCGACGGTAGCGGCAAACCCCGCCTCTCCGACTCAAGCCAGCCCAGCCTGCACGGCGGAAACCGGTGAGTCGCCCGAGGCGCCGTGCGAAAATCATCGTAGATTCTCCCGATAGCCCCACCGATGCACCTGGTCAAATTAGAATTGCCAACGCTTGCAGGAACATGACATGACGCGTATCCGCATGCTGCCCAGCATCCTCGCGGGAGTTCTCTGCGCGATGGCCGCTCCGCTCGCCGCCCAGCAGACCCAGAAGCCTCCACTCCACGCGAAGCACTGGCTCGCCATCACCGGCAAGCCGCTCGGCGCCACTGCCGGCGCGCTGATGTACGCCAAGGGCGGCAACGCGGTGGATGCCGCCTGCGCCATGCTTGGCGCCGTCACCACAATGTGGGACGTGCTCTCCTGGGGCGGCGAGACGCAGGCGCTGATCTACCATCCCGGGCTCAAGAGGGTCATCGGCATCAACGCCCTCGGCGTCGCCCCGTCGGGCGCCACGGCGGATTTCTACCGGTCGCGGGGATACCGGTATCCGCCGGAGTACGGCGCGCTCGCCGCTGTCACTCCGGGCACGCCCGGCGGCCTGATGACGATGCTGGCGGAATACGGGAAGCTGTCGCTCGCCGAGGTGCTCGCGCCGGCCATCCAGATGGCCGACGGATACCCCATCGAGGCCGAAACGGCGAACTCGATCGAGGAAGAGAAGGAGCAGATCAGGAAGTGGAAGTACTCGCGTGCGCTGTTCCTTCCGCACGCGGGGCAGGGGCGCGAGGCGCCGGAGCCCGGCGAAATGTTCGCGCAGAAGGACCTCGCCGCCACGCTTCGAAAGCTGGTCGAGGCGGAGCGCTCGGCCCTCAAGGCCGGCAAGAGCCGGAAGGAGGCGATCTACGCCGCGTACGACCGGTTCTACCGGGGAGACATCGCCCGCGAGCTGGTGCGCGGTGTCCAGGAAGAGGGCGGGCTCATCACCCTCGGAGACCTGGCGGCCTGGAAGGTCCGCATCGAGGAGCCGCTCAGCACGACCTACAAGGGCATCACCGTCTACAAGCTCCCGATCTGGCAGCAGGGGCCGGTCATGCTCCAGGCACTCAACATCCTGGAGAACGCCGACCTCAAGGCGATGGGCTACAACTCTCCGGCGTACATCCACGCGCTCTACCAGACGATGAACCTCGCCTACGCCGACCGCGACTTCTACTATGGCGACCCGTACTTCCCGCCCGAGGAGCCGGTGAAGGGGCTGCTCTCGAAGGAGTACGCCAAGGCGCGGTATGCCGAGATCAACTGGAGCCGGAACGATTCGACGGTCAAGCCGGGCGACCCCTATCCCTACCAGGGAGAGGTAAACCCGTTCGCGTCGCTGCTGGCGGGATGGACCCCGGTGCCGGCCCCGGATTCGACACGGAAGATGGGAATGACCGACTCGGCGTTCCGCGCCCAGTTCCACGCCGGCACCACATCCATCGAAGCTGCCGACGAGGAGGGATGGGTGGTGTCGGTAACGCCGAGCGGGGGATGGATCCCGGCCGTCATCGCCGGGCGCACCGGTGTCGGCCTGAGCCAGCGGGCCCAGAGCTTCGTCACCCGGGCGGAAGACGGGCCCTACAACGTGATAGAGCCGGGCAAGCGCCCCCGCGTCACGCTCACGCCCACGCTGGCCATGAAGGACGGCACGCCCTATCTCTCCTTCGCGATGCAGGGCGGCGACGCGCAGGACCAGAACCTGCTCCAGTGGTTTCTCGACATCGTCGAGTTCGGCATGACGCCGCAGCAGGCGGCGGAGGCGCCGAACATCAACAGCGGCCAGATGCGATCGTCCTTCGGCGAGCACGTGTCCCGGCCCGGCAGGCTTCTCGTCGCCTCCTCCACGCCGGACAGCGTTCGCGCTGCACTCAGGACTATGGGATACACGCTCGAATTTGCCGACCGTACGTCGGGACCGATCAACGGCATCCTCTTCGACCGGGCCCACGGCACGATGTGGGGCGCGTCGAGCAACCACGGGGAAGACCACGGAATCGCCTGGTGAGCCGGTCGTCGAGCATGGCCGGACTCTGCTGCGCGCTGCTCGCCACGGCCTGCGCGAAGGAGCCGGACAGCGGAGGGGCCGGCCACACGGAGCCGGCGGATCTCGTGCTGCGGGGCGGGGCGGTGTACACCGTGGACGCCGCGAGGAGCTGGGCCACGACCGTTGCGGTGCGGAAGGGCAGGATCATCTACGTGGGCAGCGGGGATCCGCCCGCGGAGCTGATCGGCCCTTCCACAGAGGTCGTGGATCTCGCGGGCCGGATGGTGCTGCCGGGATTCCAGGACGCACATGTCCACCCGGTGGAGGGCGGAGTGGAGCTGAGTGGATGCCTCCTGTTCGACGCCGGCACGGCGCAGGAGGTCGTGGATACGGTTCGAGCCTGCGCGTCGGCACATCCGGAATTGACGTGGATCCGCGGCAAGGGCTGGCAGCTTCCGCTCTTCCCGAACGCGAACCCGTCGAAGGCAATGCTCGACGATGCCGTTCCCGACCGCCCGGCGCTCCTGTACGCGATGGATGGACACTCCGCGTGGGTCAACTCGACGGCGCGGGCCCTGGCCGGGATTACCCGCGTCACGCCCGACCCGCCCGCCGGACGCATCGAGCGCGACCCGCGGACTCGCGAGCCGACCGGGGCGCTGCGAGAGAAGGCGATTGATCTCGTCGCGAGGCTCTTGCCTGACTACACCGATGCGGAGAGATCGGCGGGTCTGAAGCTGGCACAGGACAGTGCCAACGCCTTCGGCCTCACGACCGTCTTCGCCGCCAATGCTGGGGAAGGGGAGCTCAGGGCATACCACGAGGCAGACAGGGCGGGGAAGCTCACCTTTCGCGTCGTCGCGGCGCTCACCGTCGGAGCAGACACGGGTGACGCCCTTCTCCCCCGCCTGCGCGAGTGGCGGACACGATTCGCCTCTCCCCGCGTCCACCCCATCGCCGTGAAGCTCTTCGCCGATGGCGTGATGGAGAGCCGTACGGCGGCGCTGCTCGAGCCGTATCTCGACCGCCCCGGAGACGCCGGCACGCCCACCTACGACCAGCCGACGCTCGACCGGCTTACCGCGGCGCTCGATCGCGACGGCTTCCTGATTCACGTCCACGCCATCGGCGACCGCGCTGTCCGCATGACGCTCGATGCCTTCGAGAAGGCAAGAGCGCGGAACGACGCCCGCGACTCGCGTCACTCCATCTCCCACCTCCAGTTGATCGATCCCGCCGACATTCCCCGATTCCGGGAACTCGGTGTGGTGGCCAACTTCCAGGCGCTCTGGGCTAATGGCGACGAATACCTCACAAAGCTCGCCGATCCCGCGCTGGGGCCCAAGCGGTCGCGCTGGGAATACCCGATCGCGAGCATGGTGCGCACCGGTGCCGTAGTGTCGGGCGGGAGCGACTGGTCGGTGTCGTCACTCAACCCGCTCGATGCAATCGAGACGGGCATCACCCACCTCGACCCCGAGCGGCCCGGCATGCCGGTGTGGAACCCTGCCGAACGGGTGGACCTGCCGACGATGATCTCTCTGTACACGATCCACGCCGCCTACGCGAACCGCTTGGAGCGCGAGACCGGCTCGATCGAGGTGGGGAAGCTCGCCGACCTCGTGATCCTCGATCGGAACCTGTTCGACGTTCCGGTGGATCAGATCCACACCGTCAAGGTGGTGAGGACGCTGCTGGAGGGGAACACCGTCTACCGCGCCCGCGGCGAATGAAGGGGCAACCATGTCCATCTTGACGAACTCTGGGCCGTCGGCCACTGGAGAGGCCGCACTCTACACCCGAGCGCTCCTCGATCTGCTTGGCGACCGCGACCCGGTGGACGTGCTCCGAGCCACTCCCCCGACTATCTCGGTCATCGTGTCCGGCCTCGGGGCCGCGCAGGTCGAGAAGCCGGAGAAACCGGGCAAGTGGTCGATCCGCCACGTTGTCCAGCACCTCGCCGACGCCGAATTGATGGGGGCGGTGCGCCTCCGCCTGACACTCGCGCAGGACCGCCCGCCGCTTGCGGGGTTCGACCAGGACCTCTGGGCCGAGCGGCTGCGCTACGAGGAGGTGCCGTTCGCGGAGGCATTGGACCAGTTCACCCTCGTCCGCCGGGGCAATCTCCGCCTCTGGGAGCATCTTACCGAGGCCGACCTCACCCGCGTGGGGCTCCACAGCGAGCGCGGCGAGGAAAGCCTCGGCCTCATGCGGAAGATCTACGCCGGGCACGACCTGGCGCATCTACGGCAGCTCTCGCGCATCCGGGAAGTCGTGGAGGCCACGTGACGGTGTGGCCGTAGACCCGCAGCCGCATGCTCTTCCGCGCGCTTGCCGACCTGCTGCTCCTCCTCCACATGGGATTCGTGCTCTTCGTGGCGGCCGGCGGACTGCTGCTGCTCCGCTGGCCACGGGTGGCGTACGTGCACCTGCCCGTCGCGCTTTGGGGGGCGCTGATCGAGTTCATCGGAGGGATTTGCCCCCTCACCCCGCTCGAGCAGTCCCTCCGCCGGAGGGGGGGAGAGGCGGGGTACACCGGGGGTTTCATCGAGCACTACCTGACCGCGGCGATCTATCCGAGCGGACTCACGCGCGGCATCCAGATCGTGCTCGGGGTGATCGTCGTCCTGGTCAACGTGGGGTTCTATTGGCTGTGGTGGCGCAGGCGGCCACACCTTGGCCGGACCAATGAGAAACGGTAGACTCGCCGCAGCCGTGATGCTCGCCGCCTGCACGACCGCGCCGCCCGCAGCCGTGTCGCCGGAGGCAGGCATCGCGGCCGCGGAATCGGCCTACGCCGACCTCCGGGCCCTTCGCGACCGCTACGACGTCACCGCGGCGGCAGGCCTCGTTGCGACGCCCGAGGGGCTTCCGCTCGACACCATGGCCCGTCGCCACGACGAGCTGCGGGCCCGGGTGGCAGCGCGCCTCGCGTCCACCGACTCGGCGGCGCTCGCCCCCGATGACGCGCGCGCCCTCGGTGTCATGCGCGCGGCGCTGGCACGCGACCTCGGCCACCTCGCCCTGTCCGCGGCGGCTGCCCCGCCCGCGAACGCGCAGCCCGGCTGCGCCTACGACCCCGCCGCGGTCTCACAGGGTGTCGGCGGGCTCGACTCCCTCCGCAAGCGAATCTACGGCTGCTACGGGTGGGCCCAGCACCACGTCGTGGCGGGCGGCGACACCCTCGACCGCCTCTCGGTCCTCGGCGCAATTGCGCAAACCGCGGATCCCGGGGAGCGGCGGCGCCTCTTCCTCGCCCTGGAGCCGGTCTGGCAGAGCATCAACGGCGGCAACGAGCCGCAGAGCCCCTACCGCACCCTCATCGGGTTGGAGGTCCGGCGGCGGGGAACCGGGGAGGCGGCGGCGGTGCGGCAGGCACGGGCATCCGGTGTCCCGCCGGACTCGCTCGAGCGGTGGCTCTACGCGATTCTCGAGACCTGGCGCGACGCGACCCCCGATTCACTGGTGGAGCCGTGGGACTGGTACTACTCCGCCGGAGCAGCCAGCCGCACGCTGAGCCCGAAGATTTCCGCGGAGGGCCTCCAGAGGCTCAACGCCGAGGTCTACCGTGCCCTCGGCGCCGACGTCTCCACGCTCCGGGTGCAGTACGATCTCGCGCCGCGCGAGGGGAAAACCCCGGTGGCGTACACCACCTTCGGTGCACGGGCCCGGCTGCGGGGAGAACGGTGGATCCCGGGAGAACCATGGGTGTTCGCGACCTACCGGGAGGGAGGGCTCGACAATCTCGCCGAGTTGCTGCACGAGACCGGGCACGCGATCCACATCGCCGCGATCCGCACCCGTCCCGCCTACGCCGACTGGCCCGACAGCGATCCCTTGAGCGAGGCGCTGGGAGACCTCGTGGCGCTCGACGTGACCGAGCCGGCATGGCAGCGACGGTGGCTCGGCGACACCGTCCCGCTGGTCGATGGTCTCCGCGCCCGCTATGCGGGAATCGCGATGGACGTCGCCTGGGCACTGCTCGAGGCGCAGATGCTGAGAGACCCGGCTGGAGACCCCAACGCCATCTGGGCCCGGCTCACCAGCGATTACCTGCACATCCGCCCTCACCCGGAGCTTTCCTGGTGGGCGATGCGCAGGCAGTTGATAGACGAGCCGGGGTACATGATGAACTACTCGGTGGGCTCCATCCTCATCGCGGCCATCCGGGCGCGAACCGTCGAGCTGCATGGGGCGTTCGCGGCCGGCGATTCGACGTGGTACGGATGGGTGGCGCCACGGCTGTTCCGGTTCGGTCTCGAGCGCCCCTCACGCCAGGTTGTGGAGGAATTTCTGGGCGGTCCGGTCACACCGGCGGCGATACTTCTGGACATGCAGCGCTTGAAGGGACCGTGACCGGCGGCCGGCAGCCCACCTGAACGCCGCGGACTATTGCAGATCACCCGGAAGCCGCGGAGAGCTCAGCAGCTCGTTGAACACCCGCCACCTCCCCTCCGGTGAATCCCCGCCCGCCCGCGCGACCCATGCGGCAACCATGTCGCGGCCCAGGTTGTAATTGATGACGTAGCTGCGATAGCTATCGATGAAACGGAGGTTCTTGGCCGCCGCCTCCGGCGTGATGAGCCAATAGCGCGCCATGGCCAGCCGCGCCGCGGTCGAGTCGAGCTCCCTGTCGAGATAGCGGCGCGCCACTTCGTTCCGCGCGTAGTTGAGCCGTTCGACGACCTCGCGTACCGCCGCGTTGCGCACCGCGAGCGCCGTGTCCAGACCCGCCAGCGGAAACAGCGAGTCCCGCTCGTACGCCGTCCGCTCGGCGGCAGGAAACACCATGTCGATCCCGAGATTCGCGGTGCCCTCCGCGATGAGCGACTGCGGGGTGAACAGCGGATACACCGAGAACTCCAGCCACCCGCGCCGCTGCACCAGCGATTCCTCGAGCTTCGCGTTGTAGACGTGGTGCCCGGGGTATCCCTCGTGACAGGCGAGATCCACCGCCCGGTCTACCGGAATCGGGAAGTCGAGATTGACCTGGATCAGGCTCAGGTATCTCCCCTTGTACCAGTTGTAGGCGTTCCAGGGCGTCCCCTTCACGTACTCCAGGTCGAAGCGCTCCCCCGGAGGGAGCGGCATGCGCGCGAGAGTGCGCGCGCGACAAGCGGCGATCGCGGTCCTGAAAACCGTATCCACCTGCCCTGCCGGGATCATGACCCGGTCTCGGAATCGCTGGAAGCGTTGCGCCAGCGGCTCCCGTCCGGGGAGGAGCGTATCCAGGCGGGCCAGGAGGGAGTCAAAGTGAGAGTCCGGGAAATGCGGCGGCGTGGCATCGTAGAGGGCCAGCGCCTCCTGGTCGAACGACAGGCGCTCGCCTCCCAGCATGCGCGCGCCGGCGGCCATCGCTCCCAACTGCGTACGGAGGTAGCGGTGGCGCAGCGCCACGAGCGAGTCGGCGTACCGCGGAGTGCTGTCCCCCAGGATCGCTTTCAACGAATCCGCCGAGGCCTCGATCTGCACCACGCTCAGCGATTCGGCCAGGGCCTGTGACCGAATCGAATCGGGCCCGTAGTAGGCGTCCACGTAGCTGGCGTCGTGCGCGCTGAGCGCCAGCACGAGCGTCAGGTACCGCCGCGCGATCGGGTCGAGCGAGGCGGGATCGGGGGGCGGCGGCGCGGGGTCGCGACATCCGGCAAGGATGAGGAGAGGCAGAAGGCGGGACAGCAGTCGCATCAGCGGGCTCCGGGCAAAGTAACCCAAGCTAACAGGGATCGCGGATGGACGGAGCGGGGAGGGGAAATGATTCAGGAAGGAAAGTACCCGGGAAAGGCTGCTACTCGACGACGATATCGGCCGCCGCCGTCACCAGCGTCGAATCGCCTCCCGTCCACGTCTCCCAGGTGAGCGGACACCCCTGGCCGAACGGCGGAGCGGGGTGGCCGGCGCGTCCGAGCAGGTCGTGCAGCATCTCGTGGCGCACGACCATCTCGTGGGCCTGCCAGTCGGACGCGAGGAAGATGCGATGATCCGATTCCCAATGCCCGGCGCACTGCCCGCTCGAGCAGGTGAAGCCGTGCCCGGGCACCACCAGCCATTCGACCCGGTCGAAGTCCCCGGTCAGGCCGGAGCACGCCTCGGTCTTGTCCCACCAGGTTCGATAGATGTCGGGGGCGATCATCGGCTGCTCGCCGACTGGATCAAAGCCGCAGCCTCCCACGTATGTCAGGGCACAGAGGAGGAGGGCGATCCGGCGCGGCCGCATGCGGCCGGTGAGGGGCAATCGATGTGCCGCCCGACAACGTAGTACAAGTCATTGTGACATAAAGCGTTGGGTGTAGCGGTCGCGCCGCGCCACCCCGGCCAACCTCTCAGGATGCGAGAGCGACGACGTCTGCCCCTTCCTCCGAAGGGTCCGCGCTCCTATCGTCCTCCCGTCCCAAAACAGAGGATTCGATGAGGTCGTTCCTGCTCCTCCTGCTGCTGGCACCTGCCGCGGCGGCCGCACAGGCGATCCCCGCCGCCGAGTACGCCGCCCGCCGCGACTCCCTCGCCGCCCATCTCGACAGCGGCGTCGTGGTGGCGTTCGGCGCTGTGACGCCCACCGGCTTCTCCCGGCCCGCGCAGCTCCCCGCGTTCCGCTACCTGACCGGATTCCTCGAGCCCGACGCGGCCCTCGTGCTGGTGGCGCGGGGCGGGCGGATGACGGGCACGCTCTATCTCCACCCGCGCGACCCGCGCCGCAAGCTGTATGACGGCTTCCCGCCCGATTCCGCAGCGGTAACGAAGGCAACCGGCCTTGGGGCGCGCTCCGCCTCCGCCCTCCGGCCGGCGCTCGATTCGCTGGCCGCGACCGGGCTCCCCTTCTACACCCTTCGGGATTTCTCGGGCTCCGACTACGCCGCCGCCGACTCTCTCACCCGGGGCGCGAGCTTCATGCGCACGTTCGTGGCCGCCCACGGCGGGCTCGAGCCGCGCGACGCGCATCCGATCGTGGACAGCCTCCGCGCCCGCAAGAGCCCCGCGGAGCAGGCGATGCTCCGCCGGGCGATCAACATCACCGTCGAGGCGCAGCGGGAAGCGATGCGAACGGTGCGGCCGGGCATGTACGAATACGAGGTGGAAGCACTGTTCCAGTCGGCATTTCGGCGGACCGGTGGCGACGGCCCCGCATTCGTGTCGATCATCGGCTCGGGGGCCAACTCCACGCAGTATCACTACAACACCAACACCCGCCGGATGCTCGCGGGTGATGTGGTGGTCATGGACGTGGGAGCAGGATACGGAGGCTACGCCGCCGACGTGACCCGCACCGTGCCGGTCAGTGGGAAGTTCACCGCCGAGCAGCGCGCGGTGTATCAGGTTGTCCGCGACGCACAAAAGGCCGCCGAGAAGGTGGCCGGCCCCGGCGCGTCCTACCAAGCGTGGCGCGACTCGGCCAGGGCGGTGGTCGCGCGCGGCGTCGCGCGGCTCGGGCTCACCGAAGGGGTGGACGCGACCTTCGATCCGCCATGGGCCGACAACTGCGGTCAGGACCCCTTCCGCTGCCAGCAGTATTTCCTCTACATGGCTCACGGACTCGGTCACGGCATCGGGCTCGAGGTTCACGATCCTCCGCTCACCGGGTCGGGCCCCGGGCCCTTCGTGACAGGCGACGTCTTCACCATCGAGCCCGGTGTCTACGTCAGTACCCGGCTGCTCGACATGCTGCCGGATACGCCGAAGAACCGGGCGATGATCGCGAGCGTCCGCGCC